>MPDD01000031.1 GCA_001874265.1 Bacteroidetes bacterium MedPE-SWsnd-G1 | reverse complement strand
GCAGCTTCACTAATTCCTGTAAATTCACGTGCTGTAAACCGCGCAGGTTCTCCCCATACCCAATCCGTATTAAACCTTGTTTGTACTTCAGCGAATTCTTTGTTGCCATCAGGATCGAACGCTGCTCTTGCTTCATCTTCCAGTTCACCGAATTGAGAAAACAACTCTTCTTTTGAAGTGCCGGTACTCACAAATGCACCGCCAATTTCTGCACTATTATTCCCCATCATAATCGGAACTTTTGCCTGTCGGCCTGCCTTGTATGCACTCTCGGCTGTTTCGGTAACAAACTTACCATCCAGAATCGGGCCTGGATAAATACGCGGGCCTTCCTGTCCATTTGTTTCTCCTCCTCCAACAATATCAACAACAGGAAGGGCACGAAGTTTTTCCAGTGCTGCTGCATCCGTACCTTCAATACCATGCATTTTGGCAAAATTAATCCCGATTGTTTCGGCTGATACCGGATAAAGCGGATCAGCATTTTCTTTGTTGATTGGTCTGCCGGTAAGAACTCCGTCTCTTCCACCACTGGAATGGCCGATTGCCTTTTGGAAGAGTCCTCTGGCAGCAGTTATGGTAAGGAGTGAGTGAACAGAGACACCTCCGGCAGAGAAGCCAAAGATTGTCACGTTATTTGGGTCGCCTCCAAATGCAGCAATATTTTCTTTCACCCACTGTAAGGCTGCAATCTGATCCATAAATGCATAACTGCCTTTTGGTTCGTCGGGGTGTTCCTTGCTCAATGCAGGAAAGGCAAAATGCCCCAAACGCCCAAGGCGATAATTCATCGACACTAGTATTACTCCCTTTTGGGCAAATCCATTTCCAGATGTATTACCGCTTCCTCCTGTAAATCCACCACCATGAATCCAAACCATTACCGGCAACTTTGCTCCCTGTTCAATACTGGCAGGAGTCCATACGTTGAGGTACAGACAATCTTCTGATGATCCCTGCTGGATGGTTCCAGGAGCAGCACCCCAACCTACTGCTGCACAAGTAGGACTAAATTCGGTAGCATCACGAACTCCATCCCAGGGTTTTACAGGTTGTGGTGGACGCCAGCGAAACTCACCTACCGGAGGTGCAGCAAAAGGAATTCCTTTAAAAACGGCTACATCATTTTCTTTTGCCCCTTGTACTATTCCTGACTTTGTTTGAACAATAGGTTTATCTGAATTTTGTGCATAGGAAAACTGAATACATATAAAAATGAGAAAGAATCCTGAGATTATTTTTTTCATAATACAATCTAATTATTTAAAGTTCTAAACTCTTTCGGAGTAAGACCTGTACTTTTCTTAAACATTCTACTAAAGTGCTGCGGGTATTTAAAACCAAGTTCAAATGCTATTTCTGAAATACTTTTATTATTATTAAACATTTTGTTTTTTGATAGATTAATAAGTTTCAACTGAATATGTTCTTGAGCCGATTTTCCCGTTTCATTTTTAACTAAATCTCCAAAATAATTAGGGGATAGACATAGTTCATCAGCAAAATAATTTACAGAAGGAAGTCCATTCTTGAATGATTTTTTAGATTTGAAATAATCATTTAATAAGGTTTCAAATTTATCTATGGTATTTTGATTTTCATGGGCTCTCGTTATAAATTGTCGATTGTAAAAACGAGTGCAATAGTCTAGAAAAAGTTCAAGGTTAGAAGTAATCAAGTTTTTGCTATGCTTATCTATGTTTTGATCTAATTCAAATTGAATTTTATCAATGACACTTAAAATTACTTTACGTTCTTTTGCTGAAATATGGAGTGCCTCATTGGATTCATATGAAAAGAAACCATAAGTGTTAATTTTTTTAAAAAGGTCCGTTCCTAATAGTAAATCAGGGTGGAATAATATGGCATAACCTTTTGGAGTAAAATTTGGGTCGTATTGTCCAAGTTTTATTGTTTGATTAGGACTTAGAAATACAAGTGTACCTTCATCGTAATCATAGGGTTTGCCACCATACATCATTTTGCAACCCTCTGCATCTTTAAGAAAAATAGCATAACAATTAAAATGCATAGCATTAAAAGATTTTCTTGTTTCTCCGCCATTTGAAACTTTATTAAAATCGACAATGGCAATTAAAGAATGCTTTACCTCATAATTTCTTAAATTACAATAGTCTGATACCGAATTAATTACAAGTGTATTTTCCATAAATGCTAAACAATAAGCACTAAATATACTACAAATCATTAGATGTTATTTTGTTCAATCAGAAGTTTCAGTTATAGTGGTATGCTATTCAGTAATATGGGTACATCTTTATTGCTGAATGAATTAGATATTTACAAAATGAATCTTTGTGGTTCTGTTAATATTATAAAAAATGAGAAAATTAATACTAGGAGTTTGTTTGCTTGTAATGAGTGTGAATTCGTTTTCACAAAAAAGTGAAGTTAAAAACGAGATCATTGAACTTTCTCAATCCAAATGGGATTGGATGGCAGAAAAGAATTTAGAAGAATTGGCAGTTTTATTTCATGATGAATCTAAATTTGTTCATATGAGTGGTTCTTGGAAAAAGAAACGCGAGTTAGAGATTATTAAAAGTGGAAGTATATGGTATAAGAAGACTGATGTACATGATGTGGTAGTTGAACTATTTGATAATGACACGGCGATACTTTGGAATAGAATTACACTTTTAGCTCATGTAAGGGGAACCGATGTAACAAATGAATTTACGGTAACTGAAGTATATAAAAAGGAAGGCAGTGCATGGAAATTATTGAATTTAACTTTTAGTAAAGTTAGAGACACTCATAAAATTGAGCAATAAATTCTATGAATGATTAAAGATATTATTTAATTTTATGAATTATGATTAAAAGAATCAATTATGGCAATATTCAATTTAAAAATTAATGGAAAAAAGCATCAAATAGATGTTGATAATTCTACGCCTCTTTTATGGGTGTTAAGAGATCATTTAGGATTGGTAGGAACTAAATACGGATGTGGAATAGCGCAATGTGGTGCGTGTACAGTTCATTTAAATAATAAGGCTATTAGATCTTGTATAGTTCCAATATCATCTATTGGAGATCAGAGCGTAGTAACTATTGAAGGATTGTCAGAGGATGGAAATCATCCCGTTCAAAAAGCTTGGTTAGAACATGATGTGGCTCAGTGCGGTTATTGTCAGACTGGTCAAATAATGAATGCCAGTGCATTTTTAAAAGAAAATCCGAATCCAAATGATGAGGAAATTGAAGGTGCAATGAACGGTAATATTTGCAGATGTGGAACTTATACTAGAATCAAATCAGCAATTAAAACCGCTGCTGAAAATTCTTAAGGGCTTAAATTAAGTCTAAAATCATTTTTAATTTCAAAAGTTAGTACAATGACACTATTAAAAACACAATATGGAAGACGGTCTTTTTTAAAGACAACTGCAGTGGCAGGTGGAGGAATGATGCTTGGTTTTAGCTGGCTAACAGGGTGCCAAACTAGACCAATTAAGGAAGTAATGGAGATGCCTAAAGAATGGTTTGAAATTAATTCGTATTTAAAAATTGGCGAGAATGGTGTGGCAACAATAATTAGCCCTAATCCAGAGTTTGGTCAAAATGTTCGTACTTCCATGCCAATGTTAATAGCAGAAGAACTTGATTTGGATTGGGAAAAAGTTCTTGTAGAACAAGCACCATATCATCCGAGTAATTTTGGAATGCAATTTACAGGGGGTAGTAGAGGAATAATGTCTAGGTGGGAACCATTAAGAATGGTAGGTGCTTCGGCTAGACAAATGTTGATGGCTGCGGCAGCTCAAACTTGGAATGTGTCAATTCAAGAAATTACGACTGAAAAAGGAATACTTTATCATGAATCTACAGGGTTGTCTGCAGAGTATGGCGAGATGGCATCAATCGCTGCTGAAATGCCAGTGCCTGAGGAGGTAGTTTTAAAAGATGTAAATGAATTTAATTTAATTGGTACCTCTCAAAAAAATGTAGATGGTCCTAAAATTGTAACAGGGCAACCTATGTTTGGTTTGGATTATAAGAAAGAAGGAATGAAGATTGCTATGATTGAACATCCACCAGCATTTGGAATGACTTTGAAATCTTTCGATGCTTCAGAAGTGAAAAAGATGCCTGGAATCAAAGATGTTGTATTAATAAAAAGTTATAAGGATGGTTTTGAAAAAGGTGGATTTGATACCAATGCATTTCCTGAAGTTGTCGCAATTGTAGGTAATTCTACATGGGAGGTTATGCAGGCAAAAAATAAGTTAAAAGTTGAATGGAAACAATTTGATACTTATTCAGAAATCACAAAAGGATTTAGAGGAAATACAAGTTCTAAAACAGTTCCATCAGGGCTAGAATCTACCACAGAGCATAAATTACAAATAGATTTATTGGCTTCAAAACCAGGTAGAATTGTTAGAAAAGATGGTAATCCTGAGGCGAATTTCAAGAGTGCATCTAAAATTATCGAAAGAAGTTACTCAGCTCCTTTTTTAGCTCATAATTGTATGGAGCCAATTAATTCATTTGCACATTTTAACGGAGATAATGTACATCTTGCTACTCCGCTTCAAATACCTGCATTTATTATACCCACTTTGGCCGCAAGTCTTGAAATACCAGAGGAGAACATACATATGGATATAACTCGTATGGGAGGTGGGTTTGGTCGTAAAGCCTATGCTAGTTATGTAGTGGAGGCTGCTTTGATTTCCAAAAAAGTAAATGAACCAATAAAATTGATTTATTCTAGAGAAGATGATATGACCAATGGTATTTACAGACCAATGTATCAGGCAACTTATAGAGCTGCTATAAACGACAAGAATGAATTAATCGCATTTCATGTAAAAGCAGGGGGTATTCCAGAAAGCCCATTGTTTGCAAACCGTTTTCCTGCTGGTGCAATTGATAATTACCTTGCAGAAGACTGGTCAATAAATTCTAATATTTCTATTGGGGCATTTAGGGCTCCACGTTCTAACTTTATGGCAGGAGCAGAGCAATCCTTTTTAGATGAAGTCGCTGAAGAATTAGGAAAAGATCCAATACAATTCCGGTTAGATTTGTTAAAAAAGGCGGAAGAAAACCCAGTTGGTAAAAGAAATGATTACGATGCGAAGCGTTATGCAGGAGTACTTGATTTAGTGAGAGAAAAATCTAATTGGAATGAAGATAATTCTAATTTAAAACGAGGTGTATCTGCCTATTTCTGCCATAGTACCTACGCGGCACATGTTTTAGATGTTGAAATAGAAAATGGCAATCCTGTGGTTCAAAAGGTTAGTTGTGCTATAGATTGTGGTATAGTTGTCAATCCTGATGCGGCAAAAAATATGGCAGAAGGTGCAATAATTGATGGAATTGGAAATGCAATGTTTGGAGAAATGACTTTTAAAAACGGGACTCCAGAGAAAAATAACTTTCATGACTATAGGATGATAAGAATGAGTGAAGCACCTAAAGAAATTGATGTTCATTTTGTGAAGAACGAAATAAATCCAACAGGAATGGGAGAGCCCCCATTTCCACCTATTTTTGGAGCGTTGGCCAACGCAATGTATAAAGCGAATGGGGAAAGATATTACGAACAACCTTTTTTAAAAAACAGAGAGATTAAAGGTTGATAAGTTATCTATAGAGATTAGCTTTAAATGACAAAAATGAGTTTTTGGCTTAAATTTTCCAATGTATACTCCCAAACTTCATTTATCAATTCGATTACAAATTAAATTATGACACATGAGTTTAAAGAACTTATAGATGCAGGAATAATTTGGAAACAGCAAGGTATTAATGCTGTTTTGGCAACAGTAGTTTCATTAAAGGGCTCTTCTTATCGAAGGCCAGGAGTTCGTATGCTATTAAGCGAGGAAGGAAATTGGGTTGGTGCAGTAAGTGGAGGTTGTGTGGAAAAAGAAGTGTTATTTCAGTCCAAAAGTGTTTTTGAAACTCATGAATCAAAACTAATGAGTTATGATGGTCGGTTTCGATTGGGTTGCGAAGGTATTTTGTATATACTTCTAGAGCCATTGTCACTTTCGCATGAATTTATATATGCATTTGAAGAGGTCCTCAATTCACGTTCAACTTTTAATTGCGAATCTTATTTTAAAATAGAAGGTGAAACCCTTATTGGTTTAGGTTCTCAACTAATAATAAATGATAGATCCTATTCTTTAACTCAATGTGTTGAGGTTAGTAATATGGATGAATTTGATTGTTTTTCTCAATCTTTTTCACCAATTTTTCAACTATATATTTTTGGTGCGGAGCACGACGCAGTCCAATTATGTAAAATGGCGACCCAAATTGGTTGGCAAGTACATATTATTGCTCCTCCAGATGAGGCCAAATCATTGGAGTATTTTAAGGGGGCCATAAGTTTGAATACACCCATTTATGAAAATATTGATACAAGTAAGTTTGATAATGAAACTGCGGTCGTATTGATGACTCATAGCTTTAACAAAGATATTCAATACCTCATGGCACTAAAAGATGTTAATCCATGTTACATGGGATTATTAGGGCCTTCACATCGTAGGGAAAGAATTTTTTCAAAATTAGTAGAGTATTTACCCGATGTCGAGCCAGAATTTTTTGAGAGTATTTATGGACCAATGGGAGTCGATATTGGAGCAGAAAGTGCTTCTGAAATTGCGTTGTCCATTTTAGCTGAGATTTTATCAGTCATTAGAAATAAGCAGCCAATATTTTTAAAAGATAAGAAAGGACATATCCATGAGTAATGTAAAAATTTTACTTTTAGCAGCAGGATCGTCTAGCAGAATGGGGAGGCCAAAGCAATTACTGCCATGGAAAAATGCTACATTAATTGAACATCAAATAAATATATTATTAGCATTAAAATTTCCTGTTACTGTTGTTCTTGGAGCATATTCAGACGAAATACAAGAACACATAAAAATGAAACCAATCACAATATTCACAAATAGAAATTGGAAAGATGGGATGGGGTCATCAATTTCTTTTGGTTTGGTAGAGATGTTAAAAAAAACTTCAACTTTTGATGGTGTTTGTATAGTTTTAGTTGATCAGCCTTTACTAACTAAGTCTTTTTTGATGAAAATGATTGATTCATTTAATGTAACGAGAAAACATATAATTGTATCAAGTTCTAATGATAATATTAAAGGTCCTCCAGTGCTATTTCCTAGCGTTTATTTTAATGAATTGATAAAATTGAAAGGTGATTTCGGTGCTAAACAGTTAATAAAAGAGCAAGCAAATAATATCAAACTAGTTTTCGGAGGTGATGAACTAATAGATATTGATACTCAAGAAGAATACAATAAATTTTTTGATAAAATCTAATTAATTAGAACCTTTCAGTTAAGAAAATTCTTTAAATTGCAGTAAATATATTTACAATATATCAATCTAAAACGGAACACGTTTCTGAACACGATTTTGAAAATTTATAGCTCGGGAGCCCAGTAAAATGGTTTTAAAAAATGAGTTTATAGAACTCATAACCCGAAGGTCACTGGTTCGAGTCCAGTTCCCGCTACAAGAAAAAGCTTCACAGAAATGTGAGGCTTTTTTATTTTCTAATAGTTGGTGGATCATTCCTTGTAGAAGTCATTGAACTAATAAGTGTTTCACGTAAATCATTAAAACTAATTTTTCAGCGTTATTAACGCAAAATTGGATTCGTCTGAAATTCGTTTTTTTAATCTTAATGTGTATTCATATAATTCCGAATATGAGGTTAATGAATTATGTTGAAATAGTAAACCTTGCACTAAATCATTTTCATTTTGAGTTATATTAATTCTTTCAAAAAAATTACTTTTTGATAAATCTGAATCTATGTAAGCCTTCATTTGTCTTTCATACTCAATAATACTCGAGATGATTTTTTCAAAGACAATTAAATAAAAATCTTGTGTATTTGACAGTGCAACTAAAGCTTTTTTTTGATCTTCACTTAATAATGTTGAATTCCCAGAGGCTTGCATATCTTTAAAAGTATGATTATTTGGGGTATACCTGTATTTACGCATAACATCTTTTATAACATTAGAGCATGAATCAATAAGCATTCTTATATCTACTGGGTCTTGATTTTCAAAGTAATTAAAGTAGTTTTCGATTTCTTTAACATTACGCTGGCCAACTACTACTAAGCTATCAATGTTTTTTAAATCGGTTTTTATATCATTAATAATTTTATTGGCATATATAATTGCTCGCTGTTCTTGTTTCTTGTTTTCATTCCAATTATTTATCTGAAGCGCAATTAAAATTCCGATAACTACAAGAACAACTTCCCCAATAGCATATTTGAAATACTTTCCAGTCTTGCCTTTTGAAAGTAAATCTTGTCGAATTTTACGAAAGAATTTTATCATTTGTTAGTTGTTTCTTTAAAGGTAGGACAAATATTTAACTCGAGTTTCGGATAATGAAGCACAATGGTTTAGCTAAACTGCGTTTTTATGCAGTTTAGGTTTTGTCGGGTGTTGTTTTTGTTTTTCAAATAAGGTCAATAATGCTAGAATTGGCCCCAATGCTAACATTAAGTAAATATACCTCGGGTCTATAAATTTTTGAAGAATATTCAAAAGCTGGATGCTAATTATTGTAATTGAAAAACCAATACAATTAACGATTGTAAGTGCCGTCCCTTTTATTTCAGCCGATGCATTTTGGGCCACTAGTGTCGAGAAAAGAGGAGAATCCATTATGACAACCATTCCCCATAAAAAAAGAAAACCAATGAATATACTTTGAGATGTAGTGGCAAACATCCATGGTGAAACGAGGCAGCATATACACGAAAGGAATAGTGCCATGAACGCTATTCTTTTAGTTCCTAACATTTGCGAAATATACCCGCCAACTATGCACGCCAGTCCACCTATACCAATAATTAGGAATGATAATAAAGGAATGTTCAATCCTGTATAATTATGTTTCAGGCCATAAGTTTGAAGTATAACAGGTACAAATGCCCACCATGCATATAATTCCCACATATGACCAAAATAACCAAAGGCTGCGGAACGAAATTTTCGATTCCTAAATACACTAAAGAATGCCGATAGGTTTAAAGCCTTAGCCGGCACTCGATATGGGCCGTTAGGAACTAATATCAACATTAATAGACCTCCAAACGCGGCAAGGGATGAAGTTAATATTAACACATAGCTCCAAGGAAATGAACCTGTTATTTCCTTTGCTAAGTGTGGAAACGCTGTCCCAACAACTAATGCGCCAACTAGAAAACCAAGCGACTTTCCAAGTCCTTTTTCGAAGTGATCTGCCGCTATTTTCATTCCAATTGGGTATATCCCTGCCAAGAAGAAACCAGTAATAAAACGAAGAGAAAGAATGCTTGTTAAACTATTGCCTTCCCATATTACACCCAAGTTAGATATGGAGCCTAATAAGGCACAGGTTAGGAAGACTATTGACGGTGAAAAACGATCCGCAATAGTAAAAATGGCGAACGTTAGCGTGCCCAAAATAAATCCAAATTGAACGGCTGATGTTAAGTGTCCTAGAGCTCTACTGTTAAGGTTGAAATTCGCTATAAGGTCACTCATTATGCCATTCCCGGCAAACCACAGTGATGTGCAACAGAATTGTGAGAATACGATTATTGTTAGTATTAACTTAGACTCTTTCATGAATAAGTATATTCAATTACACCAAACGTGTTCGTGTGTGGTCAGTTGCGTGTTTCAGCAACTAAATTAGCAAATACAAACCGAATAGAAAATCCGCGAGGATTTTCGTAAGTAGGCGAGTACTAGCAATAACACGAGCGTACCGAACTGGTAAAACAATTATGCACGTTGTTGTGCTTTCGTTATTTGTTAAGTTCTTTTTTAATTAATTTCTCAATATTGCCTAGTCTCAAACTTAAATTTTGATACATTTCCAATTGCTGGTTATTTCCATAGAATCTATTATCAATATAATTTTCAAGTTTCATATTATCCAAAACACTCAAATTGTCAAATTTCTTAAAATGTGTAACACCTATTTTTTCTTTGTATTTCCCATAATGATTATCCATATTCCGATAATTGAAATTTTCGAATAAGAACTCTTCAAATGAGCCATGTAAGTCATTACGCCAAAGTTGCTCTCCTATCTTCATATCATCTACAAATCCAATGAAACTGTATAAAGAAGTTCGTAATTTATCTGAATTTATTAATCCTATTTTTTCGCCATTAATACCTTCTGTGAAAATTCCTAAATTGATGTCAATCGAATTAGCAATATACACTATAGACATTAGACTATCGATTGTTTTACTTTCAAGATTATTTCTCTCTTGGTTGAACATATCGAGTATTTTCTTTGAAGCTTTTATTTGACTTTCTTCAATCTCAATTTCCTTGTCAGCTTTGTCTATATTATTCTGTGTTTCAATTAAAAGTCTTTCTAAATAGTCCCTCGTTCCTTGTTTGATTTTTTTGTTTTCATTCCAATTATTGATTTGAAGTGCAATCAAAATTCCGATAACGACAAGAACAATTTCTCCTATGGCATATCTCAAATACTTCATTGGTTTATTATCATCTGCCATTTTCTTGCGAATTTTTCTAAAGAATGGAATCATTGGTTAATAGTTGGTCATAATGAAGCACAACGTGTTTGTGTATGGTTAGTTGCGTGTTTCAGCAACTAATTTAGTAAACAAAAACGAACGCGAGAAAATTCCGAAGGAATTTTCTAAATAAGCAACGACCAAAGCAATTAATTATACACCTTGTTGTACTTTCATTGTCTTTTAATTTTTATTCAATTCAAATTATTATTGAGTTTTTTATCCTTGTTTCGCTTGTAGAGTCTTGAAAGAAGAATAACTGTTATGAAACCAGTGAGAACAGATAATATACCACCAACTATAGCCATTATTATCCAGAAAAAAGGGTACAAGAGATTACCTGCTGGTGCGCCTAAATCTACGATGTCGTTTTCTGTTAAGTAAATACCGTACTTGCCTCCAAGATATAAACCAACTATACCAAATATTAATACAACAAATATTTTTATTAGTAATCTCATTTTAATAGCTCTAAATGGTTAGTTTTTAGTCTTTTTTATGAATATTAGTCTGGCTTTTAATAATGAAGCACAACGGTTAGGCGATGAGAAGTTACGTGGGTTAGCACTTAACTTTGCAAGTATATACCAAACTGAAAATCCTCGTGGACTTTCGTAAATAGGCGTTTACTAGCAATTACTTATAGCCATTGTGGTGTTTTCGCTATTCTGTTTTTGACTTATTCGTTTTAGTCATGCGCTCTAATTCTATTGCTTTTTCTAGCAATTTAGAATAAAAATTTACTATGGCCTGAAAACTTTGTTTACTATGACGAATAATTTCATACACATCTCTTTCATGTTGAATTGTTTTGAATGAATATTCATATTCCCCTGAACTTTTTTTTGTAATTGAAGTATTCATGAGGATATCATAGTCAGCACTACTGATAGCTACGGCCATCCTTTCTACTCTGGCATTTACTTCATTAAATTCATCTAAATATTTATTCAGATTAGAATAAATCTCGTTATCAATAATAGTAGACTCAGTTGATAAAAAAGATTCATAGGTACGGGTATTATTGAATCTCGCCTCAAATCTTGTATATAAGAAAAAAGCGGAATCTAGTAATTGTCGGTTTTGTATACTTAATGAAGTTTCTTCCTCAATGATGTGCAATGCCTTGGACATTAATTGATGTTTCTTAGTACGGTTTCTAACCTCGCTTTCAAGTGCTAATATATCGCCGAGTAATTCTTTATGAACCAATTCTAAACTTCCTTCAATATTCTTCTTAATTATCCTTTCTTGATTCCAATTATTAATTTGCAACGCAATCAAAATTCCAATAACTACAAGAACAATTTCACCAATGGCATATTTAAAATACTTACCAATCTTGTTTTCCATAAGCAAGTTTTGTCTAATTTTTCTAAAGAATTTTATCATAGGTCAGCACTTGGTTATCATGAAACACAATGGTTTTGTGCATGATTTCGTTGTGGAATCATCCGTAGGATTATTCCGCTGAGAAATCAGCCATTGATTAATACTTTTATTTTGGTGTGGCACAAAACCACAATGAAATATAGCCATTGTTGTGCTTTCGTTATTTTTTATTTCAATACTCATTCAAGAAATTGTATTTCGGACTCAATTTTAGAAATCAGCTTATTAGCAGTTTTATTAAAATTGGTAAACCTAATCATTGACCTTTTTTGTCTGTATGCTATTTCTGTGCATACATTGTAAAATTCTTGGTCGTTAATCATAGTTTGATAATCGCTTGGTATTAATGGAAGATACTCATCCTCATAATTTAAATCCCTGAAAAAATATTTTTTAATCAATGGTAAAACCATTACCGTATTCATTTGGTCTATCCTGTTCATATCAGAATTGTCCAAGATATCCATTTCAACTTCAATCAGATTAATTATTTCTTTTCTTAATGATGTGTTTGAAATAATATTAACTCCAAGGTTTTTAAGATTCTCAAATCCAGCATAAGTAAAATCAGGATCCCATTGTCCTAAAAAATTAGGAAATGCAGTTAATAAACTATCATTATAAGGTGTTTTTTGCTCACACATCAATAGGACTTTAGAAATATCCGCATTTGCAATTTTCATATAGTTAATGCCTTCATTTAGATTGCCAATGTTTACTTGTATATCATTCTTTAAGTCCTGTAATATTTTAATTTCAACAGATTTAAGCTTTCTTTCTTCATTCCAATTGTTTATTTGAAGTGCAATTAATATCCCAATAACAACAAGAACTATTTCTCCAATCGCATACTTAAAATACTTTCCAGTTTTATTTTTTTCCATAAGATCGTAGCGAATTTTTCTAAAGAATTTTATCATTGGTTAACGGTTTGTAGTATTGAAGCACAACGGTTAGGCTATGATTTCGTTGTGTGTTACAGCAACTAATTTAGCAAATACAAACCAAATAGAAAATCCGGGAGGGTTTCGTAAGTAGTTGAACCCAGGCAAAGACACGAGCGTAGCGAATTGGTGAAACAATTATATACGGTATTGGCAATTGTTTTATTCAAAGTATTCAACTAATCCCATATGAGGTGCTTTCTTTTCCAATTCTTAAATGTTTGCTTGTCAATATTAGGATAAATGAACTATATCGGTCTCACAAAAAAATTAAATTCTTTTTCCAGTTTATTTAATTCATCAATCAAATAGTACCGATGAGAGTAGCCCGTTAATATAACAATTCTCTTATTGGGATTGTTTTTTATTTGATTTAAAATGTTATTAACCATCGCCATATTTCTAGTATCCCAATAATTCATATGAACAGGAAGAAATTCTCTTAATTCATCTGACAATTCTTTTGACTTTAAAATTTGTGGAATTTTATCATAAACAAATTTTTGTCTTATCTTAATAATACTATCTGCAATGGGATTGTTAAAGTCGTACAGTGTTTTAGAATTACCAAGATTAATGTATTTTTTATATATAGTGAAGTAATCATTCATAGCATCAGATTCTTCATTGGATAAGGCTTTTTCCCGATTTAGTTTATGTGCCATTCCGATAAGTTTACCCATATTTTTTCGATAATTATGTGTAAAGTGAAATCGATCTCTTTCTTCCCATTCATAGCCTAAGACTTTAGCTTTGGGATGATTTTTTAAATATCTAAGCGTTACAAAATTTTCTACTCGTTTCCCATTTTGAAAAGCATTCATGAATTGATTAAAGAAATCAGTTCTATTTACCATACGGATCACAGTTTGTTTGTCGCTTTCATATAGAATAATAGATGGAGAAATTTTATTGATGTAGGCATAAAGATCATCTCGTTTAAAGTTATTAGTCTCAAAATGCATAGAGCCAACTACATATACCTCTGTTCTATTTTTTATACTATGTTTTTGAGCTTGCACATCATTTTTATCCTGATTGATATAGGCGTTCAGGTCTAAATTATACTTAATTATCGCACCTAAACAGATTATAATTGTAAGTGAGATATAAACTATTAGAAAGTATTTTAAGATTTTTTTGAATTTTATTTTTTTCATGATTAAATTTAGAGTTAGTGAATTACAACAAGTTATTTCTACTCCTTAACAGTGTATCTTAAATTTGGTGTATCCAAAATCAAAGTTTTTCCCAGAAATAACTTGTTACCAGTCATGCCTCCCAAATCACCTCCAATATTTGCCGCTTTTAAAATAAAAGTTTGCATCTTATTAGGCCATTCCATATAAGTTACTGTTGTCAAGGGTATGCTAACAGATCCAAAATCAAACTCACCATTACTTTTAATATTATGAGTAGGAACTTTTGTCCCCCAAGAATGGGTTTCAAATGATTCTTTTTTAGCGTCTGGAGCTGCTAGCTCCCAAAACGTACTTTCTTCAACAATCAATTCAAACATACTTGAACCTGAGTCGTACCACAAGCTAGCAGGTTCATCATTAAGTGTTGCTGATAGAAATATTTTTCGTCCATCGAATGTGAATGGAAGATAGCCTTTAACGCCTTCAGGTTTCTGATTTAATGAATCTACAAGTGTGATTTTATTATTTTTAAAATCTAAGATTATTGGATTGTTCTCCATAAAATCATTACCCACAGTACCTATAATGTTAACTGCAGTTCTATCTGACCAATTAATTTTTTTGCCCATTCCCACAAAGGCTAACGAAGTAGCTTTTACATTAACTGTTCCTACTTTTATTGAAGTTTCAATGGCTCTTACATTTCCTTCAATGGTATCTATTTTAATGAGGTTGTTATACTTTTCATTAATAGACAGAATAGGTTTGTAATACAAAATTGTATTAGGTGCTCCTGTATCAAACTGCATAAAGAATGTGCGATCAGCTCCCGGAATACTTACAGGAACCAACATGGCCCCATAAGGATTGTATTTATCATTAAAAGTTGCACCATCCCATTTAAAATCAATGGCTTGTCCGAGGTTCGATACGGTCAGCTCATTCGGTGGTGCACTTAAAAATTTATTTTTAAAGTAAAAGAAGCTGATGGTTCCTCCTGCTACTATCAAGATTAATAGTGCTAAAAGAATTCGTTTGAGTAGTTTCATTTTTTAAGTTTTAATTAATCTTCCTTTCAGCTATTAATAAATTCGACTTTAAAAGCTTAGGTTTGACCTTTGTGTTTAACAAAAGTAAATGAGTACTTAAGAAAATCTGATAAAAATCGAGGTGATTTAGGGGCTAACCCTTAGGGTGATTTTTAAATTTCTCCACAAATTCTGAACGATTACTCACTTCTAACTTCGCGTATAGATTGCGAATATGAGTTTTTACAGTGTTTAAGGATATGAAGAGTTCTGAAGCAATTTCTTTGTTGGTTTTTTTGTGAATCATTAACTCTGCTACCTTTACTTCTTGACTAGTAAGACTGAAATCTACAGGTGTCTTTTGTATAGTTCTGGCTCGTTTTAAACTGATACCCTGAAATATCAAACCTCCTAAAAACAGAATACATAAAAAAAACAAAGCATAACTTAACTTTTTATAGAAGGTCAATTCTTCTTTAGATTCTGACCTATACAAATTATCCAAAAAGCCTTTATAATGCAGTGCGTAAGAGGAACTATCATAATAATCATTAAGTTGGCCAAGAAGTTGAACGTAGAATTCTGGGTCATCGCTCAAATTTCTTTTTATCGCACTTTTTGGCAACCCTCCTATTAAGATTAGAGTTGTCAAAGGATGTGGTTCTTTCTCAATTACAAAAGACTTTAATTCCCTCAGAAACTGCTCGGTAGTTTGTTTGATGATCTTCTCATTATTAAGATCTAAGAACTCTGCTCGTAGTTTTTGAGCATAAGAATCGTAGGTTCTCCATTCTTTATCGATGGGATTCGTATTATCATAACTAGAAAACCACAACTTATCATTCTTTTTGAATACGATGGTATCTCTATTGGAGAAAATAAAATTATGGAAGTTTTTAAGATCTTCTATATCGTATTTTTGCACACCTTCAACATCTTCATCTAGATTGGCGTATATACGATATAAAGAATGCTTATCTGATAACAAACTTCCTTCAAAAGAGAAATAGCCTAAACTATCTGTAACTGTTGAGGTAATTATTTGGTCAGGGTCCAGAGCATTAACTTCATTAAATTGTAATAAACATAGATAAACTCTTTTGTTTTTATCTGATGTATCTAAATATCCAGAAATAGAGTATTGCCCATAACAGTAATTTCCTATTATTAATATTATGAAGGGTAAAATTCGCTTGAGGTAAATGCTCATAAAGAATAATATCTATTTTTTCAGATGAAGGTAAAAATAATCAAATTGTTGACAACGGTCTCGGCTATGATTTCGTTTTATGTTTAAGCAATAAAGTTAGCAAATAAATCGCAGTTAAAAGCCCGAGAGGATTTTCGCAAGTAGGCAATAAATAGCCATTAATTATACACTATGTTGGCAACAGTTACTAATTTACTAGTTTTTTACTTTTGACAAATTATCAAGGGTTAATTTTACAGCGACATCATATGAATATTTTTTTTTCAAATGATAATAACTGAGATGATCAACAATATTTTTAAGATATACAAAATTTCGATTTTTGGCATATTCATTTAGTAATTCTTCACCTTGTTTGTTATCACCCATCAATCTTCGAATAATAACCTCGCCAGCCCTTACAAAATGCTCTATCATACAAGTGTTCCAGTTCGAATACCCCTGCTTGATCATAGACTCTTTAATTGGAACAAATAAATGCTTCGTTTCTTGTAATTGTTTCTTGTTTTTGAGTACAACGTGATTTACAAATGAGTGCCCAAATTCGTGTATTGTGAGATTGTTAAAAGAATCTTCGTCATTGAAATCATAATTTATGTTCAAGGGGCCCATTACGAAAATTGCACTGTTGAGTTCTACATCTCGAATACCAAATCCGGCAGGCCATAGTGTCATTATGGGAAGGATTCTGTAGTATTTATATTTGTATTGATAGAAAGTTTCCATATACTCAAAAACCATTGATTCAGGTCTGTTTATTTGTAAAAAGGAAGTTATATCCTTTCGATAAGGGCTAAGTTCTTTCCAAATGATTTCGAAATTTGATTCATCAAAAAAGTTATTTAGTTCAATCACGATTTCATTTAATTTTTTTTGCTCGCTTTTTGATTTGAACCCTAAATTTGACGCTAATTCATTAGAGATTCTAAAGTTTTTATCTAAAGGTAATTCAGGCAAAAAATACATTAAATGTGTCAAAGTGCTATAGTCTAAATCACTTGCCAAATCGAATAGTTTAAACAAAGTTTCATTATTTTTATTTTCTGGATACGTATTAATTATAGCAGAAATAGGATGATTTTTATCGTTTCCCATAGGGTCACCTTGTTCAATAATATACCCCAGGAACTCCAGGTTTTTATTCGTTTCAATTGATATTGTACTTTTCTGTGAAAATACCTGAGCCGTTAAAATAAGGATCAATAAAATTATAGTGGTTCTCATAATTAAAGTTTTTAAAATAAGAACAAAGAACCCTTATTCTTTTATTAAAATCGACCTAAAACACGTTTTAGGAGGTACAAAAACACTTATTTGGACAATCTATTTAAATACTCCTTAGGGGATGTTCCTGTAATATTTTTAAAAACGTAATTGAATGTAGATTTTGAATTGAAACCAGATTCCAAAGCAAGCCCCAAAATGGTTTTAGAATTAAGTTCGTCGGATTGAACTTTTTTCAAAAAAGCCTTTACCCTGTATTCATTTATAAATTCCTTATAATTTTTTTTATGGTAGTAATTGATTAAAAATGATAAATACCTTGGAGGTAAGTTTAATTCAATTGCTAAATCTTTTAAAGGAAGTATCGGTTTTAAGTAGGGTTGATTTTGTTCTAAATGTTCTTTCAGTAATTTGATGTTTTTACCATCATTATAATGCGTGAAACTACGGTTTTTCTCTTCGAACTTTAGAGTTTGAAACCCTTGGTTTTGCAGAAAGTTCAAAATTGTAAATCCAAGGAACATAGATATTAGTATAGCCTCAATTAAACTATAATGATCCCAACCTATAAAACTAAAAATCAGCCATAACAGTGTTAACAAGGTTAAACTTACCATTAATAGAAAAAGTCTTAACTGACCGATTTTTTGTTTATTATTTTTACTATAGATATACAATTTAAAATAAGTGACCCAAAAGAAAATAATAACATATAGCATTCCCAATATAGGAAGGTACTCGGTCAACCAGATCCATGCAGTGTAATCTCTTAATGAAAAGGGTAAAAGATTTGAGAAAAAATCAAAGCCATAAGCTATAATGGCAGGTAAAAACAGGCTGTAATGCCATAGTTCTAGTTTGAAATTGTCATCTGTATTGAACTTAATGAACAACCAAATAGAAGGAGGAAGTAACAAGTAATTCAATAACTTCCAAAAAGGAACGACATCAGGGCTATTTGTATATCCTGAAAGAGCACCCCAAGAGAATAATAGTTCAATACCTAAAGTTATAACAACAACACCAATGAAAAAATCTGATTTTTTACCTTTCAATAGTTGAGAGATTAATAAGAGTCCCATTAGGATTCCTGCCAACGATGCGATAAAATATAAATTTTGTAACATTCAGAATTAGTTGTTGCTTACGTGTTCGTGTATGGTTTCGTTGCGTGTTTAAGCATTAAAGTTAGCAAATAATAACAGATAGAATGTTCCAGTGGAATTTTCGTAAGTAGGCCATAACTAGTAATGAATTATACATTATTATTATGTGCTTTCGTTATTGTTTTTTCTTTTGTTCAAATAAGTGATTTCGTGTTAGTTTTGTTAAACTTAACAGTCTCCTTCGTATTATATTTCCTTGGGTATTCATGTAGTTTTTGGTTAACATAATAGCTTCAACATGATTAAACAATTCATTCTCATCTACATTTTTCCATTTGTTTTCATAAAGAGGACCGCCTATGACTATTGAATCCCCAAGAGATGAATATTTAGTCAAAAACTTATCTACTTGATTCTGAAATTGTAGTGCTTGGGCTTTAATAATGTCTTCAGAAATATTTTGAGATGTCTGTAAATTAATTAAATAATCATAGGTCTTTTTATCAAATGATTCAATTATTCCATTGTTCTGCATGGCTAAAAGTGTATTTCTATTCGGTGTTCTGAATATTCGATAACTCCATGATAAATCATTCTGGACAATAACTTTTAAGGTGTCAATAGTTGAATACTTAGAGGACAACCTTCTTGCTATTTTCACCTGTTTTAAACTATCTTTTTTAGCTTCTTCAATTATTTGTTTTAGTACAATTATGTCTTGGTTTAAATCAGTTAATAAAGATTCTTTGTAATCACTCAGTAATGATTTAATTTTCCTCTGCTCGTTCCAATTATTTACTTGAAGTGCAATTAAAATACCAATAACAACAAGAATAATTTCACCAATCGCATATTTTAAATACTTTCCAGTTTTGTTTTCCATTAGTAAGTTTTGTCTAATTTTTCTAAAGAATTTTATCATTGGTTAGTTGTTGATTATAATAAAGTACAACGTTTATGTGTATGATTAGTTGAGTATTCAAGTACCTAATTTAGCAAATAAATCACAGATAGAAAATCAACAAGGATTTTCAGAAGTAGGTGAGAACAAGCAATTACTTATAGCAATTTTGTGCTTTCGTTATTAATTGATTTCATCTTCTAAAAGTTGGATGATTTTTTTAGCTTCAGCGATTAACAAATTAGAATCTTTAATATTAATTATCAATAAAAATCTTTTTGAAGCAATCAAGTTTTCAAAACGTACATCATTTAATAGTCCTTTATAATCTTTTTGTATCGTTGATGGTTTGATATCTGGAATATCATAATCGTTCCAAGAAAATTTTTGATAAATATCTCTTAATGAAACATACTTACTTAATATTTTTTCTAGTTCATAAAAATTTGAAACTATGAGCCTTTGTTCTTCGAGCATTTCTTCAACATTTGCAGGCCAGTTACTTAAAAAAAATCTTAAAGAGTCATTAGAAAGCGAATTAACTTTACCCGAATTAAATAACATATCCATAGTTGCAAATTTCTCATTGAATCTATATGTTGTCGTAGACATTGCCAAAAGACTATCCATAACGTTATCATAATAGTCCTCGGGTGGATTATCTCTGAAACTCATTAATTGTTCAATTGTTCCCGCAGCATTTTTCCTTCCAACATTTAAAACCTCCAACTCATTTAATCGACTAGTAAAGTCATTTTTTAAAATTTTCAGAAGAACTTGTTCTTCGTTGAAATCAATTCTTTTTTGATTTGCATTGTTAATCTGCATGGCAATTAAAATTCCAATAACAACAAGAACAATTTCTCCAATAGCATACTTAAAATACTTTCCAATTTTGTTTTCCATTAGTAAGTTTTGACGAATTTTTCTAAAGAATTTAATCATAAGTTAGCGGTTAGTCATAATGAAGCACGATATTATTTACTCATACTGAAGATAATTTTTATTTTGCTTCATTAATTATTTTAATCGTACTTATTTCAACTTCCTTGGCTACTTCAACCAAAGTTGGATCATCCGATAAAGAAGTAAGTATTTGTTGTGGTCGAATGAGCCCGATTTTAGTTTTACCTTTATCGGTGAAAATCGAGATACGACATGGTAACGCCATATTAAGATTCATATCCGCTTCCAATACCTTAGCAGCTTGCAAGGGATTGCAAACTTCAAACACCCTACATTCTTCTTTAAACTTAATTCCTTTTCCACGAAGCGTATTTCCTAAATCATGAACATGCAACACGCCAAATTCATTAGATTTAACTGTTAACTCAATTGACTCGCTTGCTTGTTCAAATGTTTTTTTAGTTTCAACTATATAATACATATCAAATTATTTTTAGTTTTTCTTATTTCGTATTTGCTCATTCTACTTTAATATGTCACATCGGTCTTGTCTATGGCGAGTTTTAATGCGCTATATAGATTGTTATGTGTAGTTAAAATATAGACAACTCAGATCTTGTTGTAAATTCTTCCAAAAACTTCATCCCTTTATGCGAATTCCCTTTCTTATTCAACTTTGGACTCCAAACAGCAATCGCATATTGATCTGGATGTATTGCTATAATACCTCCTCCAACACCGCTTTTTCCTGGAAGCCCGACCTTAAAGGCAAATTCTCCTGATTCGTCATAAAAACCACATGTCTGCATTAAAGCATTTATTCGTTTAGATTGACTTTCACTCAATATTGACTCGTTGTTTTGTAAGCGAAGACCATTATTGGCTAAAAATAAAAATTGCTCTGAAAGTTCTTTACAACTCATTTCCAACGAGCATAAGTCATAATAGAAATCAAGAACATCAGAGGGCTCATTTTCAATTTGTCCAAATGATTTAATGAAATTACATAGAGCTACATTTCTATACCCTATTTCTTTTTCTGATTGAGCTATTTTATTCGAATATTCCAATGTTTTATTGTTAGATATACTTCGAACAAAGTCGATAAAATCTTCTTTCGGATTCTTTAAATTACTTAAAAGTATATCTGAAACTACGATTGCTCCTGCATTTAAAAACGGATTTCTGGGAATACCTTTATCAGCCTCAAGCTGAACAAGTGAATTGAATGCTGTCCCTGAAGGCTCCACCCCAACTCTGGCCCATATTTCATCCCCAACAATGCGATAAGCAAGAATTAATGCAAGTACCTTTGCGATACTCTGAATAGAAAATTTGTCATTATAATTGCCAATACCAAAGTTAACCTGATTAATTGTCGATATGTGTACTCCAAAATTCTTTGGATCAACATTTGATAATTCAGGAATATATGATGCCAACTCTCCTTTATCTTCTGTATACTTAATTTTCTGGTAGACATCTTGGATTAATTCTTCAAAATTCATCTGTTCGTTTTAATTGCCCACAACGAAATCAGCCGTTTGGTTCGTTAAATTTATTAATTTTTGTCCAAATGTTATAATGAATTATAACCATTGTTGGTGGATCGTTTTTTATTTTTTCAAATGCTTTGTCCAAAGGTCAGTAGATTAGTATCTGGATCAAGTAATGAGAATTCCTTTTGCCCCCAAGGTTTTAACTCCAACTTTCCATTTGGGTGTATTTTGATTTTATTGTCTAATAATGTTTGGTGAAAATCATCAATGCCATTGGCTCTAATATATACTTGCCCATAATTTTCTTTAGGGTTGAGCTCTTTGAATTCAAAGAAATGAATTTCTATGTTATCTTTTCGAACCATTAAATACGCTTCATAATCGCCAATTTCTTGAAAGCCTAATTTATCTATATAAAATGCTTTGGTAACATTTTTGTCGCGCATTGGTAATTTTGGAATGATGTCGGTAAGCATAATTTCAAGATTAGTAATTGTAATTCGATTTTAATTTGTTGCGTATCCTTAAATGACCTCCAACGTTCTCGGCTATGAGTAGTTGCTCGGTGCGTACTTGCAATTAATTATAGCCATTGTTGTTCTTTCGTTATTTGATTTTTTCATTATCAATCAACCCGATGATTGATGCTATCTCGTCAAGAGCTCTATTATATACATCATCTTTTTCATCCATTATTCTTAGTGATATAACAAAAAGATTCTGAAATTTAAATCCGAATAAATAGTTCTCATTTTCAACTTGATTAGAATATAATCGTATGGATTGCATCACTTCTGGAACCAAGGTCATAACTACATCAAAATGGATGGTTTCCATTCTATTAGCATAGATGTAAGTTTCTTCTAGCTGTCTAAGTCTTTCAATAATTTCATTATTTTTCAATAATTTGATATCACCGCTATTAACCATTGTTTCGTAAATATTCCCTTGACGATCAAAATCAGAGTAGTTTGTAAGATTTACTGCGATTTTTCCTAAACTATCTTTTTTGGCTCTGTCATTTATTTCAATAAGTTCTATAGCATACTTGAATTGTTTTGTATATCTAGAATTATATTCAATTTGAGATTTAATATTACTTGCATCATCTAAAAGTTGTTGCTTTGTATTACTATAAAAATTTTGCTCATCTTGCCTTTTAGAAATTTCATCATTGCGATTATTAATGTTCAAAGCAATAAGAATTCCAATAACGACCAGTATTATTTCTCCAATTGCGTAAATTAAATATTTACTGAACTTGTTTTCAGTAAGCGATTGTTGTCTAATTTTTCTAAAGAATTTTATCATTGGTTAGCGGTTTCTGGTAATAATGCTCAACGTTTTCGTATAAGAATAGTAGTGGATTTTATAGTACTAACTTTTCGATTAAACACAAACTTTTTTGATATTTACTTTCTTTAGTGTTAGTAATTAAGCCGCTATTATTTTATACCCTTTTATTTTTTAGGGAATTCAACTTCTTCCTTCCATATGTACTTAGCAAACCACTGCCAATTATGCCAAGTCGCAGCCAATCGTTCTTTTGGTTTATTTATACCATGCCCAAAACCTTTATATATAATAAGTTTTGTTTCAACACCAACATCTTGGAGTCCTTGGAATAGTTCGTAGGCGTTTGAGGTTGGGACTCTTCTATCAAATTCGCCATGCTGTATTAGGGTAGGCGTGGATGCATTATTTATGTTAGTCATAGGGGATGTCTTTTCATAGATCTCTTTATTTGACCATGGTGTAGCTTTTAGGTATTGTATGGTAAATGGATGAATATCGGTGCCTACGTAATAGGTCATCCAATTTGAAATTCCTGCTCCTACAGATATTGCTTTAAATTTATTCGAGTTAGTAGTTAAGAATGCCGATATGTATCCTCCCTGACTCCAACCCATTGAACTTACTCTTTCACCATCAATAATACCCAGATTTTCTAAATGATGAACCCCAGAGAGCACATCCCAGGCATCACCCACACCAAGATTTTCGACATTCAAGGACCTGAATTTTTCTCCATATCCTGCTGAACCTCTGTAGTTAGGTCTTAATATCAACGCTCCTTTATTTAGCCATTGTATCATCGGATAAACGTATGAGGGTGTTGCACTTGGTGTTGATATTCCGGTTGGTCCACCATGAATGATTACTAGCAAAGGATATTTTTTATTAGGATCATAATCTTCAGGTTTATGTAAAACACCTTCTATGATCGTACCGTCTTCGCTTTTCCAAGAAATCATTTCACTTTTCGCTACTGACCAATTCTGAATCTGTTTGGTGAAATCAGTTATCAACTTAGAATTTTTTAATGGATAATCGCTATAATATACCTCCATTAAATCATCATCATTAACACCAGTATAGGCAAGTTTTTTTCCATCTTTCGAGAAAGAAAAGCTCGAGATTCGTTCAGGTTTGGTTGTTAGTATCGATGTACTTCCACTTTTTGGAATGATTCTGATGAGTGGTCTTTTAGTTTTTTGCCAGGCAATTCCAAATATGCCCATTTCATTCCACTGCAATCTAGATATGTTTTCATCAAAGTCTTTAGCAAGTTGACTGTTAGCAGAACCATCAATATTAATTCTGAAAAGTTTATTGTTGCGATAGAAATTTGATGTAGTATCTGAAAGGCTTGTTTGATAGAGAATTGTTTTGCTATCAGGTGACCAATCTATAAAATTATCGTTACTTGGATTGTTCACCAATATTGAATGAGACTTGGATGAAAAATCATAAATAGATATGTCTGCCTTCATGAACGACATTATAAATGGATTTGGCTGATGTCCAAAAGCTATTTTCTGACCATCTGGAGACCATTTAAAATTATTAACCGAGAATTCAGCTGACGCTATTAATAATTTAGGTTTAGAATTTTCCATTAGCACTGAGTCTTTCATCTGCTCAGGCAAAGGGGTCTTATGTAATTGATCTGGATTAAAATTAATAATCCAAAGTTGGTTTAAGTTGTATTCCGAATCTTCAACTTCAAAACCTCCAAATTTTTCTTTCTTTTCTTTTTCTTCTTTGGATTTATCCTCCGATTGAAGAAACGCAATTTTCTTACTGTCTTGCGACCACTCGAAATCGGAGATGTTGTTTTTCGTATCGGTAAGTTGAAAAGATTCCCCGCCAGCAGAACGTATCACTTGTATTTGCGTTTTTCCTTCCCGGTTTGATAAAAAAGCAATCCATTTACTGTCAGGTGACCACTTAGGAGTATTACTACTATTTTTAAGGTTATTAGTCAATTGAAATGACTTTTGACCATCCTTTGAAATCCACAATTCAGTGTCATATCTATTTTCTTTCCAATCTACAGTTTGGGAAGTAAATACGATTTGTTTGCCATTCGGTGAAATGTTAGCATTAGATGCGGATTGTAAAGAAATCACGTCTTCAAACGATGGTGATTTTTGGGTTTGAGCAAAAGAGGTGTTAACAAAAACACCTATTGACATTATTAGGATTATTCTTTTCATAATATTTTTTAATTGGCTTAACGGGTTAGTGTATGATTTCGTTGCGTCTGTACTAAGTTAGCAAATAAATCACAGATAGAAAGTCCACGAAGACTTTCGTATGTGAACTATACACGTTGTTGTAAATAGTAATTATTTCGAATACAAAACATTTTTCCTCATTATAAGATTAATTACTATTCTGATTATGAAACATCCAATTAGAATGATAAAAAAGGGACCAATTCTAAAGCTAAAGTATAAATCGTCAAATGGCCAAAATAGCTTATCAATCAGGGGGCCTAGAAAAGTCATGTAAAATGCTAGCCAGATTCCAATTGCAGTTAATTCTAAGACTAAATTTTTTTGATTAAAAATCTTTTGAAAAATCTTTTTTACAAGTAGTACAAATATTATAAATGATAATACTGCAGATATACTAAACAAAAGCCAATACCCAGGATGTTCTTCAAAAGTCGAACCACTTCTTCCGATATGTTCAAAATAATCATATACTGAATATATGACTACAATAACCATTAAATAGGCTATTGGATATGTAATTAACTTTTTAATCATATTTTATTATATACAACCTGAATGTGTATGATTTCGTTTCGTGTTTCAGCAACTAATTTAGTAAATACAAACCGAATAGAAAATCCGGGAGAACTTTCATCAGTGGGCTTTTACTAGCAATGACACGAGAGTAGCGAACTGGTGAAACAATTATACTCATTGTTATCTGCTGGCTTTTAATTCATTTATATTTGTATATTGGTCTGCTCAACGAATTATTTTATAACCAAACAATTTTTTAATGAAAAAACACATTCAATTCTTAATGGTTTTCGCTCTATTAATGGGCGGAATAGCTTTCGCACAGGATAAAGATCCAGTGATAGAAAGCATGATTAAAGAGGCCAACGAAAATTCGCAACTTGAACGATTAGCACACGAACTTTTTGACGTAGTTGGACCAAGATTAGTTGGAACTCCTCAAATGGAACATGCAAGTCAATGGGCAATTGACCAATATGCCGAATGGGGAATTACAGCAAAAAAAGAGAACTATGGAACATGGCGCGGATGGGAACGCGGTATTACACATATAGACATGGTGTCGCCTAGGGTACAATCGCTTGATGGAACGCAATTAGCTTGGAGTGCAAGTACACCAGAAGGAGGAGTAACAGCAGAAGTTGTTGCCTTACCTGAAACTATAAAGGATTCAACGGCATTTAAAAACTGGTTGCCTAGTGTAAAAGGAAAGTTTGTGATGATTTCGATGCCACAACCAACAGGACGCCCTGATTATAATTGGGAAGAATTTGCAACCGAAGAATCATTTACAAAAATGAAGGAAGAACGCGATGCACAAACAAAGGCATGGCGTCAAAATATTAGAAATTCAGGATACACATCAAGAACTATTGGGAACGCTTTAGAAGAAGCTGGCGCAGTTGGTCTAGTATCAAGTTATTGGTCTAAAGCATTTGGATCTAACAAAATATTTAGTTCTCGAGTTAAAAATATACCGACTATTGATGTTGAATTAGAAGATTATGGTATGTTATATCGTTTAGTTTCGTACGGGAACAAACCAGTGATTAAAGTGGAGGCAAAATCCAAAGAACTAGGAGAAGTACCTACATTTAATACTATAGCGGAAATTAAAGGAAGCGAAAAACCAAACGAATATATTGTATTATCTGCACATTTTGATTCTTGGGATGGCGCTCAAGGAGCTACTGACAATGGTACAGGGACGCTTGTAATGCTAGAAGCAATGCGTTTACTTAAGAAGTTTTATCCAAACCCAAAGCGTACTATTATTGTTGGACATTGGGGAAGTGAAGAGCAAGGCTTAAATGGTTCTAGAGCTTTTGTTGAAGATCACCCAGAGATTGTAGAAAACATGCAAGCATCTTTTAACCAAGATAATGGTACAGGACGTGTTATAAATATTTCAGGTGCTGGATTTTTACATGCATACGATTATTTAGGACGTTGGCTAAATGCAGTGCCAAGAAGCATTACCAAACATATAGAAACGAGTTTTCCTGGAAGTCCAAGTAGAGGAGGTTCGGATAATGCATCTTTTTTAGCTGCAGGTGCACCAGCTTTTAATTTAAGTGCTTTAAACTGGTCATACTGGAACTATACATGGCATACAAATCGTGATACTTATGATAAAGTAGTTTTTGATGATGTGCGAAGTAATGCCATTTTAACTGCAATTTTAGCATATATGGCATCTGAAGATCCTGAAACAACTTCACGTGAAAAAATAGTGATGCCAATTAATCCTGGAACAGGAGAACAACGTCAATGGCCTGCACAAAGATCACCTAATAGAAAAGGAGGATTGTAAAAAATTAGCAGAGACTATTCAAATCAAAAAAAGCCTTCTCATTTAGTGAGAGGGCTTTTTCAATTTATGGCTTGTAAAAACTAATTTTAGTTTAACCAAAGTATAGTTGTTAAAACTCAGTTGGTATTACCGAACAATTTTTTAAAATATAGAAATATTCATCCTCTTCCTTAACTAAATATAAGGTACCAGTAGCGGTAACAATGTCATCGGTTTTAAATTTCGACTTTTCGTTTTCAAACCCTCCCAGTTCAATAACTGTTTCAGGGCCTACACCAGTGCAAAAAAAGCAATTTTCAAAAGGAAATCTCGAAAGCATAAACCACATAGAATCTGCGCCTAAGTCTAAAAAGTAGCCTCTTACGGTAATTTGTTTGCCTTCAATATCTTTTAAGGATAATGTAATTTTATCGTTACTTTCATTAGGAAATATTTCACTGCGATATGCGATACTCAGTTCTTTCCACGTTATTCTTTGTTGACTAAAAGTACTACTAGAATAAAACAAAATAAAACCAAAAAATAGGAAAACAGTTCTAACTCTCATGACTAATAATTTTAGAAATATCCATTTTAAATATTGGACGAATAGCGATTAATGTTGCAATAATAATTATACCAAATATAAACAATAACAAATCTAGGATATCTATATGGTATTCTAATAAATAGATTTGTTGTTTATACATGTCTTTAATTAGAGAAAATATAGTTTGTAAACTAAAAGTTGCCAGCAATACTCCAAGAAAAAAACTTGAAATACCGACTAATAAACCTTCCGAAAATACAAGTAAAATTAATTTGTTTCTACTTGCCCCATAGGTTCTAATTAATGCCAATTCTTTGGCCCGTTCTTTTACCATTCTATACAAGCTAACAAACATGCTTATGCCAGAAACAAATAAAATTGAAAGTGCAATCCATGTAATTGCTTTTGCACCTATTGCTGTAAGTTTAAAGAGCTTATCTAGTTGATATTTTGGTAAGGCTGCTTGAAATGGAGTATTTTCATTAATACTTCTAGGAAGGCGTAGCAAACCTCTTTTGTTTTTAAACTTAATTAATAATGCTGTAATATCTTCATCGTCATGACTGTGGTCATGATTGCTGCCTTCACTAACATGCTCATGAAGATGCCAAATACTTTCGAGATTTGTTAAAATCAATCTATCAACAACATTTTGAGTAGGTTTTAAAATTCCTACAACTTTAAGAGGGTATTCATCATGACTTTCAATTGCATTTTCAATCATTCCGTGAGAGCTGGAAAAAGTATCGCCAATATTTAAGTTCAAGTTTTCAGAAACAGCATTACCTATAACAACTTCATATGGTGTATTAAACAAAACTCCAGCTTCTATTTCAGTTTTATGGAGATTGACAAAACCAGCAGTAGTACCAACAATTTTATAGCCTTTATAATTGTCACCAATTGAAATTGGAATAGCTTCTTGAATGTATTTGTTTTCTGCAATTTCTTTTGCTTTATTATAAGGAATATTCCCGGTTGGATTGTCTATATGTAAAACAGTAGAAAGCACCAATTGTAATGGGCTTCCTTTGGCACCAACAACCATATCAACACCGTTTAAGCTTTGCTGCAATTGAGATTCAAATACTTTATTCAGTTGTTTTACTCCAAGTAGTAATCCAATACTTAAAGAAAGTATTAAAACCGTTAAAAAAGTTTGTAACGGTTTGGCGATAATATTTTTATAACTAAGCTTTACTATATTCATAAAGCAAGAGTGTTAGAAAATGAATTTTTTATGCGCTGATCATGCGTGATGATAATCAAATTCGCATTCGACTTTTTTGCCTGACTTTTCAATAGTTCAATTACTAATTCACAATTTTCATCATCCAAACTTGAAGTGGGTTCATCGGCTAGAATAATGGCTGGTTTATGAATGACTCCTAATGCAATTCCTAGACGTTGCAATTGACCTGTACTTAATGTATTAGGTTTTTGCTTTTTTACAGAAGCTAAGTCTAATTGTTCTAAAATGTTTTCAATCACTTCTTTTTGTTTGGAAATTCCACTAAAATACATTCTAGCTTGTAAGTTTTCATATATGGTCAATGAAGAAACGGCTATGGTATTCTGAAAAATAATTCCAATATTCTTTCCCCTAAAAACATCTAATTTTTTACTGCCCATATTGCTAATATCAGTGTCGTTGATGAAAATATTTCCATTATCCGGGCTCAAAATTCCAGCCAATAAATGTAAAAGAGTGGTCTTGCCAATACCTGATTTACCAAGAATTAATAATGACTGACCACTGGTTAACTTAATATTAGGAAATTTAAAAGAAGATTCTTTGGTGTAAGAAAAAGTTACATCTACTGTTTTAAGCATAAAAACTAAATAAAAGTGCTAATATATTAAGTTTTAATATATTTCTTGAGAACAGAAATTAGAGTTTGAATTTTGATGCTATTTTCATTCATAAGATTGTAGCATATTTTCTAAATAATTTGATCATTGGTGAGTTATTTCTCAAAAGTTAGGATAATTATATAATTCCGCTTGAGTGAGATAATGAAGCGCAACGTGCTGATAAACACACTAGCGTGTTTATTTTTATTCTAAATACAGCCAAATTTATTTAAAATCTAGAGGTTTTTTGATAAAATCAAAACTTGTTCTTTGAGTCTATAATAAATTTTAAATGGTTTCGTCAATAATTGTTTTAGAACATAATATTAACTGAAAGTCTTAAGTCCAAATTAGATTTTACTTTTTCACCATTCAATTCCCCTACAATCCATTTACCTTTTCTTTCAACAAGTTGTTTTTCGATAAACGCTTCTAAATTAGGGATTTCAATTTTATCTAGAAATTGAATATTTTCCAAATTTCCTTTTTCATCAATGAAAAACGAAACTAAATTATCGAATTTAATATTTTTTCTTTCTTTTTCATTTGAATCGAAGTCAAATGACTCCGTTATTTTTTTTAGTAATTCGTCTATTAATATTTGTTTTCCGCCTATATATGAAGCCGGACAATCAAGTGTAGATCTATTTAATTCTCCATTTAAATATACTTCATACTTAGTTTTATTGCCGCATTCAGTTGAACTGATTAATTCATTTTTATCGAAATCATACTCTTGAATAATTTCTCCTTCGCTGTTATAATAAACCCATTTTCCGACTTGGAGGTCATTGACATAATTTCCTGTGCTTTTTAGATTTCTTACTTTACGGTAGTACCTCTCAGTCCATTGCCCTACTTTTTTTCCATTTGAATACATTCCGCTAATTAAAATAGTATTTCCTGAATATGCTTTTACGGTATATTCTCCATGTTTAGTAGTCATGTCCGATTTAAGGACGTAGAAGGTCGCTTTTCCGATACTAGTACTATCTTGCATCTGTTCAACATCTTGACTAAATAATAAAATTGTAAATAATAATAAGAGTAGGGTTATTTTTTGTTTCATGGTTCAATTGTAATTAATGGCAACTAGTTATATCCATACAAAATGTGCTGCTTATACCTTTCTGAGTGGTTATAAACGCACCTTTTTATGATCTTATCTCTAAAATTTATATCCAAAAAATTATA
>MPDD01000030.1 GCA_001874265.1 Bacteroidetes bacterium MedPE-SWsnd-G1 | reverse complement strand
AATTCATTTCTTAAATATAGTGGTAATTTTTAATGTTTTTAATCATTAAGCAATTGAATTTCAATTCTCCAAGCCCTAAATAAAAAAATAAATCCTATTTATTTTTCTATATTTGTTTAAATTCATCACTGAAATAATGTAGCTCATGAAGAAAATTAACCTAGCTTTAGTAGTATTTATTTCAATTGTTTATTTTTCTTGTTCTAATGACAGTACAGAAGATTTAACTCCTCCAACACCTGTCGATATTAATTACACAAACGATATTAAACCAATTATGGAAAGCCATTGTAATAATTGTCATGGAACCCCTCCTACTAATGGAGCTCCAGTTTCTTTAACAACCTATGATGAAGTTAAAAATGAAACACAGAATGGTGAACTAATTGATCGCATTGAGAGACCGCAAGGAACTGCTGGAGTAATGCCTCCCGGAGGAAGCACCTTGACAAGTGCGCAAATTCAAACAATTAAAGATTGGATGACAGAAGGATTTAAAGAATAAAATCATGAGAGTCATATTTATTTTAACTTGCTTAATTCTAATTTCTAAAACTGCTAACTCGCAAAAATATTTTACAAAAAGTGGGGCTATAGAATTTGAAGCCTCAGTTCCTTCATTTGAAGAAGTAAATGCGACAAATAAAACGGTGACGGCAATAATGAATGTTGAAACTGGTGAATTAGCGGCATTGGCATTGGTCAAAGCTTTCAGATTTAAAATTGCACTAATGGAAGAACACTTTAATGAAAATTATGCTGAATCTTCTAAATTTCCAAAAACAACTTTAAAAGGTGTTATTCAAAATTTTAAATTGAACGAATTAACAAAAAATAGAAAACAATTTTACATTGAAGGAGAAATCAGTTTTCATGGTAAAACTAAAAAAGTTCTTATCGAATCTTATATTTCGCTAGACAATAGTCAAATTATTATTTCTTCAGAATTTATATTGAATCCTGAAGACTTTGATATAGAATTAGCAAAGGTGGTAAGAAATAAAGTTGCCGATGAAGTAATTGTATCTACCAATTTTATTATGGCACTTAAAAAATAAGTTATTAATATTAAAAGCCCTTTTTCAAGGGCTTTTAATTATTTACTCAAATACATTTTTCTTCGAGAATACAGTTCGTAGAATTGATCGTCTTTTAAACTATCTATAAACAAAATACTTTCTCCAGTCGATTTCATTTCAGGACCCAAATTCTTATTTACATTCGGAAATTTATTAAACGAAAATACAGGCTGCTTAATTGCATATCCATCCAATCTAGGGTTGAAATTGAAATCTGTAACCTTCTTGTCTCCTAACATCACCTTAGTTGCATAATTAACATATGGCTCTTGGTATGCTTTCGCAATAAATGGCACAGTTCTAGAGGCTCTAGGGTTCGCTTCAATAATATAAACCATATCATCTTTTACTGCAAATTGAATATTAATCAATCCGACAGTTTTAAGTGCTCTTGCAATTTTCTTAGTATGGTCTTTAATTTGTTGCATTACAAACTCACCTAAGTTAAATGGAGGCAACGTTGCATTTGAATCTCCAGAGTGCACTCCACAAGGCTCAATATGCTCCATAATTCCGATGATATACACATTACCATCTGCATCACAAATCGCATCTGCTTCTGCCTCGATGGCTCCATCTAAATAGTGGTCCAATAACAATACATTACCAGGCATTTTTCGATGCAAATCAACTACATGTTTTTCAAGATCATCTTTATTAATTACAATCTTCATTCCTTGACCTCCTAATACATAAGATGGTCTTACCAAAATTGGAAAATCTAACTCATCTGCAATGGTGAGCGCTTCATCGGCGTTAGTTGCGGTACCAAATTGTGGAAAAGGAATATTTAACTCTGTTAACAATTCAGAGAAACGACCTCTATCTTCAGCTAAATCTAAAGCCTCAAAGCTAGTTCCAATAATTTTGATTCCGTATTTCTCTAGTTTTTCAGCAAGTTTTAAGGCAGTTTGTCCTCCTAACTGAACAATTACACCTTCAGGTTTTTCATGCTGAATAATGTCATAAATATGCTCCCAGAAAACCGGTTCGAAGTATAACTTATCAGAAATATCAAAATCCGTAGATACTGTTTCTGGATTACAGTTAATCATAATAGTTTCATAACCTGCTTCACGAGCAGCTAGCACTCCGTGCACGCAACAATAGTCAAACTCAATTCCCTGCCCAATTCTATTAGGGCCAGAACCTAGAACAACCACTTTCTTTTTATCGGAAACTATACTTTCATTATCTGCAAATGATTTCCCATCTATAATGCTGTTATTCTCAAAAGTAGAATAGTAATATGGTGTTTCTGCATTAAACTCCGCTGCACAAGTATCAACTAATTTGTATACCCTGTTTATATCTAACTCTTGACGTTTTTTATGAACTTGACTTTCTAAACAGTCCATCATATGAGCGATTTGTCTATCACCATACCCTTTTTGTTTTGCCTCTAACAACAAATCTTTTGGTAACGTCTCAACCGTATATTTAGAGATTTCTTTTTCTAATAAATACAACTCTTCGTATTGCTTCAAGAACCACATATCAATTTTAGTGATTTCGTGAATTTTACTTAGAGAAATCCCCATTTGAATGGCATCGTAAATTACGAAAACTCGATCCCAACTCGCATGTGTTAGTTTGCTAATAATTTTATCGTATTCTTTATATCCTTTTCCATCGGCACCAATTCCGTTTCTCTTAATCTCTAAAGATTGTGTTGCCTTATGCAATGCTTCTTGGAACGAACGTCCAATTCCCATCACCTCACCGACAGCTTTCATCTGAAGACCTAAAGTTCTATCTGATCCTTCAAACTTATCAAAATTCCAACGCGGAATTTTCACTATTACATAATCCAAAGTAGGCTCAAATAAAGCTGAAGTTGTTTTAGTAATTTGATTATCTAATTCATCTAAGTGATATCCAATGGCCAATTTTGATGCAATTTTAGCAATAGGATACCCTGTTGCTTTTGATGCCAATGCTGACGACCTAGATACACGTGGATTAATTTCAATTGCAATGATATCTTCCTTCTCATCAGGTGACACGGCGAATTGCACATTACAACCACCTGCAAAATCACCGATAGAACGCATCATTTTAATGGCCATATCACGCATTCTTTGGAAAGTTGAATCACTCAAGGTCATTGCGGGCGCTACAGTAATTGAATCTCCAGTATGGATTCCCATCGGGTCAAAATTCTCAATAGAACAAATAATTACAACATTGTCATTTTTATCTCTTAATAGTTCTAACTCAAACTCTTTCCACCCCATCATGGCTTTATCAATCATCACCTCATGAATCGGTGAAATTTCTAAACCTCTTCTAAGTAATTCATCATAATCTTCTTCTTTATGCACAATTGCTGCTCCGGCCCCTCCCAATGTAAACGAAGATCGAATACATAATGGAAATCCAAATTCTTGAGCAATTTCTTTACCCTTTAAGAAAGATGTGGCCGTAGCCTGAGGTGCCATTGGTACTCCAATTTCTGTCATTAAATTTCTGAACTGCTCCCTATCTTCCGTAATATTAATAGCGTCAATATTTACACCTATTAAATCAACGTTATAATCTTTCCATATTCCTTTATCATCCGCCTCAATACATAAGTTCAATGCTGTTTGTCCTCCCATCGTAGGCAAAACTGCATCCACATTATGAATTTCTAAAATCTCAATAATCGACTTTGTTGTTAATGGTTTTAAATATACATGATCCGCTGTTTCTGGATCTGTCATAATTGTTGCAGGATTCGAATTGATTAGAATCACTTCAATTCCCTCTTCTCTTAATGAACGAATAGACTGTGTTCCAGAATAATCGAACTCACATGCTTGACCTATTACAATTGGACCTGAACCTATTATTAAAACCGATTTTATCTTGTTATTTCTTGGCATTTTAAAACTTTTATCTTGAGATGGTAAATATTATGGATTTGTTTCTTTTTTTAAAAAATAGTTATTAAAACTTATAAAAAGGCTAAAAAAAAGGTGTTACTGAAAAACAGTAACACCTTGTATATAATTTTTTAATACAATCATTATTTCTTTGGTCTAGGATCTGAAGAAACACTTAATCTCTTTCTTCCTTTAGCTCTTCTTCTAGCTAAAACCTTTCTACCGTTAGCAGACGCCATTCTTTCTCTGAAACCGTGTTTGTTTCTTTTCTTTCTTTTCGATGGCTGATACGTTCTTTTTGGCATTACTTTATGTTTTAAATATCGTCTTTATTTTTATACTTAGCTTAAATTGCGAAATCCTCTGCTAAAAGTGGGGCAAATATACAATCATTTTTATATCTGACAAGTGCAAAATTACAAAAATTTAAAAAAATTTTATTCAGTCTTTTTAGGTTGAAAAAAGATATATTTGTTTAACTACAAAATAACGAAAACTATGTATCAAAAACCAATGTTAAAAGAAGGAAGTCTAGACGGAATGTCAATTGTTGTTACTGGCGGTGGAAGTGGTCTTGGAAAGGCAATGACAACGTATTTCCTTGAGTTAGGTGCAAAAGTTGCTATAACCTCTAGAAATCTCGAAAAACTAGAAACAGTAAAAATTGAATTAGAAGAAAAAACTGGCGGAACAGTATTACCAATTCAATGTGATGTTCGTCATTATGATCAAGTAGAGGCGATGTTGCAAAAAACGTTGGATACTTTTGGAAAAGTAGATGGCTTACTAAATAATGCCGCAGGAAATTTCATTTCCCCAACCGAGAGACTCTCAGCAAACGCTTTTGATACCATAATAGATATTGTACTTAAAGGGAGTAAAAACTGCACATTGGCTTTTGGAAAGCATTGGATCAATGTAAAACAAGAAAAATCAACAATCTTAAACATTGTTACAACCTACGCTTGGACAGGTTCCGCTTATGTAGTTCCTTCTGCTACGGCAAAGGCAGGTGTACTAGCTATGACACGTTCCTTAGCTGTAGAATGGGCGAAATATGGAATACGTTCAAACGCCATTGCCCCTGGACCCTTCCCTACAAAAGGCGCTTGGGATAGATTACTTCCTGGAAACTTAAAGGAAAAATTCGACATGGCTAAAAAAGTTCCTGTTGGTCGTGTTGGAGTGCATCAAGAATTGGCAAATATAGCCGCCTATCTAATGTCAGATTACTCAGCATACGTTAATGGAGAAGTCATAACAATTGATGGAGGTGAATGGTTAAAAGGAGCCGGTGAATTTAATATGCTAGAAGAAATTCCAGAAGAAATGTGGGACATGTTAGAAATGATGATTCGAAGTAAGAAAAAGAAATAGCCATTAATTGTATGAATGAATAAAAAAATTGGTCTTAAGGAAGCCATATCTATTGGTATTGGCGGCATGGTTGGTGGAGGAATATTCGCTGTACTAGGATTAGCCGTATCCCTCGCAAAAGGTGGAACCCCTATTGCCTTTTTAATAGCCGGTATATTAGCATTAATTACTTCTTATAGTTACGTTAAACTATCACTTTCGTTTCCAGATAGAGGTGGAACAGTTAAGTTCATAAATCAGGGATTTGGAAAATCAATTTTTAGCGGAGGTATTAATAACTTGCTTTGGATAAGTTATATAATTATGCTGGCGTTATATGCTTCTGCATTTGGATCTTACGCCCCTAACCTATTTGAACTTGCCGGAGATAAAATAATCGACACCCATATATATGCTAGCTCTATAATTATTTTAGCTACAGCAATCAATTATTATAGCATTTCAGTGGTTGGTAAAATAGAGTCCTATGCTGTCATAATAAAACTTGTCATTCTTCTATCATTCGTTGCCATTGGATTGTATGGTTTAATTGGGAATCCAAATTTAAACCAATTAGTAGTGAGTAATTGGGAAACTCCCATTCATTTAATTGCCGGAGGTATGGTTATTTTTGTGGCTTACGAAGGATTTGAATTAATTGCGAACGCAGCACCAGATATTATCAATCCGAAGAAGAACATTCCCAAAGCCTATTTCTACTCCGTAATTTTTGTAATTCTTTTATACATTATTATAGCGATAGTAACCCTAGGCTCACTTCCTTTTGATGAAATTGCGACGGCTGAAGATTATGTATTAGCCGAGGCCGCAAAGCCCATGCTCGGAGAAGTTGGATTTACTATTATAACCATCGCTGCTTTAATTTCAACTTTTTCAGCAATAAATGCATCACTTTATGGTGGTAGTAGAGTAAGTTATGAAATTGCGGAAGACGACGAACTACCGCATGAGTTAACCAACAAACTATGGAATCAACCTATTGGATTATTAATAACCGCAATCGCTACATTAATAATTACAAACACCCTAAACCTTGAAAGTATTTCTACTGCAGGTAGTGTTGGGTTTCTGCTAATATTCGCAATTGTAAATTATGTTGGCTTTAAACTTTCTAAAGAAATAAAGGCAAACAAAATAATTACATTATTGGGGTTTATAAGTTGTTCTATTGCGCTAATTATTTTAATATCACAACAGTTTGAATCTAACAAAATTGGAGTTTTAATTGCCATTTCATTAATTCTAATTTGCTTTATTATTGAATACATTTATAAAAAAACAGCATCGATAAAGAACAATACTTCAAACTAAAGGACTAAACTATTCTTAAGTTTTATATTATATTTGAAGATACTAACCCTTCTCTTTTATTAACCAAACTAAATAATAAATCATTATGATTTCAAACATTAGTAATTCAGCTCCCTTGAAAGGGATTGTACTTTTATTTCTAATTGCCTTTCAGTTAAATAGTTTCTCTCAAGGCTTCGAGGGCTATTACAGGTTTCCTGCAGTTCACGAAAACACAGTTGTTTTCACTGCCGAAGGCGATTTATGGACCGTCTCTCTAGATGGGGGATTAGCCCAAAGATTAACAACACACCAAGAAGAAGAGCGGTATCCAATCATTTCACCAGATGGTAAGACAGTTGCTTATTCCGCTAGCTACGAAGGGCCAACGGAATTATACACAATCCCAATTAACGGAGGACTACCAACGAGATGGACCTATGAAAGTTCAAGTGTTATTCCGAACAACTGGACTGAAAATGGAGAAATTGCCTATGCAACTAGAAATTATTCTACATTACCAGATTGGCAAACAGTTAAATTAAATACTCAAACCAAACAAAAAAAGAGAATTCCTTTAAGTCAAGCTAGTGAAGCGTCTTTTGATACTACTGGAAAGACAATTTTCTTTGTTCGCCCTGCATATCATGGTAATGTAACAAAGCGATATCAAGGAGGAACCGCCCGCCAAATCTGGAAATTCACTGAAGGTATGGAGGAAGCTGTAAAATTAACTACAGATCATCCAGGTGAAAGTCATCATCCTATGTGGATTAACAATAGGGTCTATTTTATAACGGATAGGGATGGTACAATGAACCTATGGTCTATGGATACGGATGGCAGTGATAAGAAACAGCACACAAATCATGAAGGTTTTGACGTTAGATATGCTAAAAACTCTAAAAACACCATTGTTTACCAACTGGGAGCAGACATTTGGAAATATGACATAAATTCTAACTCATCTAATAAAATTGATATCAGTTTAGCAACTGATTTGGATCAATTAAGAGAAAAATGGGATGAAAACCCATCACAATATATCACAGCTGTTAATCCAAATAAGGATGGAAGTAAAATTGTAATTACTGCAAGAGGACGTGCCTTTGTAGCCCCAGTAAAATCAGGAAGATTTATTGAATTTACACATCAAAAAAATGTTCGCTATAGAGATGCCACTTTCTCATCTGACGGAAAAAATATTTATACACTATCTGATGAAAGTGGTGAATTTGAATTTGTCAGTATTCCTTCAAACGGAATTGGTGCTACTAAATCAATTACTTCTAACGGATCTGTTTTAAGACTTGCCGGAGTTTCGTCTCCCGATGGAAAATGGATTGCATATGATGATTTGGAAAACAACATGTTTATATTAAATATTGCCAGCGGAGAGAGTAAGAAAATTTCTAATAACGAACAAGGCATCGGTTCTTTTTCGTGGTCACCAGATAGTAAATGGATTTCATTTGTTCAGTACGCAAACAATACAATGGCACAAATTCATATTTATAACCTAGATTCAAGTAAATCATTTGAATTAACATCTGATAGGGCAAATAGTTTATCTCCTCAATGGAGTCCAGATGGAAAATTTATCTATTTTTTATCAGATCGAAGTTTTACCTCTCTTGTTGGTGGTCCATGGGGTCCTAGACAACCGGAACCTTATTTTGACGCAAGTGAGAAGCTATATCATGTACCACTAAATAAAGGAGTTCGTTCACCATTTAGACCAAATGATGAATTGATTAAAAAGGAAGAAAAACAAGAAAAGAAATCAGAAGACAAAAAGATTTCTGTTACTATTGATATTGAAGGGATTGCATCTAGAATTATCGAAGTTCCTATTAAAGCAGGTAACTATAACGGATTAGCCATAAATAAAAAAGCAATTTACCTTGCATCAAGTTCGACCGGAATAAACAGTAAAACAAATTTAAGCGTAGTTAAGATCGACAATAAAGATGTTAAACTAAAAACGATGATCGAAGGTATCCGAGGATTTAATTTGACTTCAGATGGTAGTAAAATTCTTGTAAGAAAAGGAAATAGTTTTTTTATGGTTCCGGCAGGCACGAGTAAAATAAGTGATTTAACGCAGTCTAAAATTGATTTAAGTGGATGGAAATTCGCAATTACACCGCGTGAAGACTGGAAACAACTATTTACAGATGCTTGGAGAATGGAGCGTGATTATTTCTATGACAAAAACATGCACGGTGTAAATTGGAAAGGCATGTATGATAAATATTTTCCATTGGTTGATAGGGTAACAACGAGAGTTGAACTATCTGATTTAATTGGCCGTTTTGTTGGAGAATTATCGGCGCTACATACAAGCGTTCGTGGCGGAGATACTAGAGGAGATCAAAAAAATATTTCAGTAGCAAGTTTAGGTGCTAGATTCAGCAGAGACGAAAATGCAGGTGGTTATAGAATTGAATACATATATAAAGCTGACCCAGATTATCCTGATGAAAAATCACCTTTAGACGATCCATATTTAGATATAAATGAAGGAGATATCATAACAAGTATAAATGGAGTTCCTGCCCTGTCATCAGTAGATATTGGAGCATTGATAAGAAATAAATCTGGAAAACAAGTACGCTTATCTATTTCTAGAGGAAGTATTAGTAAAGATGTTATTGTAGTTCCTTTTAATAATGAATACAATTTACGCTATCGAGATTGGGAATATACAAGAAGGCTCGAAGTTGAAGAAAAAACCAACAAAGATGTTGGATATGTACACCTAAGAGCAATGGGAAGTAACGATCTTAATCAGTGGTATAGGGAGTTTTACCCTGTTTTTGACAGACCAGGATTAATTATAGATGTTAGACATAACAGAGGGGGAAATATTGAAAGTATCATTTTAGAAAAACTGCTTCGAAAAGCATGGATGTATTGGAAATCTAGATCCGGTAAACCTTACTGGAATATGCAGTATGCTTTTAGAGGTCATATCGTTATTCTTGTTGACGGAAATACAGCCTCAGATGGAGAAGCTTTTGCAGATGGATTTAAAAAATTAAATTTAGGAACGGCTATAGGAACAAGAACATGGGGTGGCGAAATTTGGCTGCACAGTGGAAATAGATTAAGTGATGGTGGTTTGGCCAGAGCTCCAATGATGGGCGTTTATGGACCAGATGGAGAATGGCTTATCGAGGGTCATGGCTTTGAACCAGATATTGAAGTAGACAATTTACCTCATGCAACTTTTAATGGAAAAGATGCCCAATTAGAAGCGGCAATAGAACATCTTAAAAAACTAATTAAAGAGGATCCAAGAGAGGTTCCTCCTGTTCCTTCTTATCCAGACAAATCGTTTAAAAACTAACGTCAACGAAATAATTGATAAAGTGATTTGAATCATTATTCAAATCACTTTATTATTATAATTAGATTTACAAATGCAATAATTGCTGTATTCTTATATGAAATCATCTACACTTAAAGAAATTAAAACAGAATTACAACATCGTTCTCAAAGCGAATTATTAGAGTTATGTCTTCGGTTAGGGCGCTTTAAAAAGGAAAATAAAGAACTCCTAACCTATTTATTGTTTGAGGCCAATGATGAAAGGGGTTACATTGAAAGTGTAAAGGAATATATAGACGAACAATTTGAAGAGGTAAATACTAAGAGTTACTACTTTATCAGGAAAAGCGTTCGAAAGATTTTAACGAATACTAAAAAGTTCATTCGCTATTCTAAGAATAAAGAAACTGAAGTAGAATTACTGCTCTATTTTTGTAAAAAACTGAAGGATTTTAGGCCTTCCATAAAAAGAAGCGTTCGATTAATGAATGTTTATACTCGGCAATTGGCTATGATTGAAAAAACAGTAAGTGGATTGCATGAAGATTTACAATATGACTACCAATTGGAAATTGAAAGATTGGGTAATAGTTAATCGTTTCAACTTAATCATTCTTTTTCTAACTAGTCATTCATAATTCAATACTCATAAGTTCTATCTTACTACCTTTGCATTAAATAAAACAAAGTATGCACTTTAGCGAATTACCTTTAGATAAATCAATTTTAAAAGCCATCAAAGAAACTGGGTACGACGCACCTACCCCTATTCAAGAAAAATGTATTCCATTAGTTTTAGAGAATAAGGACATTATTGCATCTGCTCAAACGGGAACTGGAAAGACCGCTGCCTTTGCGTTACCAATTATTGAAAAATTGATTTGGCATCAAAATTCAAAAAAGAAAGGAAAGAAGATTCGTGCATTAATTGTAAGTCCAACCAGAGAATTGGCAGTTCAAATTCAAGATGATTTTAAAACCTATGCTAAATACACCAATTTAAGAACAACCGTAGTTTTTGGTGGCACGTCTATAGAACCGCAAAAAGATGTTCTAAAAAAAGGTGTTGATGTTTTAATCGCAACGCCGGGCAGATTGTTAGATTTAAGAAAGCAAGAAATTTTAAGCTTGAGCCATATTCAAACACTAGTGCTAGACGAAGCCGATTTAATGTTAGATATGGGTTTTTATGATGATGTAAACAAGATTGTAAAAGTGTGCCCTAAGAATAGACAAATACTCTTATTCTCGGCAACCATGCCAAAAAAAGTATTACAATTAGCAAACGTAATTCTTAACAATCCTGAAAAGGTTGAAGTTGCCGCAAACTCTTCTGCTGCTAAAAATGTAAATCAATTATTGTATTACGTTCCACGAAAAAAGAAATTAGAACTTTGTTTACACCTATTACGAAACACAGTAAAAGGAAGCATTCTTATTTTTAGACGTACCAAGTTTGGTGTTGACAAACTTGAAACTTCACTTAAAAAAAACGGCTACAACGTTACTTCATTGCATGGTGATAAATCTCAAAGCGCACGACAAGAAGCCTTGAATAAGTTTAAGAAAAATGAGGTTAATATTTTAATAGCAACTGATGTTGCTGCAAGAGGAATTGACATTAATAGTTTAGATGCTGTTATTAACTTTGACTTACCAAATATTCCGGAAACCTACGTACATAGAATTGGAAGAACAGGTAGAGCAGGTGAATCTGGAAATGCGTATTCTTTCTGTGGAGCAGATGAAATGAATTACATTAAAACAATTCAACAATTAATTCAAAAGAAAATTGAATTGGTTGAAGATCATCCATATCCCATGGATAAAAACACCAAAGCAATAAATCATAAGGGTTCGGGAAGTAAAAGTATCAATACCAAACCTGGTAAAAAGAAAGGGCGTAAATCAGCCAATTCCAAAAAGAACAAGAAACGTTGGTATTAACTCTGAATTAATATTAGTTTCCTATTTTTGTTTGACAAAAAAAGAAACTATGAAAAATACACTTTTAACTTTACTGTGTATTATAATTCTAATTGCTTGTAATTCTGAAAAATCAAATTCTAATTCGGATGCTAGCCCTGAAACAATTATCTATTATAATGGTGAAATTGTTACCATGGAAGGTAAACAAGGTAGCACAGTAGAATCCGTTGTAACCAAAAACAATAAAGTTGTTTTTACTGGGAACCAAAAAGAGGCTCAATCTAATTACCCAAATGCGAATCAATTTGATTTAAAAGGAAATACGATGTTTCCTGGGTTTATTGAACAACATATGCACCCTTTTCTAGGAGCCTTAACATTAGTTATGAATGTGATTGCTCCAGAACCCTGGGAATTACCTTCAAAGACCTGGAAAGGTGTAGACAACGAAAAAGACTACTTCGCTACTTTAACTGATGTTGAAAACTCGATGGAAAATCCTGATGAAATCCTCCTAAGTTGGGGTTATCATCATAATTTTCACGGAGATTTAAAAAGAGAAATATTAGATAAAATTAGTTCAACTAGACCTATCCTTATATGGCATAGATCGGTTCATGAGTTCTTTTTAAATTCTGTTTTAATGGAGCAATTGGAATTGACTGATGCATGGGCAAAAACTTTTTCTGAAGAAATTCAAGGACAAATTAATATTGAGAAAGGTCACTTCTTTGAAGCGGGAGCAATGATAGCACTACTTCCAAAAATATTTGAAATCATTGGTCCAGAAGAGAATATTAGAAAAGGGTTACATCAAATGGTAGAGATGTTACACAATAATGGTATTACCGCCTATAACGAGCCTGGTGCCTTTATTATGCCAACTCATGTTAAAATCTATAAGGAGATATTAGGTGATGTTAAAACTCCAATGTATTCCTTTTTTACACCAGAAACCAAAACTCCTTTTTATCAAAATAAAGAGAAAGGCGATGAAGCTGTTGTTAAGGCAGTTGAAGATATCACTACCATGTTTCCTGAAACTGGAAAAATTAGATTTTTCAAAAAAACGGTTAAACTCTTAATAGATGGTGCCATTATTTCTCAATTAATGATGATGAAGGATGGTTATACCGATGGACATCATGGTGAATGGATACAGCCACCTCAAGAAATATCAGACGTATTTGATATTTTTTGGGAGCGAGATTATCAAATACTAGTTCATGTCAACGGAGACAAAGGATTGGAGGAATTACTTAAGGTAATTGAACGTAAAATGAAGGAGTCTCCACGTGAAGACCATAGAACAACCATAATTCATTTTGCAAATTCTACCGAAGCGCAAGTAAAGAAAATTTCGGAATTGGGATGTATTGTTAGTGCAAACCCGTACTATGTTACAGCATTTTCTGATAAATATGCTGAAGTTGGATTAGGTCCAGAACGTGCGAATGCCATGGTAAGGTCAGCTTCTGTGGAAAAATTGGGCATCCCATATTCATTACATTCAGATTTACCTATGGCACCTGCCGACCCATTGTATTTGGCATGGTGTGCAATTACTAGAGAAACATTGAACGGTAATCATCCAAGGCCTGATTTGAGGTTATCATTACATCAAGCACTAAGAGGAATTACAATAGATGCGGCACAATCTTGGAGAATGGAAAATGAATTAGGTTCTATTAAAAATGGAAAAATTGCAAACTTTACTATATTAAAAAACAATCCCTACAAAGTAGAAGTAGAAAAATTAAAAGATATTGAAGTACTTGGAACTGTATTTGAAGGAAAACATTTTCCAATAATTAAATAAAAAAATTATGATAAAGAAAATTCTATTAAGTACATTCATCGCAATTGGCTTAACCTCGTATTCTCAAGAGGAACAAAAAGAATCAGAAGATTTAGCATCTAAAATTCAAAACCCTATTGCTAGTTTAATTAGTTTGCCTTTTCAAAATAATTTAGATGTAGGAAAAGATATAAGACCAACAAATACTTTAAATATTCAACCAGTTTATCCCATAAGTATTTCGAAAAAAGTAAATTTAATTACTAGAACAATAATTCCTGTTATTAGCGGACCTATTTATCCCGAAGGAAGGAGAGATGGAATTGGAAACATTAATGTTTCTACATTTTTTACACCTGCGAAATCTAGCAAATTTATCTGGGGAGTTGGGCCAACTTTTATGTTTCCAACAATAGAACAAGGGTTAGGGTTTGATAAATTTGGTATCGCACCTTCCGCTGTGGGAGTTTATCAGAATAACGGCTGGACTGTTGGTGGAATTATCCAAAACTTTTATGGAGTTGCAGGAAATAGCAATAACGATTTAAATTTTTTCTATTCGCAAATCTTTGTAGTTAAACAGATCTCCAAAGGTTGGTATGTTAATTCAGCTCCAATATTTACCGCTAATTGGAATGCTCCGGGAACTACAAGATGGACAGCTCCTATGGGTGCTGGTTTTGGAAAACTATCTAAAGTCGGCAAACTACCTGTAAACTGGCAACTTGGTTTCTATAAATACCTAGAAAGCGCCACGAATGCAGATTATCAAATTAGAGCGCAATTGGTATTTCTTTTTCCAAAATAAAACATATGAAGTTATTCGTTTCCATTTTATCGGTAATTCTATTACAGGCCTGTCAACCAAAAGTTGCTCTAGACGAACTCATATTATGGGTAAACAGTGCTAAAGTTCAATGTACTGGTGTTGGTAAGATGACTTGCTTACAAATTCAGAAAAATGTAGAACTAGACTTAACCAAAGACTGGGAATTTTTCTATTCTAATATAGAAGGATTTGAATTTCAACCTGGGTATTTTTATAAATTAAAAGTCAAAACAGAGAAAATTGAGAATCCTCCTGCCGATGATTCCTCTATTAAATATACATTGGTTAAAGTTCTAGAAAAGAAAAAAGATTTGCGTTATACCATTCATGATGTCTATGTGCTCACGAACATAAATAGTAAAAATGTTTCTTCAGAAAATGTAGAACAAACACCTACATTAGAAATTAATATTTCTAAAATGGAAATCTTAGGAACAAATGGCTGCAACAATTTTGGAGGTAGTATATCTAAACTAGAAGGAGATAAAATTGAGTTTGGTCAACTAAGAGAAACACTGCGAATGTGCGAATTTATGGAAATTCCAAGCCTATATTCTAAAGAATTAGGAAATGTTAGATCCTTTAAAAAAGAACAAGGCGCTCTTGTTTTTTATAATTCAGAAAACAAAAACATCCTCAGTTTCAAAAAGGTTGATTAAAATTTATATTTTAGAACTTTTAAAAACTCCAACTTATGAACTTATTTAAATTCAATTACATTCCTCTTAACAAAGATCTAGGACTTCTATTATTACGTATTGCATTTGGCTTTGAAATGATTTATGGCCATGGCTGGAAAAAGTTAATTAATTATGATACCCGATTCCATTCTTTTCCTGATGTAATTGGTATTGGCAGCGAAGCCAGTTACATTCTAGTAACTTACTTTGAATGCTTAGGTGCATTAGCGATAATACTAGGCTTGTATGCTCGTTTTCATGCGTTAGGATTGGCAATTGTTATGTTTGTTGCATTTACCTTTTCACATGATATGCTGCTTATTGGTAGTGGCAATGGTGAAAAACCATTTCTTTATTTATTTGGATTTTTGTTAATTTTCCTTAACGGAGCCGGAAAATATTCAATAGACAGAAAAACAGGAGTTCGCTCTTAATTACTGAATATTAAAATATTAGAAGCCCCTTAAATTTTTATCAGTTTTAAGGGGTTCTTTTTTTGCCAACTAAACAAGAGTTAGTACTTTTGCCCAAACCTATACACAATGAAAAAAACCAAATACGTTTTTGTTACAGGAGGCGTAACTTCATCACTTGGAAAAGGAATAATTGCAGCATCTTTGGCTAAACTCTTACAAAAAAGAGGCTATTCCGTAACCATTCAAAAATTAGACCCATACATTAATATAGATCCAGGAACGCTGAATCCTTATGAGCATGGAGAATGTTTTGTTACAGATGATGGTGCTGAAACGGATTTGGATTTAGGGCATTATGAACGTTTTTTAAATATTCCTACATCACAAGCGAACAATGTAACTACAGGTCGAATTTATCAATCTGTAATTAATAAAGAGCGTAAAGGTGAATTTTTAGGGAAAACCGTTCAGATTATCCCTCATATTACAGATGAAATTAAAAATAGAATTCAAATTTTAGGAAATACCGGGGAATTTGATATCGTAATAACAGAAATTGGTGGAACAGTGGGTGATATTGAATCATTGCCTTATGTTGAATCTGTTCGTCAATTATTATGGGAATTAGGAGATGGCAACGCTGTTTCTATTCATTTAACATTAGTGCCTTATTTAGCAGCCGCAGGCGAGTTAAAAACAAAGCCAACGCAACATTCGGTTAAGATGTTGATGCAAAGTGGTGTGAGTCCAGATATATTGGTTTGTAGAAGTGAACATAAATTAAACGATGGTATCAAACGTAAATTGGCTTTATTCTGTAATGTAGAAAAAGAAGCAATTATAGAATCTTTAGATGCTGAAACCATTTATGATGTTCCGGATTTAATGCTAGAACAAAAACTAGATGAAGTTGTTCTTAAAAAACTTAATCTAGAATTCGACGGGACTCCAGAACTTGATGAATGGCATCGATTTTTAGATGGACATAAAAATCCAAAAAACACGGTTCATATTGGATTAATAGGAAAATATGTTGAACTTAAAGATGCGTACAAATCAATTTCTGAAGCGTTTATTCATGCCGGCGCCCATAATCAAGTAAAAGTAAAATTACACTGGATTCATTCAGAAGATTTAACTTCAGAAAACGTTCCTTCAAAATTAGAAGGATTAAACGGTGTATTGGTTGCACCTGGATTTGGAGATAGAGGTATTGAAGGTAAGATTGATGCGGTTCGTTATGCTCGTGAAAACAAGATTCCATTCTTTGGTATATGTTTAGGAATGCAAATGGCAGTTATAGAGTTTGCCAGGAATGTACTCGGATTAACTGGTGCATATTCTACTGAAATGGATGAAAACACAAAGCATCCTGTTATCAACCTAATGGAAGAACAGAAATCTATTGTTGATATGGGAGGAACGATGCGTTTAGGCTCTTGGAAATGTGAATTAAAAGAAGGGACTAAAATAAAAGAAATCTACAACGAGGATATAATTGATGAGCGTCATAGACATCGTTATGAATTCAACAACGATTATTTAGAGCAAGTTGAAAAGGCTGGAATGATTGCTACAGGTAAAAACCCAGACACCAATTTAGTTGAAGTAATTGAGATTCCCGAGCACCCATGGTTTATTGGAGCGCAGTATCATCCGGAATACAAGAGTACGGTTTTAAATCCACATCCATTGTTTGTCTCGTTTGTAAACGCTGCTTTGGAACACTCTTTGACTTAATACAAAATAGTTATAATTCCTTTAAACACAAGTAACCGCTCGTAAAGCTTACAGCAACTGGCTTAACCAACAATTACGATAAAATAACGGAGGATAAACTAAATAGAAATCACTACTTTTGTCGCGCTTTTTATGACACTCATTAAAAGGTAAATGACAAGATGACATTTTAAAATATGGAACAAAAGAAAACAGACTTTAATTCGATTATCGGATTTGTATTATTAGGAGCCATCGCCTTATGGTGGATGTACTCTAATCAACCGACTCCAGAAGAGTTAGAGCAACAAAAAACAGAACGCATTCAAGATTCTATCAATGCGATTCAAAAAGCCGCTCCAGTTACAATAACCAACGAAGTTCCTGTAGAAGCGGTTTCTGATTCAATTGCAAAAGTTCAAGCACAGAATGAATTAGGAGCATTTGCGCAATCGGCAAATGTTGATGCTACAGCAACTACTGTTATTGAAAATGACTTGGTAAAATTAACCATCGCTAATAAAGGTGGGCAGATTGTTGAAGCGCATTTGAAAGAGTTTAACGAATATCACGGTGATCCAGTAAAACTTATAAAAGAAAATAACGCTTCTTTCAATATAAACTTCGGAACTACAGATAACAGAATTTTAAACACAATAGATTTAAACTTTGAACCAACATTAACTCAAAATGGAGACAATCAAATATTGTCTATGAAGTTAAAGGTTGATAGCAATCGTTATTTAGAGTATCGCTATGAGTTAAAGCCAGACGATTACATGATTGATTTTGCAGTTCGCTCGAACGGATTAGGCAATGTAATCAATTCTTCAAATGATATAAACTTAGAATGGGATTTAACTGCTTTTAGAAACGAAAAAAGTATGCGTTCTGAAAGCATGTATTCTTGGTTTTACTATAAAGAAAAAGGCAATAAAGTTGATTATTTAAGTCAAGACGATACCGATGTTAATAACGAATTGAATTGGGTAGCCTACAAGCAACACTTCTTCACTTCTATTTTAATGACGGATACGCCATTTACTAAGGCGAACATTGTTTCAGAGAAATTGTATGAAGATGCGGATATTGATACTGTTTATATACATAAATACTCTTTAAACACTCCTTTAGAATTAAAAAGCGGTGAGTTAAATTATGCTATGAACTGGTATTACGGACCAGTTGATTATCAATTATTAAAAACGTATGAAGGCACTCAATTAGACGAAGTTGCCGATATGGGTTGGGGTATCTTTGGTTGGATTAACAAATATGTATTCGTTTACATTTTTTCTTTCTTAGCATCCTTCAACTTAAACTATGGATTGGTTATTATTTTAATGACAATAGCCGTGCGTATTTTAATGTCACCACTGGTTTATAAATCTTATGTATCTAGTGCTAAAATGAAAGTTATTCGTCCAGAAATGGAGGAAATCAACAAGAAGTATCCAGGTAAAGAAAATGCAATGAAGCGCCAGCAAGAGACAATGGCCGTGCAACGTAAGGCTGGAGTTAGTATGATGTCTGGTTGTATACCTGCATTGTTACAAATGCCTGTGTTCTTTGCATTATTTAGATTCTTCCCCTCTAATCTAGAATTAAGAGGAAAGAGTTTCTTGTGGGCGGATGATTTATCTTCTTATGATAATATTTTCAATTTAGGGTTTAGCATTCCATTTTATGGAAGTCACGTTAGTTTATTCCCAATTCTCGCATCTGTTGCAATTTTCTTTTATATGAAAATGAATCAGAGCCAGCAGATGAATATGCAAGCACCAGCACAAGAAGGTATGCCAGATATGCAAAAGATGATGAAGATGATGATTTACTTCTCTCCTATTATGATGTTGTTCTTCTTCAACCAATATGCAAGTAGTTTAAGTTTGTACTATTTTGTATCTAACTTGTTAACCATTGCAATTATGTTAGTGATCAAGAACTTTGTTATTGACGAAGCAAAAATTCATGCACAGATTGAAGAGAACAAAAAGAAACCCGAAAAGAAAAAGAGTGGTTTCCGTCAACGTTTAGATGACGCTATGAAACAAGCACAAGCACAGCAAGAAGCTCAGAAAAAGGGTAAGAAATAAACCTTTAACATTATATCAAATAAAAAATCTCAATGTTTTCACATTGAGATTTTTTATTACTATTATTTTTTCTTTAAGAATGGGTTAACTTAGTTATTACTTCTTCCAAACTAGGAAATAATTGAACTAAATCCTTCCGTTCTGGTAATTCAAAATCTTCAAAACTAAAGCCTGGTGCAACGGTACATCCTGTTAATGCAAAACTATTATCCAATACTACCTCAGCGGCAAACCAATATCGAGCAGGCACAACAAATTGAGGCACTTCATCATTAGAAATATTACGACCAATTAAACAATTTGAATATTTTCCTTCAGGTGATATCATATGCAGTCTAATTACAGTTCCATCATAAAAATGCCAAATTTCATCCTGTTTAATTCGGTGAAACGCCGAGAAATTCTCGGATGTTAACAAGAAATAGATACAAGTTGAATAGTTTCTTTTCCCTTTTATACTTGCATCTAAAGAATCCTCATTAATTTCACCATTACTCCTATAAGTCTCTTTAAAATAACCACCTTCTGGGTGTTGTTTTAAATCTAATTTCTCTATTAATTCTTCTATTGAGTTCATTTTTATTTTTTTTGCAAAAAATAAAAGTCCTTACAAAGGTAATTACTGCAAGGACTCTATAAATTATTATTATTTTCTAGGTATAATTTACCATAAACGGGATTAATTTAAGAACCCAAATCCAACTGATAAGGTTAACGTTGATAAACTATCTAAATCACCTGCAGATGTTCCATATAGATATTTTACAGCAATATTAAGACCAGAACCAGCATAACCAATTGGAATAATAGTTCCAATTTCCGGTTGAAATGCAAACCCAAAACTATCGTTATAAATAGATCGTAGACCAATATCATTACGACTTTCGGCATAAACACCTCCAATTCCAGCACCTAAGAAAATCTTTCCTTTTCCAAATCCTTCCATGTAGTAATGTGATGTAAACAAAACTGGAACTGTATTTAAATAATGTAATTGCGTTCCTGACAAATGACCGTCATAGCCTTCTACCTCAATTTCGATAGGAGGCAAATTATCTTGTTTTTCGTATAAGGTATTCCATCCCAAAGAACCTCCAATCGTCATATCTTTTTTAATAAAGTAACGTCCTTCAACAGAAACACCTCTAAAATTAACACCACCAACAAAATCACCTGTGTCACCCATAGCCGAAGTAATATCCCAATTAATTGCCCAATAAGATTCCTGAGCATTGCTAAAATTAAATGCTCCTATTACAAAAAGCATCATTATATATATTTTTTTCATAAAACTTTTTTATTAATTTAAGTAAGGAGATTGAGCGAATGCATCGTCAATACTTTCAATTGTTCTAGTACTATTTGTGTTTTCATTTGAAGACAATAATCCTCTCATAAATGCTCTCCAAGACGGATCACCATTTGTTCCATTGGCAATATCTTTCATATCCAATATCACAGTACCAACATCATAAGAACTAACACTAACAATTGGAGGATAACACCACCAATACCACCATCCTGGCAAACAAGGTGGGTAAACTATACTCGTTGAAGTTTTATTCCTTAAAACAATTGAAGGAACCACTGTAGCTTCTACACCCGGAATTGGATCATTTGCCGTTATGATATCTACCGCACCATTGCTAGGTGTAGGCACTGGCTGAGCGGTATTGCTATAGATATATACGTTATCCACGCCAAAAATTGCAACCAAATTATCTAAGGTAGTGTTTAAAATTTCATCGTCAATTTGACCACCATATGGTATATCATCACCATCACCAGCAGTTAATTGTGCCACATCCCAGTAAATTATTACAGAATTTGGTGGAATGTCAAAATCGCTTGAATTATACAATGTTGTAACCGTATCTAGATCTTTAATACTTACATCGTCACCAGGATAGCACGCCTGTAAGAAAATTAGAATACTCAATAAGAGCACACTATTTAATATTATTTTTTTCATAAAACATTTAATTAATTCATATCAAATGTAATGTCTAAAAAACGGATTTACAACGAAATTAACATTTAAAATTCTTCCTGTTTTGAGAAAAACTGAGATTTTAAAAAGCCTAAACCATAGCCCAAAAATTGAGTATAAGTAGTAATTACACTATAGGCTGCCACCTTTATTCTTTTATTGTGGATAAACGAATCTAAAAAGATGAAAAAGAAATAGCAACACACAGGAATGACAAAATCTACGTGAACAAATATTGCGAATAAAATTGCAATATCTACCCCAACAATAAAAAGACTAGGAAACCAATAAGTTATTTTAGATGTTCCAGGGTACTTCTTATTTAAAATTGGTCTTGCCGTTCCAAAATTAAATGTTTGTTTGTAAAACTCCTTAATTGTGCTTCGTCTTTTATGATACACAAAAGCATCTTCAATCAATTGTGTTTCGAATCCATTATTCCAAAGCCTGAAAGACAAATCTATATCCTCTCCATATGTCATTTCGGAATAACCTTTAGTTATTTCGAACGCTTTCCTAGAGAGCCCCATGTTAAAACTTCGTGGCTGAAATTTTCCAACCCCTTTCTTTTTACCCCTTATACCACCAGTTGTTAAAACCGAAGTCATAGAATAGTTTATGGCTTTTTGTAATGGCGTAAACGAATGATGTGCAGCATCTGGACCACCATAAGCACCTGTAAAATTAGAATAGAGTTGCTCAGAGACAACGCTTAAATAATCTTCAGGCAACAATACATCTGAATCTAAAATGATAAAATAATTTCCAGAAGCTTTTTGCATACCAAAATTTCGACTTTGCCCTGCTCCAGAATTCTCTTTGAAATAATAATGAAGATTCATTCTGTCTTTAAATCTTTCACAAACAGAATCACATTTATTCTTTGATCCATCTTCAACAACAATCACTTCAAAATTCTCTTTGTAAAACTGCAATGAAATACTTTGCAATAACTCTTCAATTTCTTGCGGTCTATCGTAAACAGGAATAATTATGGAAAAGCTTAATTTCATAAAAAACAAATATAAAAAAAGCATCCACCAAAGTGAATGCTTTTAAAAATTGTTATCATTTGATTTAATTTCTACTTGGAAATATTCCTTGTAAGGCAATAATATAATTTACTGCTATTATCGATCGTGATTCAACATAAGAATCATTTGAACTACTTTTTGGTTCTGCCTTAGCAGCATTTAATTTTTGTCCAAGTTTAATTGTATTTAAACCGGGTCCACTACCCTGATGCACCGGAGCCCGTCCTCTTAAGTCTGGCAAAGCAAAAGTGGTTCTTCCATCTCCTCCATAGGTCGTTCCTAATATTGAGTACAGCGCAGAATTCTGAGCTATTGGTAATAACTGTCCGTCACAAAATGCATACCCTCTCGGGGCAAAATTACCCGCAAACATTTTAATTTCTCCTAAAATTGGATCTTGAGCCTGTAGGTCATTTACAAACCCCACTGTTAAGACAAGCGCCAAAGCAATCATTAATTTATTCATAATTCATTTTTAAAAATTTAATGAACTAAAAGTACTGAATTAATTTTTGTTTTCACCTTCTTGTGAAGTAATGAAATGGAACAAATTCTCTGCTGCCCCCTTTATATTTTTCTGAAAGCTCTTTTTCAATACAAATTGAAAAAATAACTTTTTTAAGAGCGTGTTTAGCGTAAAATAAAGTTCCAATCTTAACATACTTCTACCAGAACCTAAAGGCGTAATTATAAAAAATTGATGTAACTCTTGAACCACTGGAATATTAAGAGAATGTTCTCCATAAATCAATTGATTCGATTCTCCTTTTTTTGTGATAGTAGCAAAGTTTAAGTGCTTTCCGTTTATAATACACATATGCTCGGTTCCAATTCTAGTTACCTCATCCGAATTAAAGACAAATTCATCTACACCATCCGTCCATTTTTCTCTATAAGCATAGTTGGTGATATACTCCAAAAGTTTTGCCTCACTTAAAGGAAATTCTTTTTCAATTACTATATCAGGAGACTTTACCATTTCTACTTCCTTAGCGAATTCAAATGGTTTAAGTTTAAGGTTTTCTATATTTATCAAGGAATAAACATACGGAATCAAAACTCCGTCATAGAACTCTTTTTCCTGCCTAAAACTAAATAGAACACTACTATAATCTATTGGTAATTTAATTTCTTTTAATAAAGTTTCACTTAATAAAACATACTCATCACTTTCAACCATATTCTTTAGCAATCGATGTGCCTCAATAACCTCCTTTCCAAAGGGTTTTTGCTTTCCCTTAATGGTAATAAATTCTATCTCTCCGCAATGCGCAACAATTTTTAATTTTAAATTCGGTGCTGATGAACATGCTTTACAAGGACAAATTCTATTCTTCTCCAACAACTTTAAATGACTGTAAAAAGCCGTAAACATTGTTTCAATTTGAGCCAATAGTTTTTCGGCCGATAAGAGTTCATTCTTGTAAAAGAATAAAGCGTCTCCCTCTACTTCGGCTAATTGCAATCCTTCAGTATTTGCATCAATAAGAATTTCTAATAATTCTGCAATTACATGTTGACTATGGCTTACTTCCGTTGTTTGTACAAACTCTGTAAATCCAGATATATCAGGTAAGAATAGTAATGAGTTCATTATTTAAATGTACAAAAATAAAGGCACAAAAAAACGCCTAGATCTCTCTAGGCGTTTTATATATTTATTCAAAGTTCCTATTCAAACTTGGTATCTAAATTAATATAGTCCAAAAACTCTGCTTTCACATCTTTGTTCTTAAACTTACCTCCAAACTCCGAAGTTACAGTGCTACTATCAATATCTCTAACACCTCTAGAGTTTACACATAAATGCTTTGCATCGATTACACATGCAACATCTTCCGTACCCAACGCTTCTTGCAACGCCTGAACAACCTGCATAGTTAAACGCTCTTGGACTTGAGGCCTTTTTGCAAAATGATCTACAATTCTATTCATTTTTGAAAGACCAATTACATTTCCACTAGAAATATACGCAACATGCGCTCTTCCTATAATAGGAAGTAAATGATGTTCACATGTAGAATAAACTACAATGTTCTTCTCAACCAACATTTCGCCATACTTATAGTTGTTATCGAATGTCGATAAATGTGGTTTGTTTTTAGGATCTAACCCTGAAAAAAGTTCATTTACAAAAGCCTTTGCAACTCTTTTTGGTGTTCCTTTTAGACTATCGTCTTCAAGGTCCATACCAAGCGTAGTTAAAATTTCACGCACATTCTCTTGAATTTTCTCAATTTTCTCAGCATCAGAAATGTCGAATGCATCGGCTCTTAATGGAGTCGTTGCAGAAGAGCCAACATGGTCGTCGCCTCTATCTTCTATATTTTCTTTACTCATACCGTTCTTAAGTTCAAACATGGTCTCGTTTATTAGGCGGCAAATTTACAAATTATTTAAGCGTTTCAATCATTTCGCTTAAATTACATGAAACCTGATCACCAGTATTCATATTTTTGAGGGTAAATAACTCATTTTCAACATCAGTAACCATAAATTCGATTCCTCTCGTTGTAGCGTATTTCCACTGTTTCTTTTGTTGTTTGTTACTACTTGCAACATCTGGATATACCTCACATTTTATATTACTGCTTCTCAATACTTTTAACGCTTTTAAAACAGTGATTTGTTGTTCCTTATTATAATTTAAAAACAACACCTTTGGCTGTGGTAAATCTACTGTCTCAAACAAATTCAACTCTTCTAAAACCAAATAAATTCTATCCAATCCAAAAGAGATTCCAACACCACTTACATCCTTTAAACCAAATATCCCAGTCAAATCATCATAACGGCCTCCACCACCAATAGATCCCATTTTTACACCTATTGGTGCTGATACTTCAAAAATGGCTCCTGTGTAATAATTCAATCCTCTAGCCAAGGTTACGTCAATTTCCAATTCTGCCGATTCCAAGCCTAATTCTTCAATAGAATCAACTACAAATTCGAGGTCTGAAACACCGTTCAAGCCTTCGTCGGATGCGGCCAACATTCCTTTCAATTGCGCTAATTTTTCTTTATTAGAACCGTTGAAACTAAAAAGGGGCTTTACTTTTTCGATGGCTTCTTCAGTTATACCTTTTGAAAGCATTTCTTTTACAACGCCTTCTTCTCCAATCTTATCAAGTTTATCTAAAGCAACGGTAAAATCGATTAATTTATCTGATGCTCCTATAATCTCAGCAATACCAGATAATATCTTTCGATTGTTCATTTTAATGGAAGTGCCTGTCAATTTCAGTTTTGAAAAAACGGCATCGTATAACTGCACAAACTCAACTTCTTGTAATAAACTCTTGCTACCAACCACATCAGCATCACATTGATAAAATTCTCTAAAACGTCCTTTTTGAGGTCTATCTGCACGCCAAACAGGTTGCATTTGATAACGCTTAAATGGAAATGAAATTTCATTTTGGTGTTGAACTACATAACGTGCAAATGGCACTGTTAAATCGTATCGCAATGCTTTTTCCGAAATTTGAGAAGTTAATTTTACGCTTTCTTTATTCTCTAAAAAAGTTTCATCTGCCTTCTTAAGATAATCCCCAGAATTCAAAATCTTAAAAATTAAACGATCTCCTTCTTCACCATATTTACCCATTAGGGTAGAAGATTTCTCAAAACTAGGAGTTTCAATTGGTTGAAATCCGAAGTTCTCAAATACCTGCTGAATTGTACTAAATATGTACTTTCTTTTAGCTACTTCATTTGGAGAAAAATCTCTTGTCCCTTTTGGAATGCTTGGCTTCATTTTAAATTCATTTTATCGAATGCAAATATCCGAAAAATTTACATGCCAATAAACAGGAATTTCTTCTTCATTTCTACATGTCAGTAATTAATGGCTATATTGCCAACCGTTATCTAATTACATGCGTACCATAACCCTAATTTTCTTATTATTTGCTCAATGGTGTTTTTCTCAATCTATTGAGACCATTGATCATCACGGAACAAAGACATCTATAGAACATCTTTTACAACAGTACATTCAGATAAATTCTTTAAGTGGTGAAGAAAAAGAAGCTGGAGATTTTTTAAAAAAAATATGTAAAGAGAATGGCTTGTACATTTCGGATTTTGGTAATACCAATGGAAACTACAATTTTGCCGCGTCCGCTTACCCCTTAGATTCAAACAAACCAAACATCGTTTTTCTACATCATTTAGATGTTGTTCCAGAAACAGGAACTAATAATTCTGTTTACCCAGGTCAAATTAAAGATGATATAATATTTGGCCGCGGAGCAATTGATAACAAAGGGGTGGGATTAATGCAATTATTTAGCATTATTCATACGGCAAAATCACATTCTGATAATGAACAAAATTATAATATAACTTTTTTAGCCGTTTCTTGTGAAGAAACACAATGCGAAGGGGGTGTCTCTTATGTAATTGACAATCATCTAAACGAATTAAATCCTGCAGTAATTATTGGTGAAGGCCCTTCTGAATTAACAGCCATAATTGGGGGCGAATTTAAAAATTCAATTTTTGGGGTCTCGGTTGCGCATAAACGCCCGTTCTGGTTAAGGTTAGAATTGGAAGTGGAAACAATAGGTCATGGGTCAATCACTCCAATTTCATATGCAAATAGAGACATGGTAGAAGCACTTGATAAACTTACCAAAAAAAAGGCTAAAATTTATTTCACAGATTTAAATACAGGGATCTTAAAGGGCTTAGGTTATCACAAAAAAGGCTTTGAAAAACTAGCATTGACAAATCCGAATTTATTTAAATCTCTTTTAACTCCGAAATTAAGAAAACAGCCAGAGTTACTCGCTTTGTTTACAAATACTATTACCCTTACTAATATTTCATCTAACAACGAGATTCACAATATAATTCCAACAAAAACCGTTGCTTTATTAGATTGTAGATTATTACCTGAAACAGATGAAAAAGAGTTCTTAAAAATGACAAAACAACTATTAGACAATGACGATATCAAAATTACGGTTGTAAAAAACATGCCAAGAACAATACCATCAGATCCTGATTCTCAATATTTCAAAAAATACAAGGAAGCTATTAAAAAATACAATCCAACGTCAGAGATTATTCCCATATTAGTTCCAAACGTAAACGATTTAGGCGCTTTCCGAGCCAAAGGAATTCCTTCTTACGGAAGTATACCCGTTCATCTAACTAGATATGAATTAGAGAGCATACATAACTTAAATGAACACATTTCAATTCCATTGTTGTACGACGGCGCAAAGACTTATTTAAACTTTATTGAAAGAATGCAAGGAATTTAATTCGACAATAACTCTCTTGCATTTTGTAAATCTTCTGGAGTATCAATTCCAATAGGCTGCTTATCGGTTTGAACCATTTTAATGGTGTATCCGTTCGCTATAAAACGTAATTGTTCTAATTTCTCTGTTTGTTCTAAAACATGCATTGGCAACTGTGTACAATCTAATAAAGCCTGTTTTCTAAACGCATAAATTCCGATATGTTTAAAATAAGATGCATATGAATTGTCTCTTGGAAATGGAATTGGCGCTCTACTAAAATAGAGGGCTACATCATTAATACCTGTAACTACTTTAACATTATTTGGATTGTTAATTTCTTGTTCAGACGAAATTCGGAACATTAAAGACGCAATATCTATCTCTTTTTGTGAATCCGTTTTAAAAACAGCTAATAAATTTTCTAAAGAAGTTTTATCAGTAAAAGGTTCATCTCCTTGGACATTTATAACCACATCAGCATCAATAGATTCAATCGCTTCTGCAATTCTATCGCTACCAGATTCGTGTTCCTTCTTACTCAAAATAGCTTTACCCCCATTCGATACTATTTCATCGAAAATTATTTCGCTATCAGTTACTACATATACTTCATAAAACAAACCTGTATTTAAAGTTGTCAGATAAGTGCGCAGTATTACCGACATACCTCCTAAATCTTGCATTAGTTTTTTAGGGAACCTAGTTGCTTCCAATCTTGCAGGAATCATTGCTACAATCTTCATTTGATATCTCTTTTTGTATTAAGTTTAAGTCTATTCATAGAGGCATTTAACTCAAATCCGAGCAATAAAATAACTGAATTCAACCAAACAAATAACATTAATATTAATAGCGTTCCGATAGAACCGTATAATTTATTGTATTGTGCAAAACTTTCAACATAAATTCCGAATAAGTAAAACATTAAAAGTGTCAACAAGGTTGTAAGTACAGCTCCTGCGGAAAAATAAGAACGCTTCTTCAAGCCTTTTGTTCCAAAATTATACAATATGGTAACTGAAGTATAAATCATTGAAGTAAGAAATAAAATTCTACCCACTCGTATCCAAATATCATCATTCTGCACCCAGCCATGTTCTTGCATATCACCCATCCCCAATTCAAAATAAATCATAGCGGCAATGGTTAATAAAAACAAAATGGAAAGGACTATAGACACTCCCAGCGCCACTAAATATTGTCTCCAGATATTTCTAGTGATTCTTACATGATAGGAATACTCAAACCCTCCAAAAATAGCATTTACTCCATTAGTCATTAAGAAAATAGACGCTAAAAATCCAAATGATAACAATCCACTATATTGATTACTTGTAATATCAACGGCAATATCATTTATTACCATTTCTACAGACTCTGAGGTTGTTGGGGGTAATAATTCTTGTAGCACAAGCAAAAAACCTTCTTCAAAACCTTCTATTCTTCCTGCAAAAATTGGCAACAAGGTCAAAATAAATAGTAAAAAGGGAAATAAGGCCATAAAAAAACTGAAGGCAATTGCACCAGCTCTAGAAGTTAAGGCTCCTTTGACAATGCCAATAATGTACATTTCTAATAAATCATACAAAGACATACCATGCAAGCCCGGAATTTTAACCTTTTTACCCAACTTAACCAACACATCAAGTATTGGGACTTTAAATAATTTATCTTCGATTTGTTTGGTCATTTTAAAATGCCTTTAGACTCAAATCCATATTATGGACTGAATGCGTTATTGCACCGGTTGATATATAATCAACACCGCATTCCGCATACTTTCTAATTGTTTCTTCGTTTATTCCTCCACTGGATTCTGTTTGGCAAAAATCTCCAATTATGTCAACCGCCTTTTTGGTATCATCAAAATTAAAGTTGTCAATTAAAATTCTATGTACTCCTTTATTTTTAATTATTTCTTTAATTTCTTCTAGATTCCTAGCTTCAACAATAATTTTTAAATCGAGATGATTCTCACTTAAGTATTGATTCGTCTTTTCAATAGCCTTTGAAATGCCTCCAGCAAAATCTATGTGATTATCTTTTAACATAATCATATCGTACAAAGCAAATCTATGGTTTACTCCTCCCCCAATCTTAACAGCCCACTTTTCTATGGCTCTAATACCGGGTGTGGTTTTTCTAGTATCCAATATTTTAGTATCAGTCCCAGCAACTAACTCAACAAAATAATTAGTCTTTGTAGCGATTGCGCTCATACGTTGCATTGCATTAAGCACCAATCTCTCTGCTTTCAATATTGATTGAGAATTTCCAGAAACATGCAAAACCATATCGCCAACCTTCACTTTTTCTCCATCTTCTATAAAAATTTCAACTTGAAGCGTTGTATCCACAAATTTGAAAATCATTTTTGCAAATTCTACACCTGCAATAATTCCATCTTCTTTAACTAAAAGTTTGGCCCTTCCTTGTTCTAACTCCGGAATACAAGATAATGAACTATGATCTCCTGCCCCAACATCTTCGCGAATTCCGTTGGCTATAATTAGGTTTAATTCCTTATTAAATTTTGCTTTACTAATCATGGTACATTTTTTGCTTAAACAAAAATATCAAATTAATCCTCATCAAAAGAATGTTTGAAAATTATTTCTATATTTGAATATATTGCTATGAAAACAAAACATACGCTTCTCGCACTTGCCTTTTTTCTTTCGGGCTACATTGTTTCTTTCGGACAAACAACATCTAAAAAAGACAGCATTGCTAAAGATAGTTCGGTTGTACAAGTTAAAAAGACTACCAAACCAAAAAAGAGAAGTTTTTATTTAGACGAAAAGTCTAAGGGCATCACAGAGAAAATTTTTAATACTAAATGTTCTGCTGCTGTTTTCTATTGCAAACGATTTGATAGAGAAGATATGATCATTTTTAAAGTATACGAGCGTATTTCTTTTGGAAAAATCACCCCTAAGGAATATAATCAACTTAGAATTTACTTAAATAGAAAATCGATTAAACAGACACCTGAAAATCATAAAATTTTAATTCATTACGAAAATCAATTGGTTGGCTTTAAAGAAAGTGTTGAGAACTGCAACCTATACAATGGAAAAAGTTTAAAGGAAAATTTCGACTCTTTTAACAAACAGGCAAAAGCAAATGGAGAATATCCGTTTGAGTCTATTAAAGAATTTCAACGATATGTAAGGAATCATCGATTAGAGTTTCATGATGAAGAAAAGTACAACCAAGAAGTTGCTACATATGCAAAACAACAAAACAATTGTATTAAAAGAATAGAAACTAAATTTGAGACACCTGTTTATTATATGGTAGGTGACAATTTTAATTACCCCATAAAAAACGAATATTTTACTTGGGTTGTCGATCAAAAAGTTGTTAAAAACACGTTTATGAAAGCCAATCCTGATGCCGATTTAATTGTTATAAAGCCTAACGGAGAATATTTTATTAAAAGTGATTTTTTACCTGATTTTGTACTAAATAAATTATTAAAAAAAGAGAACTGGAAACAATACAAAAGCGAATGGGTAAGTTCTAAATTAACGCAACACCCATTCGGAGTAGGAATTGTTGAAGACATTGTAAGACCTTATGAATTTTACACTTCTAATTGCTACTAATGAAAATAAAACTTCTGGCCATTGGAAAAACAGACGATGCTCATTTACAAAAGTTAATTGAGACATATCAGAATAGATTAAAGCACTATGTAAAGTTTGAACTTCAATTATTACCAGATATCAAGAATGTAAAGAATCTTTCTGAAAAACAGCAAAAAGAAAAGGAAGGCGCATTGTTATTAAAACAATTATCTCCAACTGATCAATTAATACTGTTAGACGAAAAAGGAAAAGATTTTAGATCAATGGAATTCGCACAATACTTGCAAAAGAAAATGAATTCTGGAATTAAGCAACTTGTATTTGTAATTGGTGGCCCCTATGGATTTTCAGATGATGTTTACAAAAAGGCTCAAGGAAAAGTCTCATTTTCTAAAATGACCTTTTCGCACCAAATGATTCGGTTGTTTATGGTTGAACAATTGTACCGCGGGTTTACTATTTTAAAAAACGAACCTTACCATCACGAATAAGCTAATTCATTTTTAGGTGTTTCGACCAATTTCAAAGCCTGCTTTAAATCCCAAATAATATCATCGGCATCTTCCACGCCAATAGAAATACGAACAGTATTCTCCGAAATTTCCATTTTTGCCTTTTCCTCGGGCCTAATTCCGGCATGTGTCATTGTTCCTGGATGTTGTGCTAAACTTTCTGTTCCACCAAGACTTACTGCAAGTTTTACCAATTTAAGACCATTCAAAAATTCAAACGCTTGCTTTTCTCCACCTTTCACATTTACAGTAATCATAGCGCCTGGTGCACTACATTGTTTTTTATAAATTTTGTATTGCGCAGTTCCTTCTTCTAATAAGCCTAAATAATTTACCCGCTCTATTTTCTCATGTTCATTTAAAAATGCGGCAACTTTTTGAGCATTATTTGTTTGCTGTGTCATTCTTACCTTAAGAGTTTCTAAACTCCTTAATAATAACCATGCCGTATTTGGACTGATCATATTTCCTAAAAAAGTTCGCAATACTTTGACTCTGCTCATTATTTCTTTTTTACCCAAAACAGCCCCAGCAATTAAATCGCTATGTCCTCCAATATATTTAGTAGCAGAATACAACACCAAATCTGCTCCGAACTCCATAGGATGCTGCCATATAGGCCCCATATAAGTATTGTCAACAGTAGTTAAAACTTTTCTATCAGATGTACTGAAATATTCAGACAAATTTGCAATACCTTCAATATCAACAAGAGCATTTGTTGGATTTGCAGGTGTCTCTAAATAAATCATAGCCAATTTATCAGCTTTACCAGATTCTTCAATAGCAGTTTTAATATCATTGATTGTTTGATTGGGCTCAATACCTAATACATCAACTCCGATACTTGGTAAAAAATGATTGATAAAATGGTCTGTACCACCATATAGTGGACTTGTAAATACTAATAAATTTCCTGGTTTTAAAAACTCCAATAAAACGGTAGAAATTGCTGACATTCCACTTTCAAACACTGCACAATCCTCTGCCTTGTCCCAAAGACATAACCTATTCTCTAAAATCTCTAAATTCGGATTGTTTATTCGACTATAGATAAGCCCTAATTCTTCTTTTGGTTTTTTATCTCTTAAACCATAAGCAACTTCAAAAAAAGCCTTTCCTTCTTCTGCGGTTTTAAATACAAAGGTTGATGTTTGAAATATTGGACATTTAATAGCGCCTTCGGATAATTCAGGTTTATATCCGTGTGTCATCATTAAACTTTCTGGCTGAAATTCGCGTGGATTCATGAGAGTTGTTTTATTTAACAAAATTAACTGAAATAGATATAAAATCTACATATAAATTCTATTTTGGATTATTATTCTTTTAATTGT
>MPDD01000003.1 GCA_001874265.1 Bacteroidetes bacterium MedPE-SWsnd-G1 | reverse complement strand
AGGCAAATACTTTAAATATGCTATAGGTGAAATAGTGTTAGTCGTGATTGGGATATTGATTGCCTTGCAAATTAATAACTGGAACTCTCATAGAATAAACACCAATAGAAACCACGTATTATTAAAAAAACTTTCTAAAGAATTAGATTTAAACATCGATCGAGCGTCTATATTAGATATTGGTGGTAAATATGTTGGATTGGCGGAAAGATATATTTACGCAGACAGCGTATCTAAATTATTAGATAAAAGTAAAGTCTCAAATAATTTAGACTATGTAATAAGAGAATATATATTTTTTGTGATTCATTTTAATATAAACACCGCCGTTTATGAAGAATTAAAGAATACTGGTAGTTTGTATTCTCTCGCTTCGGATAACCTAGTCACCGAAATTCAGAGATACTATCAACTCTGTGAAAGAGAGTCATTCTATAATTTAGAATACAGTAAAGATGTAATTACCTTACGAGATAAATGTTTTGACGGATGGTATGATTTTGTTTACTGGCACAAAAAAAATCCTGAAGAAGCCTTAAAACGGCACCCTTGGATAAATAATCCAACATCAAATGAATATATAGAATTTAGGCAATTTATTGAAGCTGTAAGATGGCATTCCGAATTGATATCAAACAAGTTAAAAGGAATTATTCAGGAATCTGAAGAATTAAAGAAGCTAATATCTTCAGAATTAAACGTTTTATAATGAAAAAATAAAATATCGATATTAGAAACACATGATTAAATTTTTTAGAAAAATTAGGCAAAATCTACTTATGGAAAACAAAACAGGCAAATACCTTAAATATGCTATTGGTGAAATTGTGCTTGTTGTTATTGGAATTTTAATTGCATTGCAGATTAACAATTGGAACAATAATAAAAAGAGCAACGCAGCGGAAACTAAATTATTAAAGGAGCTACTGCAGGACACCAAATCCGATTCTATATTTTTCAAATCAAGAATGGATCATATGTATAACCACATGGAATTGTCAAAAAATTTAAATCTTATATATGACGAGTCTGCAAATGATAGTATTAAGAGCATTTTATATGGTGATTATCCAATATTTGACATTTCAATGGCCTATCAAGCTTCAGTAGTCATAAATTTTAAAAATAAAATTGACGAATTTTCAAATGATTCTATTCAACAATTAATAAGAGATTATATTCTTCAGCATCATTATATTGAGTTAGCCTATGAACAAAAAGATAGGCTCTTCGAAAAATATGCAGGTGAATCACATCTATTCTATAGTGATAAAATGATTGCACTTAATGAGAATAGTACCATAGAAGAATTTTACAATGCTATAGAATTTAAAAAACACCATAAAACTATAAATTACTTAAACGGGACAGTAGAAAATAGTTTATTAAGAACTCAATTATTACTAAACATCAATGATGATTTAATTCAATATATAAATATGGTACTTGATGAGAATTAATTTTTGAAACAAGTACACTCACTACAATAAAAAAACCCAACACTAAGTGTTGGGTTTTTTGTTTTATAAAAGACACTTCGACAAGCTCAGTGTGACATTTAAATTAATGGAGATTATCGGTTACCCTCCAAAGTCATCAAATCGGATGTGCTCATCTGGAATACCAAAGTCTTCACCCATTTTTTGTACTGCCTTGTTCATTAACGGAGGTCCACAGAAGTACAATTCTATATCTTCTGGTGCATCATGATGATCTAAGTAGTTTTCAATTACACAGTTGTGAATGAAACCAACAAAACCATCACCTTCCGCATCTATATTTTCTTTTACTTTCCAGTTATCTTCTTCCATTGGTTCAGATAAGGCTAAGTAAAACTTAAAGTTAGGGAATTCTCTTTCTAACTCATAGAAGTGCTCTAAGTAGAACAACTCACGTTTAGAACGACCACCATACCAATAGGTAACGGTTCTTCCTGTCTTTAATGTTTTGAATAAATGGTATAAGTGCGAACGCATTGGCGCCATACCTGCTCCACCACCAACATATAACATCTCTGCTTCAGACTCGTTGATAAAGAATTCACCGTAAGGTCCAGAAATTGTACACTTATCACCTTTCTTTAAATTAAAGATATAAGATGATGCTACGCCCGGATTTACATCCATCCAACCATTTTTGGCTCTATCCCATGGCGGAGTAGCAATACGTACATTCAACATAATCTCTCTTCCTTCAGCAGGGAAAGAAGCCATAGAATATGCACGCTCTACAGTTTCATTATTCTTCATAACCAATGGCCATAAGTTAAACTTATCCCATTCTGCTTTAAATTTATCTGGTGTTTCGTGCTCTTCTGGATGTGCAGTAATATCCATATCCGCAAACTTTACTTCACAGTTAGGAATTTCAATTTGGATATATCCTCCTGCTTTGTAACCCATGTCTTCTGGAATCTCTACAACAAATTCCTTAATAAAAGATGCAACGTTATAGTTTCTTACAACGGTTGCTTCCCATTTCTTAATTCCAAAGATTTCTTCTGGAATAGAAATTTCCATGTCTTGTTTTACTTTTACCTGACATGCTAAACGCACACCATGCTGCAACTCTTTTCTTGAAAAATGCGGTGTTTCAGTTGGTAAAGCTTCTCCTCCACCTTTAGTAACATGACATTCACATTGAATACATGTTCCTCCACCACCACATGCAGATGGTAAAAATATTTTTTGATTTCCTAAAGTTGTCAATAATGAATCTCCAGACCCTACTTCAACTTCGCGCTCTCCGTTAATTAAAATCTTAACTGGACCTGATGGCGATAGTTTTTGTTTTACAAATAGTAAAAGCCCCACTAATGCCAATGTAATCAATAGAAATGCAACTACCGTTACCGCTATTGTTCCTGTTGTGCTTGCTGCTAATATCATCTCGTTATTCTATTACTTTAGTATTCTGTGCAATATCACTTTCGCTTTCTGTTAAAACCTCAGCAGTTTCAACTTTCGCTGGTTCCTCTTCGTCACCTCCAGTTAACATTCCACCAAAACTCATAAATCCAATGGCCATTAAACCAGTAATGATAAATGTAATTCCTAAACCTCTTAAGGCTGGCGGTACGTTAGAGTATCTAATCTTCTCACGAATGGCAGCAATGGCTAAAATTGCCAAGAACCAACCAATTCCTGATGAAACTCCGTAGTTAAATGCCAATCCTAAAGATTCAATTTCTCTAGACTGCATAAATAACGACCCACCTAAAATGGCACAGTTTACAGCAATTAACGGTAAGAAAATACCCAATGAATTGTATAATGATGGAGAGAACTTCTCAACTACAATTTCTACCAATTGTACCATGGTTGCAATGGTTGCAATAAACATGATAAATGATAAGAAACTTAAATCATAAGAAGCATATTCTGGTCCTAACCAAACTAAGGCTCCGTCTCTTAATAAATATTGATCTAATAACCAGTTTAAAGGAACTGTAATTGCCATTACAAAGATTACGGCTGCACCTAAACCAACTGCTGTAGATACTTTTTTAGATACTGCTAAGTACGAACACATTCCAAGGAACGTGGCAAATACCATGTTATCTATAAATATCGATTTGAAAAATAATTCTAAATGTTCCATATCTTCTAATGATCTTCGATTAATGCTGTGTTTCTATTACGTTGTACCCAGATAATGATTCCTACTGTAATCAAAGCCATAGGTGCTAATAACATGAAACCGTTATTTTCATATCCGTATGCATATACTCCGGTTTTCTCAATTGGATCTCCTAATACAGGAATTCCTAATAAAGTACCAGATCCTAATAATTCTCTAAAGAACCCTACAATGATCAAAATCACTGCATATCCTAATGAGTTACCAATTCCGTCTAAGAACGATTTCCAAGGTCCGTTTGCCAATGCAAAAGCCTCAAAACGTCCCATAATAATACAGTTGGTAATAATCAATCCAACAAATACAGAAAGTGTTTTACTCAACTCGTATGCAAATGCTTTCAAAACCAAATCAACAATAATTACCAAAGTTGCAACTACAATTAACTGTACAATAATTCTAATTTTTGAAGGAATGATGTTTCTCATTAATGAAACAACTACGTTTCCTACTCCTAATACAAACAATACTGCAATAGACATCACAATAGATGCTTCTAATTCGGCAGTAATGGCCAAGGCAGAACAAATACCTAATACCTGAATGGTAATTGGGTTGTTATCTGCTAATGGGTCGGTTATTAGTTTACTATCTTTAAAAAGTCCCATATACTATTTTTTTATTGTTTGTAAATATGGCATATACATTCTCAAATCTTTTCTGATCATCGCTGCAAGTCCGTCACCTGTAATAGTTGCACCTGCAATAGCATCTACCGTATTATCAGTTTTACGCTCATTCTTAGGATCTGCATTTGATTTAGAAATTGCAATACCTGCAAAGTTTCCACTTTCATCTAAAATATGCTCACCTGTAAAATCATCCATAAAGAAACGTTGGTTAATATTTGCTCCTAAACCTGGTGTTTCTCCTTTATGATCAAAGAATACACCTTGAGAAACTAAATTCTCGTCTAAAGCAATATACCCCCAAACGGCATCCCATAATCCTTTTCCTCTCATTGGAATGATATAGTAGGTTTTACCGTCTTTCTCACCGATAAACAATGGCAATCTTCTTGTATAAGATGCGTCCTTTGCTTTGGCTGTTTCCTTTTTAAGGTCTATCATATAAGCAGCATCATCTTCGGTAATATTTTCCCCTTCAATTACGATTTGCTTAGTAATATATTTTTCAAATTCTGCTGCAACTCTATCCGTAGAAACCATTGCAACACTTTTCTCGTCATTATCATTTACGCCCATTGCATACAAAATGTTTTGCTGCTTTTCTAGACGTTTGTTCTCATCAATATTCGGCTTTAAAGACGATGCTAAAAATGCCAATATCGCTCCTACAACAATTACCATTATAATGGCGAAAACAATCGTATACGAATTCTTGTCTGTTCTTTTTTCCATCGTTAGGCAGTTTTAGCTTTTAAACGTTTCATTCTTCGTTTTACATTTCCTTGAACCACATAATGGTCAATAGTTGGTGCAAATACGTTCATCAATAAGATGGCTAACATTACACCTTCTGGATATGCCGGGTTGAATACACGGATTAAAACCGAAATAAATCCGATTAAGAAACCATAGATCCATTTTCCTTTCGTTGTTTGTGAAGCCGTTACAGGATCTGTAGCCATATAAACAGCACCAAAAGCAAATCCACCTAATAATAAGTGATGCCAAAACGTAGTATCCATTAATGCATAAAACTTACTCGATTCAGTAATCCATCCAAAGTCTACTACTTTGTTAAACATAAAGCCCATTACCAACGCACCTAAAGTAGCGGATAACATGATTCTCCATGAACCAATTTTAGAGAAGATTAAGAATAATGCTCCTGCTAAAATTAATAAGGTAGATGTTTCACCAACCGAACCAGGAATAAATCCGTAGAACATATCAGCAACACTAAATGCAACTTCTTGACCTTGGGCTAAACTTCCTAATACCGTTTCACCAGAAATAGCATCTGCAGATGAACCTGCAGCAATTTCATTTGTTCTTTCAACGGCACCAGTAACCCAAACTTTATCTCCACTCATCCAAGTTGGATATGCAAAGAATAAAAAGGCTCTAATTAATAAGGCTGGATTTAGAATATTCATTCCTGTTCCACCAAATACTTCTTTTCCGATTACAACACCAAAAATAACCGCTACTGCTAACATCCACAAAGGAATATCTACAGGAACAATTAATGGCACCAACATACCTGTTACCAAGTATCCTTCTTCAATTTCGTGTCCGTTTTTAATAGCGAATATAAACTCGATACCTAAACCGATTACATAAGAAACAATAACCAAAGGAATGATCTTTAAGAATCCTACCCAAAAGTTTGCCATGTTCCAAAACTCTCCGCTAAAAAAGCCTCCAACTGCTTGAGACACCTCACCAGTTTGTAAGTGATGTTGATAACCTGCGTTGAACATTCCAAAAAGTAAACAAGGAACCAAGGCCATAATAACCGTGTTCATTGTTCTTTTTAAATCATCTGCCCCACGAATATGACCACCGCTATGGGTAGTTTCGTTTGGCGCATATAAAAAGGTATGGAATCCGTTAAACAACGGAGCCATTTTTGTCCCTTTATATTTTTCTTTAAGATTGTGTAAATTTTGTTTTAAAGCCATTATCCTATTTCTTTAAGCATTAAATCCAATCCTTTTCTAATAATTTCTTGATGTGGTTGTTTAGACACACAAACAAACTCAGTCAAAGCGAAATCTTCAGGCGCAACTTCGTACATTCCTAAGGCTTCCATTTCGTCTAAATCATTATACATACAAGCCTTTAAAATTTGCATTGGGAAAATATCTAAAGGAAAAACCTCTTCGTACTTACCTGTTAATACAAATGCTCTATGCTCACCGTTTGTATTTGTATCTAAATCGTACACTTTATTCTTGTTCAACCAAGAAAAAGTCAACGCACGAGAAATAGATACTTTATTAAATACTGGTTTTGTCCATCCGAAAAGATCGTAATCATCTCCTTCAGGAAGCAATGAAACTGTATTGTTGTAGTAACCTAAGAATCCATCAGGATTTACCTTACGTCCTGTTAGTACATTACCAGAAATAATTCTAAAATTATCGCTATCTACTCCAGCATCATATACAAAAGTTGATACCTCTGCACCAATCTTTGTTTTGTAATACTTTGGATTTTTTACTACTGAACCAACCACAGCAACTACGCGTTCTGCATTGAATTTACCAGTCAATAACAATTCTCCAATAATTACTAAATCTTGCGGTGTAACTGTCCAAACAACTTCTCCTTTATTGATAGGATCTATATGTGCAATTTGTGTACCTACATTCCCCGATGGGTGCGGTCCAGAAACCTTGTGTAAAGAAATTCCATTCAATCCTGCTAAAGGCGAATTGGATGATTTCCCTACAGAAACATGAACTGCTCCTTCGGTTAACTTAGCTAATGCTGTAACGGCTGCTTGCAATTCTGCCTCTTTACCAGCCAATACGTAATCGTAATTGGCTGCCAATGGTGCGGATGCGTATGCCGAAACAAAAATGGCTTTAGGCGCCACATCTGGATTTGCAATTACATCATACGGACGTTGTTTTACAAAAGGCCAACAACCAGAAGACAACAAAGCAGATTTAATTGAATCTGCATCTGCAGAATCAACAGCAACTGTTGGATTTTCTAAATAAGTTTGTTCTTTATCGGCGGTAATTTTAATCGCCATTATTTTTCTTTTCTCTCCACGTACAATCTCTTTAACTTCACCACTAACTGGAGAAACGAACTTCATAGTTTCGTTTTCTTTATTGTAAAATACAGTTTCTCCTGCTTTTACTTTGGTTCCAACTTTGGCAACAAGTTTAGGTGTGATTCCGTGAAAATCTACGGGTAGTAATGTATACACATTACTGGCGACAGCATTTGTAGTAATTTGCTCGGCTTCGCCTTTCAATTTAATGTCTAACCCTTTCTTGATTCGGATGTCTGTTGACATATTTTAAATTTGAATTTATTATTACTTTTAAAAAGCGTTGCAAATTTAACCAATTTCCATATTTAGATATAATATATTAACACATATCACTCTTAAATCATCTTATTTATATTTATTCTAAATAAAGATATAAACACACCGTATAAAACCATAAAATAAACCCTAAGACATTTAAAATTAATCCTATATTTACGAACCAAATTTCAATTCAAATAACAACAACCAATGAAAAAAACACTATTATCAGCAGCAATTATTGCGCTAACTGTTTCTTGTACCAAATCAGCACCAAAAAAAGATGACGTACTAGCCAAAGCAAAGGAAATTCATGAACGTGTAATTACCCTTGATACGCATTGCGACATCAACGTTAACAACTTTACTACAGAAGTAAATTACACCCAAGAATTAGACAACCAAGTAAACATTCCTAAAATGCAGAAAGGTGGTTTAGATGTGGCTTGGTTTATTGTTTACACTGGCCAAGATTCTTTAACCGATGCTGGTTATGCAAAAGCATATGACAATGCCATGGCAAAATTCAATGCGATTCATAGATTAGTAAAAGAAATTGCTCCGGACCAAATTGAATTAGCAACAACATCAGATGATGTAAGAAGAATTAACGAAAGTGGTAAAAAAATTGCCATGATCGGAATTGAAAATGGATATCCAATTGGAACGGATATTTCAAGAGTGAAGCAGTTTTATGATTTAGGAGCAAGATATATGTCCTTATCTCATAATGGGCACAGTCAATTATGTGATTCGAACACAGGTGAGAAAGACGATGTATGGCTTCATAATGGTGTTAGTGACCTTGGAAAACAAGTCATTGCTGAAATGAACAAATACGGAATGATGATTGACGTTTCTCATCCATCTAAAGAAGCTATTAGAGATATGATTAAATATTCTAAAGCGCCAATTATCGCATCACACTCATCTGCAAGAGCACTTTGTGATCACAGTAGAAATTTAGATGATGAGCAATTAGGCTGGATGAAAGAAAACGGAGGTGTAATACAAACAGTTGCTTTTAAAACCTATGTAAACCAAGAAAAACAAAATGCTAGAAACGAAGCATTGAAAGGTGTTCAAACAAAAGTAGCAGACTCATTAGGCGTAACATGGATTACATCTTGGGATGATTATGCAAAACTAACAGATGAAGAAAAAGCAGACTTTAGAGCGAACCGTAAAACTGTGAATACTATTGCAGATAAGAAAGCGGAATCAATGCCAAACATTCCTGGAAATGTAAACGTAGCAGATTTTGTTGATCATATTGATTATTTAGTTGGAAAAATCGGTTTAGACCATGTTGGTATCAGTTCTGATTTTGACGGTGGTGGCGGTGTAGATGGCTGGAATGATGCTTCTGAAACATTAAACGTAACTATTGAGTTGGTAAAAAGAGGCTATACTGAAGAACAAATTGCACAACTATGGAGTGGTAATTTACTAAGAGTTTTAGACGATGTGCAAGCGGTTGCAGAAAAAATTCAAGCTGGAGAAATTTAAAAAATTAAGATGATTATATCCAATACAGAAACGGTTCCAAATAAAGAAATAACTGAAATTTTAGGTATTGCTCGAGGCAGCACCGTAAGAGCACGAAATATTGGTAGAGATATTTTCGCTGGCCTTAAAAACATTGTTGGTGGCGAAATTGAAGAATACACAAAACTACAAGCTGAAAGTAGAGAGCAAGCCATGCAACGCATGATGATGGATGCACAGCGTTTAGGTGCTGACGCCATTGTTAATGTTCGATTAACCACTTCTATGGTTATGCAAGGATGCTCAGAAATTTTAGCATACGGAACCGCCGTTAAATTGAAGTAATGGATTTTATATCGAATATAGTGTTGTTATTGTACATTCTTTTTTTTATTGGATGTGGACTAGCACTACTCTATTTGATTATTCGAAGAATTGACAAAAAAGACAAAGAAGATTTCGAAAAAAGGAACAACTAATGCGCTACAAAGAATTCAATTCAAATAAAGTATTAGAAACTTGTATCAATTTATTTTGGAACACAAGTTTTGGAGGTTGCTCTGTAAAGGAAATCGTAACCGAAACTGGCGTAAACCGTTTTTCTTTATACGACGAATGGGAGCATAAAGAAGGAATATTATTAGCGTCTATTGATTTATATCAACAACGATACAGTCAAGAAAAATTTAAAATTTTAGAATCAGAAGGAGACCTTAGGGAGGTACTTACAAAGTTCTATATGAGTTTTATGATCGATGAAAAAACCCATCCATCGGGTTGTTACATCATAAGAATTGCAACAGAGTTAGCAGACAATAATATTGATGTAAAAAATAAATTGGACCGTTACTTAAACGAACTTGAACATCAATTTAAAACTTTTATCAGCAACTACTCAGAGTCTAATAAAAACATTGATTATTTAGCAAAACATCTAACAGGGTTGTTCTGCTCTTTAACCACATTTTGTGTTATCCATTCTTTTGAAGAAAGAAAATCTTTAGTTAACAGCGGCATATCAATGTTGCTAAAAAATTCTACACACCATGCCACGCACGCTTAATCACTCCTATCCAGAATTAGTAGAAAAAGCTCAAAAACTTTTTTGGGTTAAAGGTTATAAATCCGTTTCGCCAGAAGAATTAGCAGAACATTTGGAAGTAAGTAAAAGTACTATTTACAATAAGTACACAAGAGACATGTTGTTTATGGACTCTTTAAAAGGTTATGTAGTTGATCTATCTGACCCAATCTTAGAGCAAGTTAGAAACTCTGATAAAGGAATTGAAGCCTTTAGAGATTTCTTCTATATGATTGTAGACGGATTATTAGAAAAATCATTTCCGAAGAGTTGTTTTATGGTAAATACCGTTGTGGAGTTACGAAATGAAAAAGAGCAGATTACGGAATTGTATGAACGCTATTTTGGAAATATGCGTAAAACGCATCGTACAGTTTTAGAAACAGCCATAAAAAAAGGAGAAATCAAATATCCAGAACGAATTGAAGAATATACCGAATGTATGGTTGGTGTATTATTTAGCCTAAGTATTCTCTATAAAGTAAAAAGTAGAGAAGAACTCCGCACCTATGTAGATGAGCAAATTAGCTTACTGGTTTAATTTCTGAACGCTATTTTTTTATAAACTCAACTCCTCAAATATCTTTGTTGTATCAATAATTAATAACCTATAAAATTAAACGATATGACCGCAGTAAACGTAACAAAGACAATCAAAGTAACAGCAAAGGATGCATGGGAAACTATTTCTAGTTTCGAAGGAATTGAAAAATTTTCACCTGTAGCAAGGTCTGTAAAAACCGGCGAAGGAGTTGGCGCCCTAAGAAGTTGTTTCATGCCAGATGATGCAGAAATCAAAGAAGAATTAACAGGGTTGAATAACGAGAAAATGCACTTACAATACATTATTACTTCTGGACCATTCCCATTTACAGATTATGTAAGCGATGTTCTAGTAAAAGAAGTTAGTGAAACAACTTGTGAAGTTTCTTGGAGTTCGCAATTCAATGTAAATGAAGGTGTTCCTGAAGCCGCTATGGTAGAATTATTAGAAGGTTTTTATAATGCCATTATGCAAGGATTAGAAGAATTAGTTCCAGCTTAAACCAAATTAAAAACCTCCACAGGTTAACTTTAAACAATCAATTAACCAAACATGAAAAGGTCGCTCAAAATGAGTGGCCTTTTTTTTGTACTTTAATAACTGTAACCTTTAAGCATCTGTATCGTCATATTGATTTAATACTAACTCAAAAAATATCATGAAAAAACGAACACTTCCATTATTACTTACTTTTCTTTTTGTCTCTATAGCGGTTATTAGTCAAACTAAAGTTGAAGAAATTGAAAAATTGATGCAAACCTACTATGATTACGGTCAGTTTAACGGCTCTATTCTAGTTGCTGAAAAAGATCAAGTATTATTCAAAGGTGGCTTTGGAGAAGCAAATAAAGAATGGGATATTCCTAACGCAGCAAATACAAAACATCGTTTAGGATCTATAACCAAACAATTTACTGCAATGTTAATTTTACAATTAAAACAAGAGGGTAAATTAGATTTACATAAACCAATCACCACGTATTTATCTTACTATCCAGCAAAAACTGGTGATATCATAACAACACATCATTTATTATCACATACATCTGGAATTCCGAATTATACTGCCTTTCCAAATTATTTCGAAGAACAAGGCCGCGACCCAAAGACACCGAAAGAGTTTATTAAAATATTTCAAGACAAACCACTAGATTTTGAACCAGGATCTAAGTACAATTATAGCAACTCTGCCTATTTTTTACTAGGTGTTTTAATTGAAGAAATTACTGGAGAATCTTATGCGGAAAACCTTCAAAAAAGAATTTTAACGCCGTTAGACATGAATGAATCTGGATATGACTTAAGTTCAACAGTACTTAAAAACAGAGCATCAGGATATGGTCAAAATCACAACGGATTTGTAAATGCGCCTTATTTAGATATGAGTTTACCATATGCTGCAGGTTCTATGTACGCGACGGTTGAAGACTTGTACAAATGGGATCAAGGCTTGTACAACCATACTATTCTATCAGAAGAAAATACCAAATTACTTTTTAAACCAGCCATTGAATTAGGAACAAATAATTCGTATGCTTATGGTTTTATGGTTGGGAAATCTCCTATTGGAAATACGAAAGATAGATTTACAGCATCTGGTCATGGAGGTGGAATTCATGGATTCAACACCATTATTATGCGTGATGAAGACAACCACAATTTAGTTGTTCTCTTGAATAACACAGGAGGAACAAACTTAAACGAAATGAGCACCAATATTATGGCCATACTTTATGGTAAGTCATATGATATGCCTAAAAAATCGTTGGTTTCTGAAATAAAAGAAGAATTTGAGAAGAACGGAATAGAAAAAACCATTGCTGAATTAAGCAACTTCACGAAATCAGACGATGTAAGAATTGATGAAGGTGACATTAATCGTTTTGGGTACGAACTTTTAACCGCTAAAGAAATTGATGCGGCTATCGCAGTATTCAAATTAAACGTTAGTTTATTTCCTGAATCTTCTAATACATATGACAGTCTTGGAGAAGCGTATTTAAATGCAAATAAAAAGGAAAAATCAATTGCCAATTACACGAAGTCTTTAGAATTAAATCCGGATAACAGAGGAGGAATTGAAGCGCTAAAAAAATTAGGTGCCGATGTTTCAAAATTTGAGAAAGAAATAATAGTTTCTGAAGACATCCTTGAATCGTATACAGGTAAATACGAATTAATGCCGAACTTTTTTATGACTATTTCTAGAACTAAAAACCAATTGCACATTCAAGCAACTGGGCAAGGTGTTAGTGACATATACCCTTCTTCAGAAGTGAAGTTTTACAGTAAAATTGTAAACGCACAACTTACATTTAACAAAGATGAAACTGGAGCGGTAGTTAGTTTAACACTGCACCAAGGTGGAGATCATTTGGCCAAGAAAATTGAATAAATATTTAATTAGATTATTAAAAATAGGGGTTTGTCAAATTTGATAAACCCCTATTTTTTGATTTTTAACATATTATAGATATTTTTAGGGTTCTAATCACTTATTCTTTTCCATGTTAAAACTGTTTAGAAGTATTCGAAAAAAATTACTTTCAGAAAACAAGACCAACCAATATTTAAAATATGCCATCGGTGAAATATTCTTAGTTGTAATAGGTATTCTAATTGCACTTCAAATAAATAATTGGAATCAAAATCGGCTCGTAACCAACCAAGAACATAAGTTACTACTCGAATTAAAAACCGACCTAAAAATTACACAAGAAGAATTAAGTCTTGATATTTTTTATGGGGATTCTGTTTACAATTTAGCAGAAAACTTACTAACCTATTTAGACACCATTACCCAAACAAACTACGATAAGGACGTTTATAGTTCTAAATTTATGATTGCAATGGGAAATGTAAAATTGTACCCTAGAACCATTGCCTTTGAAAACCTTAAATCGTTGGGAATTGAAATAGTTAAAAATGATTCAATTCGAAACTTAATTTTAGATATTTATGACAGAAGGCTCCCTAGAATTACTTTTTGGGAAAACGAAGTAACAGCAAGAGAAAATGAAATCAAAAATATGATGGCCAGTCATTTTCAATTAAAAAAAGACAACACTATGTTTGTTGATGATTACTACTACCTAATACCATATGCTATCGAGCCTAAATCCATTACGGAGTTTAAAAATAGGATTGGATTATTACAAGGCGACAGAAAATCTACCAATGGTTTATATCAAGAATTAGACGCACGAATAAGTCATTTAATAGAACTATTGGACTTGGAATATATTAAAACGTAATGCTTTTAAAATACTCAAATTGAGTATTTCACAACTCTATTTTTTGACCTACTTTTCGACCTCACAATTAACCAACAAACTTTATGAAACTTATCAAACTATTCTCGTTCCTAACTATTTTATTTTTTGCCATTCAAGGAAATTCCCAAAACATTATAGGTGTTAAAAGCGAATTACATCAAAATGAATATGACAACTGGGTTTTAACCATCACTCCAAATCAGTTTGATGGCTACGCTACAGAAACAACTAAACAAGATGGCGTATATGCCGTATTATTATGCTATACTGTTAAAGGAAAAGAATATCAAAAATACACAGACTGTACATATGACTTCGTAAATGAAGGTAAAAATGTTGTTCATATTGCGAGTAGTTACAAAAAAAGAGGTGAAATTAACATTATGAGAGTTCAATTCTTTAGAAGAGATAAACCAAGAGAAACTTACCCTGCAAAGGATTGCTTTTAATTAGAAACTCTACAATATGCTTAAGTCATCCCTACTCATCTTTTTTGTATTATTTACAACCTTTAGTTTTTCCCAAACAGCTTGCACTACATATGGCGGAGACTATAATCGAATTTTGTCTGCGTTAAAACAACGGAATACATTGCCTACTCCTGATGTTTTCTATGATCGCGAATTAGAAGACATTGCACGACACCTAGTTGCTATATGTAATTATGGTAAAGTTGAAACTAGAGCCGAAGCAGAACGTTATTATAGAGAAGATATCATTTTAAACTTTAGTTATACCTATACCGTTAAAGGAAAAGTGAAACAAAGGAAAACAAGTCAGTTTGGAGATTTATTCCCACCTAAAGGCCAAATATACACGATTAGCGGTTTTATGAAAGGTAATTCAAGTGGAGGCACCCTAAGCATGAGTAGCAGCATGGATTGTGTGCCAGAAGCACAAACATTTATTAAAACTGCTAAAGACCCTCAGCAATATGGAAAAGCTTTTTTTAGAGCTTATTGCGAGTGTGAAAATGGAGTTCCTGATGCCAACAGAATGAAAATGTTGGTGGCTGACATGAAAATAAACCATAAAAATTACCATCAGTTTAAATCTGCCGCTGCTCCAAGCATTAATACAAGACCTCTTAAAACCTGCCCTATTGTGAGCATTTCTGGAAACAACTTAAATGCAAACCCTAATTTACTAGGTTATAGCAATAAATTCAGTGTTTACAACGATCCTTTAGTTAGCAGTCAAGTTGAAGGGTTTGTTCATGATTTGGCAGCCAACAGTAACAACCCTGATCTCAAAAAGATGTCAAAGGAATTGGCAGGATTTCATCAAGTACAAAGCGATGTTAATGAATACAGGAATATGTTTAATATTACTGCTTCACAAAAAGACTTACAATTTGACCAAGTAATGACTAATGCCGCACAAGCGGTATCAATCATAAAGTTTCTCGTTAACTCTTTTAAAAAGAAAAAAATTGAATTAACACCAGAACAAGCCCAGGCCAGATCGATAATGTGGGAAATGCGTAATAATATCAAATTAATTTATGATGAAACAAGAGTGCTTCCTGAAATCAAACAATTCGACCAAAACGCACTTGATTTATTGGATGAATATGAACGAAAATTATTAACCCACGACTTAAGTACTGCTCGAGAACGTAGGCTTATCATATATTATTTTTGGAACCCTGATTTTTTTACTACTAGCGATTTAGAGGTTAAAATGGAACAATACTCCAAGATGTCCAATATTGATGTAATTAAACAAATTGATAAATGGCAGACCTCCGCTGAATTTGACCATGCCTTGTATCTCGGAAACTCAGACAAGGCTTTTGCTCTAAATAAGTATTTAATTCAACTACTCAGAGCGAAGTGTTACAAAGACATGGGGCGACCAGAGGTTGCTGAAAATATTTTAAACAATCTTGATTTTTCAATTACGACAGGAGAAGCCATTAAAATTGCTTCAAATTCGTTCCAGATTGGAGATTTTGAAACAGTTTCAATGCTTTTCCCTTTAATTAAGCAATTCTTTATAGAAAACCCGAATCCTGATTTTGCAGGACACTTTACTATAAAACAAAACGCAACAGATGATGACTTACTACTTGAACAAAATCAAGCATTGTTATTACTAGGCTCTGGAGTTTTTGCACATATTGAAAACAAAAATTTTACAGCTGCAAAAGTAGACTTGTCTTTTATCAAGAATTTTATTGAAAAAAATAAAATTGAACGTGAAGGCATTGTTTATGGTTTAGAAGCGAGTTTAGATATGGCTCTAGAAAATTATGAAACTGGGCTTATGAAAATCGATAAGGCTGTTAAATTAGAAAATTTCAAATACGACCCTGGATACAATTGGGTAAGATTTATAAAGTTTAAAATGCTCGTCGAATTAAAACGATACGACGAAGCTCATATGGTATACGATGAGGTCAACAGTAATTATATGAGTTCAATTAAAGACGTCCATAAATTTTTTGATATCTATGAATTTAAATATGCAAAATGCGATTTGCTTTTTAGACAAAAGGATTATGAAACAGCTCTTTATGGACTTTCATTATTAGAGACAATTCAAAAAAAGAATAAATATAATCTTTTACGCTCCAATATACTTAAGGCACAAGGAAAAAACCTAGAGGCACAAAAAGAACTAAATAAAATTAAATAACATGAGAGTACTATTAATTCTATTGATTTCCATCGTTTCAATTAAATCTATTGCGCAATCAACATATCAAGCCTTAGCATCTGGCCAACTCCCAATTATTGAAATCAAAGACTTCAATGGGAAATTAGTAAAATCTATTAAATTACCAGAAGTAGTAATTTTAGCCTCAATGTCTAAAGACGACAAGCATGTGTTTGCTCTTTCTTCCGATAAAATATATCGAATTCATATCGAAACAAACACAATAAAAACCATAGAAAATCAATTTGTTTTAAATTTAAGTCAGGAAACTAATAATGGGAGTTTAACTGCTTTAAGCGGTTTTTCAGGCATGAATAGATCAGTTGAAAATACCTCAACAACCCCCGTAAAGTCAGGCCATACCATTAAAACCGAATACGCCAATTTCCCATACGGAAACCTAACCAATGTTTATTTGTATAAAAGGGAATCATGGTATGAAACAGATAGCGATTTTAATTTAACTCTTGTTGAAAATCCAACTATAAAATTTTTTAAAGCTGATTTTGAAAATGAGCAATTAATAGAAATAGGAGTTATTAAAACAAAACCACCTTATATAATAGGGTCTGAATTTGGCAAAACCGAAATCCTTTACATACTCGATTCTTCTAAACAATTAAAAAATGTTCTACTCAATAGTTTTACTGTAAACAATCTCTTTGAAATCGAAAATGAAGATTTTCAATTTATTGAAAAATTAGAACAGAATGTTATTACTGCTTTTAACGGAATTCTTACGATCAACAATACTGATTATTCAAATAAAATAAAAAAAGAACTAAAATACGACCTATCTTCTAATCAATTACTAAATAAAATAAAGCTAGAAGGAGATGCCTTCAATGCTGTTGAATATAAATTTAACAACACTTCAATATGGTGGTATCTTAAGGTTCCTAATGAACCAAAACTTGAGCAATTGAAATATCCTGACATTCCTGAAATTCCTGAAAACCTTCATAAAAGGAAAGTTCTAAATGCTCATAATTTAAAAATGGAAAAGTATAAAATTGCGAAGGACAGTATTGATAAACTTAATCAAATAAAGTTGGATCAATTTTCCGAATTGACTGAACAATTGACAACTAAGCTACTTGTCTTTAAAGATTCAAAACTTCAAAATATATTATTTGAATTCGAACCTGGAACACTTAGATTAATTTCAGAAACTGTAATAAGTATAGAATATCAAAACGGAACAACTGAAGAATACGACATCAACACGAAAAAATTATTAAAAACATATAAAGCCAAACCCACTTCTATAGATAAATTCTAACTCTTAAACACCAAACTAAAATTAGTAAACTTATTTTTCTCAGAGGTAACCAACAGGTTGCCTCCGTGTTTTTTAAGAATGTTTTTAGATAGGCTCAAGCCAATACCTGATCCATTCTTTTTAGTGGTGTAAAACGGAATAAAGATTTGACTCAAAATCTCGTCATCAATACCTTTACCATTATCCCAAACCATAATGACAGTTTTATCTACCTCAACACTACAACTCAATTTTATAGTAGCATTATCAACGCCTTCTAATGCATGAATACTGTTATTTATCAAATTGATTAACACTTGTTCTATCAATTTTCTATCCGCTTGAACTGTTGCGTTTGCCGGAATTGGCAATATTTCCAAGTTTACATTGGCCTCTTCAGCATTCGTCTGCATCAGTAATTGAATCTCTTGCAAAAAAGGTTTTATTTTCAATTTATTAAGAACGGGTACTGGCACATTAGAAATTGTCCTATAATCTTTAACAAAATCCAGCAAACCATCTGAACGTTTTTTAATGGTTTTCGCTGCTAAATTTATATCCTGAATATCTTCTGTATCTAAACTTTTTTCATCAGTCATATCTTTAATAGTAGCGGCCAATGAACTTACTGGTGTAAAAGAATTTAACATTTCATGTGCCAACACACGGATAACGTTGTGCCACGCTTCTATTTCTTTTTGCTCAATCTCTGATCTTATATCTTGAAACGTTATTATTAAATACGGTGTGTTTAATAACTGAAACTCGATGACCTCTAAAGATAATTGCTTTCGTTCTGTTTCATCGCCAAAATCTACAAGGACCTTACCGCCATTTACCATTTGTTTTATCTCTTTTACCAACCAAGGCACATGACTGGCGAACCTATGCCAATATTTATGTTTAGGCTGATGTAAAATATCGCATGCTGCTTTATTTAAAAACAAAATCTCAGTTTCTGAATGCGCTTCAAACAAATCATCTTTTTTAATGGAAATGATACCTAGATTCACATGTTCTAATATGTATTTGAAGTAATTATATTGTGCTTCCTTTTCAATTTTATTGCGTTTAAATATTTTGATGATCAAGTTAAAATCGTCAAATACTTTTTGAAAAGAATCGCCTTTTTTAGAAGGCGAAAAATAAACGGAATAGTCCTCTGTTTTTAAAGCATCTAAAAATTTTGATAATGAATAATTGGTATTATCTACATACCGAATCATTAAAAATACTTGTACCAAAATAACAATGCCCACACCAATGGTAGCAAAAATTAAATTCTGTTGAATTAAAACAACAAAAGCGAAACAAAACATTAAAATAAACAGAATCCGAATTGCAATTTGAATGGTAAATCTTTTAATCATAATTACAAATTGTATTTTTCTAAACGTCTATATAGCGCAGCACGGGTTAAACCTAATTCTTTCGCTGCCTTCGAAATATTTCCTTGATGCTTATTCATGGCTTTTTGCACCAATAACTTCTCTATTTCATTCAGATTTAAATTATCAAATTCTGCCACCGACGATGAATTTGTTGCACTCACATTAACTGTCGTTAAATTAAAATTTTCACGTTTCAATTCTTTCCCGTCACTTAAAATCACTCCTCTCTCTAAGGTATGTTGAACTTCACGAACATTACCTGGCCAATGATGTTCTTTAAGCATATCGACAATCTCATTTGAAATCGTCAATTCTTTCTTGTTGTATTTATTTTTGAATTCATCAAAATAGTGCAACACAAAATCCTCTACATCTTCTACTCTATCTCGTAAAGGCGGAATTTCAATCTCTACAGTATTAATTCTAAACAATAAATCTTGTCTAAACTTACCTTCCGCAACCCACTCATTCAGCGGTGCATTGGTAGCGTACAATAACCGAGCGTTAAAATTTCTTTCCGTTCCTTCTCCTAATCGTGATACCTTTCTATCTTGAATTACCGTTAGTAATTTCGATTGTAAATTCAGCGGAAGGTTTCCTATCTCATCTAAAAATAAGGTCCCTCCTTCAGCCATTTCAAAACGCCCTGGTTTATCTTCATGTGCATCTGTAAACGCTCCTTTTTTATGACCAAACAATTCGCTTTCAAACAATGTCTCCGACAAAGCACCCATATCTACATGTATAAAAGGCCCTTTATTAAAATTAGAAAGTCGATGAATTTCTCTTGCCAAATGCTGCTTCCCAGTTCCATTCTCACCTAGTACAAGAATACTTGCATCCGTTGGTGCTACTTTACCAATTGTATTTAATACATTTTGCATAGCACTAGACTTTCCAATCATTGGTCCAAATTTTCGTGCTATGTTATCGCTTAAAACTTCGTTGGTAGATTTTAATAAATCTATTTTTTGATTTTTACGACTCAATTCTAACCCAGCATTAATAGTCGCCAAAAACTTTTCATTGGTCCAAGGTTTTAGAATAAAATCAAAAGCACCCTCCTTAATACTATTCACTGCCAATTCCACTTCTCCATATGCTGTCATTAAAATAACAACTATATTAGAATTGATACTTCTAATATGCTTTAACCAATACATCCCTTCCTTACCATCATTAAATCCAATGCGATAATTCATATCCAAAACAATTACATCCAATTGCTCAGAACTAATTAATTGATTGATTTCTTTTGGGTCGCTTCTCGTTATCACTTTTGAATATTGCTTTTTCAACAGCAGTTTTGCTGATAGCAATACATCTTCATCATCATCAATGATGAGAATTGTAGCATTTATTTTGGCCATTGATACTTCTTAAAATGAAACACGAAAATACAAATTGTTCGAAAACGGACAACAAACTGTACGAAAATGAACAGTTCTAATCTTTGTATAAAAATTTTATCGCTTGATTATCAGTAATTTATGAATTTAACTTTTTATGGCACACCACTTGAATTATGATTGGCAACTAAGAAAACAAAATTATGATATCACTTACACTCGTATTAATTAAGACCATTAGCACATTGTTACAGCTCATTATTTTATAAAAACTAGTAAAATCAACCAACAAAATAGCACATGAAACAAATGGGAATGGATCGAAAAATTGAAAAAAAACAATGGACACCTAAAAAAGTGTATAGCATTATTGGAGTCGTTGTTTTTGTTGTGATTGCCTTTTTTGGGTTTAAATCATTCAATAAAAAAGAATACAATTTAGATGCCTCTAAAATTCAAATTAAGAAAGTAATTGAAGATGACTTTCAGGATGTAATCCTAATTAATGGGGACATTGAACCTGTTAATTTGGTACTCGTAAACACATTAGAAGGTGGATCTGTTGAAGAAATATTTATCGAAGACGGCATCTATGTAAAGAAAGGGACTCCTTTAGTACGGCTTTCAAACCCTGCAGTTACATTAAATTATATGAATCAGGAAACTGCCATTGTCGAGCAAATTAACAACCTTAGAAATTTAAAACTCACGTTAGAAAAGGACCAGCGAAATTTAGCAGAATCGCTAATTGACAGTGAAAATAGTTTGGCTGAAGTAGAACGTGATTACAAAGTAGACTCCGTTTTATATGCTAAAGATATCATTGCCAAAAATGATTTTATAGATCGCCAAGAATCTTATAAATATTTAGAGAACAAACGCGATTTTATGGATAGAAACGTAAAAAAGAGTTCTGCAGACAACAAAATTCAAATTGAACAGATCAACAAATCAATAAACATGATGCAGCGCAACTTGAATATGATTCATCAAAACATTGAAAAAATGTTGGTAAAAGCACCTGTTGATGGTATGCTATCTTCTTTTGACCCGGTTATTGGCGAAAGTTATAACCGCAACCAAACAGTAGCGAAAATTGATGTTCAAAGCGGATTTAAAATTAAAGGAATGGTAAATGATTATTACCTGAGTTCTGTAAAACCAGGGCAATTGGCTCGTTTTTCTTTTGATGGTGAAATCTTAGAATTGAAAGTTAAAAAAGTATTACCTGAGGTTATTAATAAAAACTTTGAAATTGAATTGGTATTTGTAAGTGATATTCCAGAATCCATAACTATTGGACAGAACATACAAGTTAATTTGGAATTAGATGAAGCAGAAAAATCAATTTTAATTCCAAGAGGAGGCTTCTTTCATTCTTCAGGCGGTCAGTTTGTTTATGTAGTAGATGAAAATGGAAGAGCACATAAACGAACAATAAAATTAGGAAGTCAAAACCCGTCTTATTATCAAGTTTTAGCCGGATTAAGCCCAGGCGAAAAAATAATTACTTCCTCATATGACGCTTATAAAAATTACGAAACAATAAAGATCAATTAACACTAAAAATATACAACATGATACAATTAACAGACCTAACAAAAGTGTACAGAACTGACGAAATAGAATCAACTGCATTAAATAAAATTTCATTTAATATAGAAAAAGGAGAATTCGTTTCAATTATGGGGCCTTCAGGATGTGGGAAATCAACTCTTTTAAATGTGCTAGGTCTACTTGACAAGCCAGAAAGTGGCTCTTATCAATTTTTAGGTGAAGAAGTTGGTCATTTTAATGAGAAACAACGCTCTAATGTGCGTAAGGCCAATATTGGATTTGTATTTCAAAACTTCAATTTAATTGATGAATTAACCGTTTTTGAAAACATTGAACTTCCTTTAATTTATAATAAGGTTTCAAAATCTGAGCGCAAACAACGCGTAAATGAAATCATTGAAAAAATGGGAATCTCACATAGAAGTTCACATTTTCCACAACAATTATCTGGTGGACAACAACAACGAGTTGCCGTAGCTAGAGCCTTAATTACGAGACCACCATTAGTTCTTGCCGATGAACCAACCGGAAACTTAGATAGTTCTCACGGTAACGAAGTAATGGAGTTGTTATGCGAATTGCACGAGGAAGGAACCACCATTGTTATGGTAACACACTCGTCTCATGATGCTAGTTATTCAGGTAGAATTATCAACTTGTTAGATGGCCAAGTAATTTCTGAAAAGAAAAGTACTTTAACACAAAAAGCAGTCTAATTTAAAACGCAAATTGTCATGTTTAAAAATTATATAAAAGTTGCGTTTAGAACGCTTAATAAAAATAGGGTTTTCGCCTTTATAAACATTCTTGGTCTAGCACTAGGCTTAACTATAACAATTTTGGTGTTTTTATTTATAAATGACCAAACAAGTTATGACAAACATTGGGGTGGATATGAGCGCATACATAGAATTGGACTGAAAGCGCATGCTCTTGGACAACAAATTGATGCTCCTATTTCTCCCAGCCCCGCTGCTCAAACACTAAGAGATGAATTTACAGAAGTAGAAGCTGTTACTCGTATAAGGACAAGGGGTCAGGAAATAATGATGCGCTATGAAGAAAACAAAGTGTACATCAAAAAAGAAGTTTCTGCAGATAGTGCATTTTTTAAGGTCTTTGATTACGATTTTGTACATGGATCCCCTACGTTGGCATTAAAAGATGATAACAATATTGTTCTGACCGAAGAAACTGCTTCAAAACTATTTGGAACCGAAAACCCTATGGGAAAGGTTGTTAACTATGACAACAGAAGAGATTATATTGTTACGGGCGTTGTTAAGAAGCAACGTGGTCACTCCCATTTTCAATTTGATATGTTTGTGGCAAGCAACCAGGTTAATCCCCAATGGGTTTCAAATAATTTTAATACATATATAAAGTTAAGAGAAGGAGTTGATCGAGATGAATTCTATGAGCGTATGAGCGCCAGTTTCATGAAAAATGTAGAACCTCAAATAGAAGAATTCACGAAAACTCCTATTTCAGAATTCTACCAAGGAGGAAATTCTTATGCATACCATTTAGAAACTTTAGCCAGTATACATTTACACTCTCATAAAGATTGGGAGATAGAACAAAATGGTGATATTATGTATATCTATGTTTTCATGGGAATCGCCATTTTAGTAATTCTTATTGCCGGAATTAATTTTATGAACCTATCTACAGCTCGATCTAGCAAGCGAGCAAAAGAAGTGGGTGTTAGAAAAGTATCTGGTGCCTCGAAAACAATGTTAATTGGTCAATTTTTAACCGAATCAATTATTCAAAGTTTTATTGCATTATTTCTCGCTTTAATTTTGGTTGAACTCTTTATTCCAGGCTTTAATAATATTATGAATACTGAAATAACCCTGTTCAATGCATCCTTTAATAAAACAATTATTTTTGCCTTTATTGTTACGTTATGCTACGGGTTATTCGCAGGAAGTTATCCAGCCTTTTTCTTATCTTCTTTTCAACCTGTTTCAGTACTAAAAGGAGATTTTACAAAAACCAAAGGTGGTGCTATTTTAAGAAAGGTACTGGTCATTTTTCAATTTACTGCATCCGGAATATTAATTATTGGAATGATTATTATTTTTAATCAAATCTCCTTTCTACATAATAAAGATATTGGATTTAATGGAGATCAAGTAATTGTAGTGCCCTTACAAACCGATGACATGGCAGACAATTTTAGAACATATAAAGAAGTCTTTCTGAAGAACAGTAATGTACTAGGTGTTTCGCGCTCGTCTTTTTTACCTGGAGATAATCCAAATCAGAATATGTTTGAATTGGAAGGAAGTAAAGAGCAAATGGCACTGTGGAATATGGAAGTTGACTATGATTTCTTTGAAACTTTAGAAATTAATCTGTTAGAAGGAAGGCTCTTTAACATAGAGCAGGATATAGATTCTATTCCTTCTTTTATTTTGAATGAAACTGCCGTTAAAAGTTACAACATCGAAAATCCGGTTGGAAAAAGATTAGGCGCGTACATAGATGATACTGGTATAAGTTATGGAAACATTGTTGGGGTAATTGAAGACTTTCATACGGAAGGATTCAATCAAGAAATTAGACCAATGGTATTTAGAATAGACAACTATACGTGGTTCGCCTCTATCAAAATTTCTGCAGACGATGCACAAACCACTATTAGTTATATCGAAGATGAATGGAACCGACTAGAACCAACACATCCATTCAGATATACTTTCTTAGACCAAAAATTTGGCGCTTTATTAAAGCAGCAAGAAAATTTTGGTACCATGTTTTTATTTCTAACTATTTTGGCAATCATCATTTCTGCTATGGGACTTTATGGACTATCGTCATTTACCGCAGAACAACGTACAAAAGAAATAGGTATTAGAAAGGTGCTAGGCTCTTCAGTTGGCGGAATCATGAATATGTTGACTAAAGACTTTCTAAAGTTGGTATTAATCGCCAACATTATTTCTTGGCCTATTATTTATTTACTAGCAAAAAATTGGCTGAATAATTTCTCTTATCAAATTGAGATGCCAATTTTACCATACATATTTGCTACCTTACTAAGTATGATTATTGCCTTAATAACCGTAAGTTCACAAGCCTATATTGCAGCAAATTCAGATCCAGTAAATGCCTTAAAATATGAGTAACCTAGAATACTCAGCTGTTGATTAGTTAAAAGCCCTCAAAGAATTGGGGGCTTTTTTATTGGTAATAAAAGTATATTTGTAAGTAACCTACTAAATTTCAAATCAATTTTTATGAAAAATTTTCTGTTGTTTGTCTGTTTTTTATCTATCACTACTTTTGCTCAAAACCCAGAAAGCCCTTATCAAAAAGATGTTGAATCCATAGATTCCATAATTTCTGCGTATTACGACGTTATCTCTGGAGCAAAAGAAGATTCATATCAATTTGAAAGAGATGAGTTTTTACATGTGCCCGATGTACAGATTACAAGAATTAATGAGGATGGTAAAGTAGACAAACACCCGTTAGAAGCGGAATATATTCCGTTTGCTTTAACTGGTAAGGTAGATTTGTACGAACTTGAATTAGGAAGAATTGTAGAAACTTACGGAAACATGGCTCAGGTTTGGAGCGCATTTGAAATCAGAACAGAAAAGGATACACCTTCAGATTTCAAAGGAGTAAATAGTATACAACTTATCTATTCAGAAAATAGATGGTGGATTGCAAGTTGGACATGCCAAATGGAATCCGCTAAGTTTCCAATACCTAAACATTTATTAAAAATTGATTAACTTAGTTATGTCTAACAAAACCAAAACCAATGATTAGAAAGCATACACCTGAAGATTTAGATGCCTTAATGTTAATATGGATTGAAGCATCTAGCATGGCACATCCGTTTTTAGACGCTGTTTTTGTGGATAAGGTTAAAAATGACATGCGCAATTTATACATGCCAAATTCTGATACTTGGGTCTACGAAATTGAAGGTGAAATACTAGGTTTTATTAGTATGATTGGCAATGAAATAGGTGGCTTATTTGTAACGCCCTCAAGCCATTCAAAAGGAATTGGAACGCAATTGGTCAAATATATTAGTTCAGAACATGAAACATTAGAGGTTGAAGTTTTTGAAAAAAACAGTATCGGTAGAGCATTTTATGACAAATATGGATTCGAATTCTTAAAACAATATTATCACGAAGAAAGTGGTGAGGAAGTTTTACGATTGGTTAAAAAATAATTCATCTATCTTTGGCATAACTCTTGTCCAAAACTTGTTATGATTAAAAAGTTTATTTTCCTTTTTTCCCTTTTACTCTCTACTTTTTCATTTGCTCAATTATCTTACCCAGAACAGGCAAATCATGTAAAAAGTGTTGTTTTAAGACCACTAGCACCAAATAGGTACGTTCCAATAATGCGTATGGGTGAAAGGTTTGAATTGTCTTTTGATGATTTGGAAGCGGATCAAAAAGAGTATTACTACAAAATTGAACACTATGATTTTGATTGGAACCCTTCTGGATTGTCTGATAGAGAATACTTAATCGGTTATCAAACGGATCGCATAAGAAACTATGAGAACTCGTTTAACACACTTCAATTTTACACACATTACAAGGTCACTTTTCCTAACAACGAAACTAAATTTAGACTAACCGGTAATTATAAAATAACCGTATACGACGAATTCGATCAAGTAGCATTTGTTCGGAAATTTGTTTTGTATGAACAGAAAGTTAGCGCTGGAATTGAAATACGACGCTCTCGCGATTTAAGTGCATACGACACCAAGCAATATGTTGAATTTGATATAAAATACCCAAATGTTATAATTAACAACCCGTCTGAAGAAGTAAAGGTTGTATTAATGCAAAATAACGATTGGAATACAGCAATGACACATTTAAAGCCTCAATACTATAGAGGGCAGCAACTTATTTACAAGTATGTAAATGAAACCAATTTTTGGGCTGGAAATGAATTTCGTTACTTTGATAGTAAAGGTGTTAGAGATGCTAATATTGAAATTGCTCGAGTAGATTCTGGTCCGAATTTATACCATACCATCCTGTTTACAGACGAAGAACGCATAGACCTCCCTTATTCATTAAATCCAGACATCAACGGAAACTTTGTAATTAGAACAATTGATGGCGGTCAGAACCCAGATTTAGATGCTGACTACACATGGGTGTTCTTTTCTTTACAATCCTTAGAAGATTTAAGAGGAAAACGAATTTATATCAATGGGGCTTTTAACAATTGGGAAGCCAGAGATGAATTTGAAATGAAGATGAATCCTGATACTGGAAAATACGAAGCGATTGTTTTAATGAAACAAGGTTTTTACAATTACCAATATTTAACTATAGATAAAGACGGTAACAGAAGCAATCATGACATTGACGGTTCTTTTCACTTAACAGAGAACGATTATACCGTTTTGGTATACTACAGGCCCTTCGGTGCTCGTTATGATCAAGTAGTTGGTATTGGATATGGAAAATCGGACAGAATCTTAAATTGATGTCCCACTCAAAAAAAAGTCTTATTTTTACACCCAACTTAGCAATAAGTTATTATGGTTCAACAAGTAACAAATGGTATTAAAATTTCAGTAGAAACTAACTTCGTTGGTACAAGTTACCATCATGAACGTTTACACTACGCCTTTGATTATAAAATAACCATAGAAAATCAAAGTAACGATTCCGTTCAGTTATTAGCGCGTCATTGGAATATTTTTGATTCCCTAAATAATATCGAAATTGTAGAGGGTGCAGGAGTTGTAGGTAAGAAACCAATTTTAAAACCGGGAGGGTCACACAGTTACAGATCACATTGTTTATTAACTAGTACACTCGGAGCAATGAATGGCTATTATGAAATGGTAAATTTCACAACTACAAAACCATTTTTAGTACAAATTCCTACATTTCAATTATTGGCATCAGGTGCCTTAAATTAATTCTTGTTTCACATTCTGTTTTGATTGATTATTTTAGTGGCATAATTCTCCATTAAATGAAATTGCGTCTTAGAAAGAAAAAAGAGGTTTCTACCATTAAATCTGTTTTGCCAGAGTGTTTAAACTGTGGTAAACCGTTGGCAGCAGATGATAATTTCTGTTCCTATTGTGGTCAGAAAAATGTAGAGAAATTATCTTTTGCTAGTTTTCTCGGTCAATTAATTTCTGGGTTTTTCAATTACGATTCTCGATTTTGGACAACCATAGTGCCTCTTATTATTAAACCCGGAAAAGTTTCTAAAGATTTTATTGATGGAAAACGAAAACGCTATGTAAATCCTTTTCAAATGTATTTACATGTTTCCATTTTGTTCTTTTTGATTTTTGGATGGACTTCTAATTTTGATGAAATAAATTTCGATCCAAATATAAATGAGGGCGATGTTGCTGTCATTGACTCGCTATTACAGCAAGGAGTAGCAAACCTCGATGAAAAGGAAAAGGTATTGGTGGACTCTCTTTTAGTTGAAAATAAAATGATAAGAGATTCGGTGAAAAATGAAATCATTAAAAAGACATCAGGAGGTTTTAATTTTTCAAAAATGATAGTCGATACAATTTATAATATTGACAAGAAAAATCATCAATTTGATAGTATTTCCAGATCTGACAAAATCGAAGATTTCTATTCATTTTTGGTTAATAATCCCGGTAAACATCAAACTGAAACCAGTTTAAAAAAACTCGGATATCCTGTAAACTTTTGGAACTCGTTTTATTTTGAACAGGCAACTCGAATCAAAAAGAATGTAGATCTGATAGAAAATCAAAATTTTGCACCTCTTATTAACAAGTCAATTTCTTATTTTTCGATTGGTCTCTTTATTTTCTTACCTCTGTTTGCACTTTCATTAAAGCTGTTCTATTACAGAAAACATATGAATTATATGGAACATTTGGTATTTGTTTTCCATACACAGACTGTATTCTTTTTGTTGCTTCTAATTTCTACTTTAATTGGTTTGGTCTCTAATTATGAGAATTTCTGGATTTTTATGTTGCTCTTTTTAATTTATTTATTCTTAGCGCTTCGAAAATTCTATCAACAAGGTGCTATAAAAACGTTTATAAAATTCGCGTTACTGAATTGGGTATACTCCACTCTTGCAACGATTGCAGTTATGATAATTTCTATATTGGCATTTATGCTAGATTAATCGATTGCTTCATAGGTAAAAATGGCCTCATCATTAACCAGTGATACCGCGGTAATACTCACTGTACCTCCGCCTTTTCGCTTCATTAACACATCCGTTTCTGGGTTGCCATTACCCGCTGTTTTATGAAATTTCAATATATCTGACTGCTTAAAATCGGCTTGCTTGTTTTGCCAATCTTCAAACCAATCTTCTCTCAACTTTTTTGTAGCATCATCATACAAGGTAGATGATGACCAAATATGTGGCGTTTTAGGAATGCTAAACAAATGTCTTTTTTCACCAGTCCATACAAAATCTAATAATTCAATCCCATCATTCCAATCTATTACAACTAAAGTAAAAGGTTCAATATTGGTTAAATCTATAGTTGATAGCGCATTTTTTGTATCAGAAGCCTTTAAAAGTTCCTTAACAATCAAACCTCTACTTGCTCTATAAGAATCTTGAATTATATGATCTTTATACCCTCCATTTAGCAAACATATCAAACGTTTCTTTTCGCTGCTCCCAATCCAAGAACCGCCAGCATCTCCATCTTTTGGATAGGTAATCTTTACCCCATCTTCTATATATTCTTTAGGTGTACTTGCTTTTTTCCTAGCAAAGGGTACGTCCCTACTGGATGTTAATATAAAGTTGGTATCGCTTAATGGTAAAAAAGTAACTGTGCACATATTTTATGATTCTGATAATTTTGATAGTACAATATTAACCAACTTTAATATATTCATAATATATCTAACTAATTTACTATCAAACTGATTAAGAATTTCGTAATTTTGTCGTCCAAAAATATTTAAATTTTTAGACATGGCAAATGCATTTTTTAACGTTCCTAAAGCAGTGAACGAACCGGTAAAATCATACGCACCTGGAACACCAGAACGCGAGAATGTATTAAACACTTATAAAAAGATGTACAATGAAACAATTGATGTTCCAATGTACATAGGTTCTGAAGAAGTCAGAACTGGAGATACGGCAACAATGTCACCTCCGCACGATCACAAACATATTTTAGGAACCTATCATAAAGCTGAAAAACAACATGTTGATTTGGCAATTGAAAAAGCCTTAGCTGCTAAAGAAGATTGGGCAAACATGCCTTGGGAGCATAGAGCTGCTATTTTCTTAAAAGCTGCCGAATTATTAGCAGGGCCATACAGAGCAAAAATGAATGCTGCTACGATGTTAGCGCAGTCTAAAAATGTATTCCAAGCAGAAATTGATGCTTCTTGTGAGTTGATTGATTTCTTAACATTTAATGTTCAGTTTATGACAGAGATTTATCAGAATCAACCTATTTCTGATAAGGGAATCTGGAACAGAATGGAATACCGTCCATTAGAAGGATTTATCTACGCTGTTACACCGTTTAACTTTACTGCTATTGCTGCAAACTTATTTGCTGCTCCTGCAATGTTAGGTAATGTATGTGTTTGGAAACCTTCAGACAGTCAAGTATATTCTGCTCAGGTAATTGTAGAGTTATTTAAAGAAGCAGGATTGCCAGATGGCGTTGTAAACGTTGTTTACGGAGATCCAGCAATGATTAGTGATGTTGTTTTAAACCATAAAGATTTTGCAGGATTGCACTTTACAGGATCAACGCACATCTTTAAACATTTATGGGCGCAAATTGGAAATAACATTAACACGTACAGATCATATCCAAGAATTGTTGGTGAAACTGGAGGTAAAGATTTTATTTGGGCACACCCATCTTCGAACCCAATTCAAGTTGCTACAGCAATGTCTAGAGGTGCTTTTGAGTACCAAGGACAAAAATGTTCTGCAGCATCAAGATCTTATATTCCAAAAAGTATTTGGCCAGCAGTTAAAGAGCAATTGGTAAAAGATGTAAACTCATTTAAAATGGGAAGTCCAGAAGATCCATCAAACTTTATCAATGCGGTAATTCATGAAGGTTCTTTTGATAAAATTTCTTCATATTTAGACCAAGTAAAAAACGATTCTGATGCAGAAGTTATTGTAGGTGGTGGTTATGACAAATCTAAAGGATACTTTATAGAACCGACAGTAATTGTAACATCAAACCCAAAATACACAACCATGTGTACTGAGTTATTCGGCCCTGTTTTAACTGTATTCGTTTATGAAGATGCTGATTGGAAAAATACGTTAACATTGGTTGATGAAACATCTGAATATGCCTTAACAGGTGCTATCTTTAGTCAAGACAGATATGCAATTGATTTTGCTGCCAAAGCATTGCAAAATGCTGCAGGTAACTTCTATATAAATGACAAGCCAACGGGCGCAGTTGTAGGACAGCAACCATTTGGAGGAAGTCGTGGTTCTGGAACAAATGATAAAGCAGGTTCTATCTGGAACTTGTTGCGTTGGGTTTCACCAAGAACTATGAAAGAAGCCTTGGTGCCACCAACAGATTATAGATATCCATTTTTAGGATAATTTTAAACCTATATTAATTCAAAAACCACATCTTTATGATGTGGTTTTTTTGTTTATTTGTTATTCTAACTTTTTATAATTCAAATGAAATACCTCGCTCACCAAACGAAAGCATTTGCGCTTTCATTATTATTTCTATTTATAACAACAACGCTACATTCTCAAACCTACGGAAAAAACGGAATGGTGGTGTCATCTAACAAATTATCATCTAATGTTGGAGTTTCCGTACTAAAAAAAGGTGGTAACGCCATTGATGCTGCCGTAGCAACTGCTTTTTCCTTAGCAGTTACTCTACCATCTGCAGGCAATATTGGTGGTGGTGGCTTTATTGTTTTTATGGATGCTGATGGAGAAGCAACCACAATAGATTTTAGAGAAAAAGCACCATTGGCGGCAACTGAAGACATGTACCTTGATGAAAATGGTGATGTGGTTTACAGCAGACGCAGAACAGAATTAACAGCAGTAGGTGTTCCTGGTACAGTTGCTGGTTTGTATAAAGCACATCAAAAATATGGAAACCTACCATGGAATGAATTGGTAGACCCTGCAGTACAGCAAGCAAAAAATGGATTCGAATTTAACTGGTCTTTAAATAGAGCTGCTGAAAATTTTGCCGATACCGTATATCCATTCATGGCGAACTATTTTTTAAATGATAAAAAAGTACGTGTAAAACCAACTGAAATATGGAAACAACCGGCTTTAGCGAACACACTTTCAATCATTAGAGATCAAGGAAAGGATGGTTTTTATAAAGGAAAAGTTGCTAAAACCATTGCAAAACACATGAAGGAAAATGGCGGAATAATTACCGAAGAAGACCTTGCCAAATACGAAGCTATTGAAAGAAAACCGGTGAAGGGTACTTACAAAGGTTATGATATTTATTCAATGCCCCCACCAAGTTCTGGTGGAGTTGCTTTAATTGAAATGATGAACATGATGGAATTGGTAGATTTTGAAAAAGTCGAATTCAATTCTACCGAATATGTTCATATTATGGCCGAGACTATGCGAAGAGCCTTTGCAGATAGAGCCGAGCATTTAGGAGATCCTGATTTCAATTTAGATATGCCTTTAGACAAACTAACTTCAAAGGAGCATGCGCAAAACCGATTCAACAATCTAGACATGCAAAAAGCATCGGTTAGTGACCCTACAAAATATGGTCAGATTTATGATGGTGATAACACGACACATATCTCCATTATGGATAAAGATGGAAATGCAGTTTCCTTAACCTACACCTTAGAGTCTAGCTACGGATCTAAAACTGGAATTCCAGAATTAGGCTTCATCTTTAATAATGAAATGGGAGATTTCAATCCGCAAAAAGGAGTAACTACAACGACAGGGCAAATTGGATCTGCTGCAAATCTAATTGAACCGGAAAAAAGAATGTTGTCTAGCATGACACCAACCATAGTTGGTAAAGATGGGAAACCATATCTTGTAATTGGTAGTCCAGGTGGAAGAACAATCATCAATACTGTGTTTCAAACCGTATTAAATGTATTGGAATTTGAAATGCCGATTGACCGCGCAATTGAAAACATGAAGGTTCACCATCAATGGTTACCAGATGTGTTAACTTATGAAAAAGATTTGCTTTCTCCCGATACTAGAAAAGCACTCGAGGCAATGGGACATAAGACACGAAGTAGAACTCGTTTAGGTGTTCTAATGGGCATAACGTATGATTCTGAAAACAAAATAATCACTGGCGCCGCTGATACTGTAAGACCGGATGGTGGTGCTGTTGGATACTAAATAAAAATATAATTATGAAACAATTTACCTTAGCACTAGTTTTTTTATTTTCGACGCAATTATTAATGGCTCAAGTTGAAAGCAGATATGAGTTATCCTTTGAAAATGCACAATTACATCAAGCAGAAATAAATGCTACATTCAGCAATTTGACCGATGAAAATGTGGAGTTAAGAATGAGTAGAACTTCACCTGGAAGATATGCTTTACACGAATTTGTCAAGAACGTTTTTAATCTAAAGGCAACCGATCAAAATGGAAAGGAATTAGCACTGGAAAGAAAAGATCCTTATTCATGGAATGTTACTGGTCATTCAGGGACCATAAACATTTCGTATACATTATTTGCCAATCATGGAGATGGAACTTATGCACAGATTGATGAGACACATGCGCATTTAAATGCACCCCCAACCTTTATATATGCACCGAGTCTTTCTACTAAAGGTTTTGAAGTCACGTTCAACTTAAGAGAAGATTTAGAATGGAAGGTTGCTACACAACTAAAACATTTAAGTGGAACAACCTATTTCGCAAGAGACTTACATTATTTAATGGATAGTCCAATGGAAATTAGCAATCACGAAATGCGCTCCCATGAAATTGATGGACAAACCATTCGATTTGCATTGCACCATAATGGAACATCTGCTGAATTTGATACCTATTTTAAAAACTCCATAAAAATTGTACAGCAGCAAAAAGCGGTATTCGGAGAATTACCAAAATTTGATTATGGTGAATATACTTTTTTAGGTTGTTATTTACCACATGTAGATGGAGATGGTATGGAGCACCGAAACTCCACAGTTTTAACGAGTACAAGAAGTTTAAAAAAAGCCGCTAATAGAAATATCGGTACAGTATCTCATGAATTCTTTCATGCTTGGAACGTTGAAAGAATAAGACCTAAATCCTTAGAACCATTTAATTACGAAGCCGCAAATATGAGCGGAGAATTATGGTTTGCTGAAGGATTTACGAATTACTATACCGGACTTATTATCCATAGAGCCGGACTTACAACAATGCCACAATACATCAAAAGCATGCAAGGCACATTTAACTATGTTTGGAATTCTCCTGGACGCAAATTTTCAGGTCCAATCGAAATGAGCAACCAAGCGGTATTTGTAGATGCTGCAGAAGCCGTAGACCAAACGTATTTTAATAATACATTCATCTCCTATTATTCTTATGGACAAATGCTAGGTCTAGCACTTGATTTAACGCTAAGAGTTGAAGGCTTAAACTTAGATGATTATATGAAATTGGTATGGAATAAGTTTGGAAAAAATGAAATTCCATATACCAATAAAAATCTTGAAGAAGTACTTGTTTCGTATGCTGGAAAAGAAATTGGAGCTTCGTTTTTTAACAACTATATTTTTGGAAAAAAACGTCCAGATTTAGAATTGCTCTTCACTAAAATGGGTGTTTCGGTTGTAACAGATACTTCCAAAATTGAATTTGGAACTCGTATTAAAGAACAAATCATTCAAAGTTACCCTAAAATAGGCTCAACTGCCTATAATGCAGGATTAACAAAAGGTGATAAAATAATTCGAATAGATTCAATAGCAATTACAGCAGAAAGTAACCTCAATAGTATCCTCTCAAACTTACAACCAAATAAAGTGGCCACAATTATTTTTGAAAGACATGGGAAGAAAAACGAAACAAAAGTTAAACTTGTTGCTAACAACAATAGTTCGTTACATTTATTTGAAGACTTAAACAAACCTGTTAATGAAAGCATAAAATATAACAGAGATAGTTGGCTACAAGCGAAATAACCCTATATTTGCGGCCTAAAATTTTAAAACCCCGAATTATGAAGTACGCAATTTTCGCCCTTTCATTTTTATTATTATTCGCATGTACATCTGACGAAACTCCTATTACGGATTATTCAGCAGAAAATGATCAACAAATTATTGAATATATCGCTAAACATAACTTAAATGCATCCAAATCTTCTTCCGGATTATATTACGTTATTGATGAAGTTGGTACTGGAGATAAAATTACAGCGACTTCTGATATTTCTGTTAAATTTAAAGGATCATTAATAGATGGTACTGTTTTCGAAAATACTGAAGGAGAAATTGTATCATTTAATTTACAAGGATTAATTCAAGGCTGGGTTGAAGGGCTTCAATTATTCAATCACGGAGGAAAAGGTACGTTGTTAATTCCTGCTCATTTAGGGTTTGGAAACAGTACAAAAGAAAATATTCCAGCAGGCTCTGTTTTAATTTTTGAAATTGAAATAATTGATTATAAAGTTCTGAACGACGAACAAATTGAAGCTTATATTGACGAGCAAGAGATTACGAATGTTCTAAGAAGCGAATCTGGACTGTATTACCAAATTGAAGAATTAGGTTCTGGTGAATATCCTTCAGGAACAGCAGATGTAACTGTAGTCTATAAAGGATATTTTATGGATGGTGAAGTTTTTGATGAAAGCTCTCCAAATGGTGTATTCTTTAATTTAAGTCAAGTAATTCCTGGTTGGACAGAAGGTATTCAATACTTTAAACAAGGAGGAAAAGGAAAATTATTCGTTCCTTCTCATTTAGGTTATGGCATATACGATTATAATGGAATACCAGGTGGTTCAGTTTTAATATTCGATGTTGAATTAATTGATTTTATTGACTAATAACAATAACTATAAATTAAAAAGCCTCTATTTTACAATAGAGGCTTTTTAATTTCATTTTTATATTAGTCGGATACATCTTATAATTCTCTTTATGGTTCAAGTTTAAATTAAGTCGTTTCAAGAATTCATTAAGACGATTCACACAAAAACGAGCAATTAAGAACTGATATCCAATGTACCTTTGAACCAACATTAAGGGATACTAATACAAAAGCCAGGAGTAGTTAACCGGGTAGTATTCTTAAAAGTTTTCATAATAAGTTTAGTTAGTTTTTTGAAACTGTCGGTGCACTCGCTTCGGCAGTTTTCGTTTTAAATAACTATCCTCTAAATTTAATTGGAATATGTACTACCTTTTTTGTTTCAAAAAACGGTTCTTCAAAGTAGTTTGGTAAATCATACAAAGTGGCTTTTGGAAAATTCTGTAATTCCTCTTTAAGATCTCCTCCCTTTAAATATAGAATCCCATTTTTTAATTCGTGTTCAGATTTCTTTTTAATTTTTCCTTTCGTCCATTTGTAAAAATCATCCATTCTTGTAACTGCACGACTTACAATAAAATCGAATTCTCCTTTTACCTTTTCGGCCCGCATGTGACTTCCTTTCACATTTTTTAATCCTAGTGATTCTGCAACCCCATTCACTACTTTTATTTTCTTTCCAATAGAGTCAACCAAATGAAATTGAGTTTCTGGAAATAAGATAGCCAATGGAATTCCTGGAAACCCACCTCCAGTTCCAATTTCTAAAACAGAAGACCCAGAATTAAATTTTTGAACTTTTGCTATTCCCAATGAATGCAAAACATGACGTGTATATAACTCATCGATATCTTTTCTAGATACAACATTTATTTGCGCATTCCATTCTTTATACAATGCTTCTAGTTGCTCAAATTGATTCTTTTGTACCGTTGTTAAATTCGGAAAATAATTAAGTAGTTCATTCATAAATATTTTGCAAAGTTAAAACTTTTAAAACTATGTAGGCACACTTCTTAACTTAAAGGTTTAGACTAAAAACCACTATTTAGACTATTGATATCATAAAAATTAGGACTACTTTAATTAATTAATTGAAATTCTTATTATCTCTCGCGTTATATAAAATACAATTGATAATCAATCGTTAATAATTTAACATTATTCTAAATTAAGATATAATTAACGCCAAAAAATGACAAATGTTAGGTCTTTGCAACACTTTTTGATGTAGTTTTGCATCGATTATAATACCCTATTAAATGAATGCAATTAAATTTTCGAAAGTAGATAAGGCAAAATTCTTTAGAACATTAAATAAAAGAGTTAACAACTACTTTAAAGATAACAACATAAAAAGAACTGGGAATTGGAAATTATATAGCAAAGCTATAGTAATGTTTTCATTGTTATTAGTTCCTGTAATTTTAATTTTCACTTTGGACTTGCCTGTTTGGGCTCAAATATTAGGTATGATTATTACCGGTGTTGGAATGGCAGGAGTTGGAATGAATGTAATGCATGATGCTAATCATGAATCCTTTTCTAGCAAGAAGTGGGTAAACAAATTAATGGGATCTAGTATTTATATATTAGCCGGTAACGACTACAATTGGAAAGTTCAACACAACGTTTTACATCATACTTACACTAACATTCAAGGACATGATGAAGACATTGAGGCCGGAAGAATTATTCGTTTTTCTAAACATGCAAAATGGTACAAAATTCATAAGTACCAAAAATATTATTCTTTCTTTTTGTATGGTTTGCTAACAATGAATTGGGCAATTACGACCGATTTTAAGCAAACGTATCAATATTTAAAAAGAAAATTATCCTATGGTAAATTTCCAAATCCGGCTACACAATGGACAAAACTGGTAATTGGAAAAATTATATACTATGCACTATGGATTGTATTGCCTTTATCTTTAGGTTTTGCATGGTATGAAGTATTAATTGGTTTTTTAATTATGCATTATACTGCAGGAATTATCTTAAGTGTAATTTTCCAACTCGCACACGTAATGCCAAATACGGATATGCCAATGCCAGATCAAGATGGTAATATGAAAAATACATGGGCCATCCATCAATTATATACCACTTCTAATTTTGCACCAAAAAATTGGTTGGTAAAATTCTTTACTGGTGGATTGAATCATCAAGTAGAACATCACTTATTTGCACATATAAGTCATATTCATTATGATAAATTAGCGAAGATTGTAAAGGAAACAGCTAAAGAGTTTAGCCTTCCATACAACGAGTATAAAACGATGTGGGGCGCTGTAGCCGAACATTACAGACAACTAGAATTTCTCGGAAAAAAACCACAACTAGCATAAATTTTAATTAAACCATGTCACAACATTTATCGGACAGAATCCAAAGTTTACCGGTTTCGGCAACTTTGGCAATGGCGGCGAAAGCGCGCGAATTAAAAGAACAAGGAAAAGATATTATCGGGTTAAGTTTAGGTGAACCAGATTTTAATACTCCTGAATTTATTAAAGATGCCGCGATAAAAGCGATACAAGAAAATTACAATTCTTACACACCTGTGGATGGGTATGGTGAATTGAAAGAAGCGATCTGTAACAAATTTAAACGTGATAATAACCTTGAATACAAACCTAATCAAATAGTTGTATCAACAGGTGCAAAACAATCTATTGCCAATATTGCTCAGGTATTATTAAATCCAGGTGACGAAGTTCTTTTACCAGCCCCATATTGGGTAAGTTATTCAGCTATTGCAACTTTGTGCGAAGCAACATTTGTAGAAATTCCATCTTCTATTGATACCGATTTTAAAATTACACCTGAACAATTAGAAGCGGCAATTACTCCAAAAACAAAAATGATATTCTTTAACTCTCCTAATAATCCTAGTGGAACAATTTATACAGAGAAAGAATACAAGGCCTTGGCAGCAGTTTTAGAAAAACACCCAAATATTTTCATTCTTTCTGATGAGATTTATGAACATATAAATTACGGAGCAAAGAATTTTAGTTTTGCTAGAATTCCTAGTATGTATGATAGGACTATTACTGTAAATGGAGTTGCAAAAGCATTTGCAATGACGGGTTGGAGAATTGGATATATCGGCGCGCCGGAATGGATTGCAAAGGCATGTACAAAAATGCAAGGACAAATAACTTCTGGTGCCAATTGTATTGCGCAACGTGCAACAATTGCAGCTTTAGACGCTCCTGTTTCTGAAATAAACTATATGGTTAAAGAGTTTCATAAACGAAGAGATATGATTTTAAAACTATTAGGCGAAATTGAAGGATTCAAATTAAATGTGCCTAAAGGTGCTTTTTATGTTTTTCCGGATGTTTCTGCATTTTTTGGAAAGACTTTAAACGGAACTAAAATTAATAATGCTTCAGACTTAGCCTTATACATTTTAGAAGCCGCAAACGTTGCAACTGTTACTGGTGAGGCATTTGGTGCTCCAAACTGTATTCGAATTTCTTATGCGGCGTCTGAGGAAAACATTAGAACTGCAGTTTCAAGAATTAAAGATGTATTAAACTAGATACATAATTTTTAACATAGAAAAGGCGTCTTGAAATATCAAGACGCCTTTTGTTTTTTATATATTTGAAAAAAACATTTTCATGCGACATAATTTCCTTGTATTATTAATCATTGCACTTACCGTAACCAGTTGTAAAAGCCAGACTAAAGATACTATGGAACAACATAAATACACCAACGATCTTATCAATGAATCAAGTCCTTATTTATTACAACATGCCCACAATCCAGTTAATTGGAAACCTTGGAATCAAGCAACACTAGACCTTGCTAAAAAGGAAAATAAATTAATCATTATCTCGGTAGGTTACGCCGCATGCCATTGGTGTCATGTAATGGAACATGAAAGTTTTGAAGATGAGGAAGTAGCGAAACTAATGAATGAGAACTTTATCAATATTAAAGTTGATAGAGAAGAAAGACCCGATGTAGATCAGGTATATATGAATGCAGTACAATTAATGACGGGTAAAGGTGGTTGGCCACTAAATTGCATTACACTACCAGATGGAAGACCCATTTTTGGAGGTACTTATTTCCAAAAAGAACAATGGATGAACGCATTAAACCAATTGTCTGACCTATATGCAAATAAACCAGAAACTGCCATTGAATATGCAGAGAAATTAACTGAAGGTGTCCAAAATTCAGAATTAATTACTTTAAATACAGATGAAGCTGTATTTACAACTCAAGAAATTAAAGACGCCATAAGTAATTGGAAAACTACGTTAGACTACAATTTAGGGGGTAATAATACGGCACCAAAATTTCCAATGCCAACCAATTATTCGTATTTGTTACGCTATGGATTTCAGGCACAAGACCAACAAATTTCGGACTATACCAATACTACCTTAACAAAAATGGCCTATGGTGGAATGTATGATCAAATAGGTGGTGGATTTGCACGCTATTCTGTAGACGCAAAGTGGCACGTACCTCACTTTGAAAAAATGTTGTATGATAATGGGCAACTAGTGAGTCTGTATGCCGATGCCTTTTTATTAACTAAAAATGAGTTATACAAAGAAACAGTAATTGAAACTCTTGAATTTGTTGAGCGTGAATTAATGAATGAAAACGGTGGGTTTTATTCTTCTTTAGATGCAGATAGCAACACTGCTTCAGGTGAATTAGAAGAAGGCGCCTTTTATGTATGGACTAAAACGGAATTACAAAAATTACTTGGCAATGACTTTGACTTATTTAGTGATTATTACAATGTAAATAACTATGGTTTTTGGGAACATGATAATTATGTTCTGATCCGAAATGAATCTGATAAAGCGTTTTCTCAAAAACATAACATCTCTATAATTGAACTAAAAAATACAGTAATTGAATGGAAAAAATTATTATTCGAAGAACGTTCAAAAAGAGATAAACCAAGGTTAGATGATAAAATATTAACTTCATGGAACGCTTTAATGCTTAGGGGGTATATAGATGCTTATAAAGTCTTTGATAAGAAACATTATTTAGACGTTGCATTAAAAAACGCGCACTTTTTAGTAGCTAGTCAGTTGCGAGAGGATGGTGGATTAAATCACAATTACAAAGACGGAAAAAGTACCATCAATGGATATTTAGAGGATTACTCAACTTTGATTGATGCATTTATCTCCTTGTATGAAGTTACATTAGATGAGCAATGGTTAAACACATCCAAACAATTAGCAGACTACACTTTTGATCACTTCTTTGATGACACAAGTGGTATGTTTTTCTTTACTTCTGATGAGGATCAAAACCTTATTGCACGTAAAATGGAAGTATCGGACAATGTAATACCTGCATCAAACTCAATTATGGCCAGAAACCTTGCCAAACTAAGTCATTATTATTCAAATAAACACTATTTAAAAACAAGCAAGCAAATGTTGAATAATATAAAAGAAAGCATGATCGAATACCCTAGTGGCTATTCCAACTGGTTACAGTTGGCAAGTGATTTTTCTAGTAGTTATTACGAAATTGCAATCGCTGGACCGGAATCGCTTTACAAATTAAAAGAAATTAATCAGGTTTACATCCCCAATAAATTAATTGCAGGCTCTATTGGAGAAAGTGATGTACCACTAATGGAAGGTAGATTTAACGTCGATGAAACTTTGATTTATATCTGTGTTGATGGTGCATGTAAATTACCAGAAGAAACTACTGAAAGAGCACTGGATCAAATGAATTATTATTTTGAGAAATAACTAAAAAAAGTATATCGAATGTATTACACCTTAATTTTTCTGACCGTTATTGTTGCCTTTTTACATATCTATTTTATGATTTTAGAAATGTTCTTATGGACCAAACCAAAAGGCTTAAAAACTTTTGGTCTTAATAAAGAGTTTGCCGAGCAAAGTAAAGTTCTTGCTGCCAATCAAGGCTTATACAATGGTTTTCTAGCAGTGGGATTACTTTGGGGAGTTGTATCTACCTACTATCATGTTATTCCATTCTTTTTAACCTGTATTATAATTGCAGGAATCTATGGAGCTTATTCTACTAAAAAAATATCTTTGTTCTATGTGCAGTCAATACCCGCAATTCTGGCCTTGATTTCATTTATAATTTATACATTCTTTTAAAATATACTTTTACTACCTCTGTAAAGCCCTCTGTTTACCGCATTGCTTCATGAATGTTTTTGTAAAATGCCTTCTAACAAATATGAAATTATGAAAAATATTGGATTACTAATTGTTCTAACTATCGCTTTTTCTGCTTGCAGTAAAAATGCAGTTACATCTGAAAAAAAACGGCCGAATATTCTTTTTATAATGTCTGATGATCATGCCTATCAAGCTATCAGTACATACAGCAACAAATTAATTGAAACGCCGAATATAGACAGATTGGCCAATGAGGGTATTAAATTCAACAATGCTTGTGTTACCAATTCTATTTGCGCTCCGTCTAGAGCAACAATTTTAACAGGAAAACACACTCATATTAATGGTAAAATAGACAATAGGCAGTCCAATCCATTCGACACTTCCAATGTTACATTTCCACAACTATTTCAAAAAGCAGGTTATGAAACTGCTATGTATGGAAAATTGCATTTTGGAAACAACCCAAAAGGGGTTGATGATTTTATGATTTTACCAGGACAAGGAAATTATATCAACCCAAAGTTTATTACTCCAAAAGGAGATACTACCATAACTGGCTATGTTACCGATGTCATCACAGATTTAACGCTTAATTGGCTTAAGGAAAAACGAAATCCGGAAAAACCGTTTATGATGATGTATTTGCATAAAGCACCACATAGACCATGGTGGCCGAGTCCTGAGAAAATGGCGGAATTCTCGCAAAAAACGTTTCCAGAACCAGAAACTTTATTTGATGATTATAGCAATAGAGGCACAGCAGCAAAAACTGCTGAGATGAATTTGTTAAACCATATGAAGTATGGGCATGATTCTAAAATAAGACCAGAAACTATTGAGGAAATGGGTGGTGTTTCACCTAAAGTCCCTCCGTTTATGTGGGGTGGCGTAGATGGATTCTCTGGCCCATATAACAGGGCAAACGCTGAACAAAAAGCGAAATACAAGCCAACGCTTGATAAAATAAATGATGATTTTAAGACGAATTGGCCTACTATGACTGACGAAGAAAAAATGCAATGGAAATACCAGCGCTATATGCAAGATTACCTAGGCACTATTTCTTCAGTTGATGATAATGTAGGACGTGTTTTGGATTATTTAGACGAGAGTGGATTGGCAGAAAATACTATTGTAATTTACACTTCTGATCAAGGATTTTATCTAGGTGAACATGGCTGGTTTGACAAACGATTCATTTATGATGAATCCTTTAAAACACCTCTTTTAATTCGTTGGCCAAATGAAATTAAGGCTGGTACTACGAGTGAAGAAATGGTTCAGAATTTAGATTTTGCACAAACATTTTTAGAAGCGGCTGGAATTGCTGCTCCGAATGATATGCAAGGAGAAAGTCTGATTCCTTTATTAAAAGGTGATATAGAAAAATGGGATAGAAATGCAGTGTATTATCACTATTATGAGTATCCGGCTGTTCATATGGTTAAAAGACATTATGGAATTGTAACCGTTGAATACAAACTTGCGCACTTTTACCATGATGTGGATGAATGGGAGTTATATGATCGTTTAAAAGACCCAAATGAGCTAAACAATGTTTATGACAATCCCGAATATGCAGAGGTAGTCTTGGATCTTAAAAAAAGACTTAAAGACCTTAGAATTAAGTATAAAGATTCAGAAGCGTTAGATCAACATTATATTGATCAATTAAAAGAATAAAATAGTGTAAGTTTTAAAGTTTAATCGGACTATTAATTCAAAATTTTTACAATGAGACATATACTTACCTTATTACTTTTCTTAAGCAGTTTTATAATTAATGCGCAGGTTTTTGAAGATGCAACCCAAATTGAACCTTTAAAAATAGGTGCAACTATTCCCACTGTTGAAGTGACTTCTTATCTTGGAAATAGTAAATCAATTTCGAAAATTGCTTCGGAGCAAAAAACAGTATTGGTGTTTTTTAGAGGAGGTTGGTGTCCTTACTGTAACAAGCATTTGGCAGCTGTTGGTGCAATTCAAGATCAAATATCGGAATTAGGATATCAAGTTATTGCTATTAGTCCTGATAGTCCAGAAAAATTGAGCGAAAACATAGATAAGAATAGTTTGAAATATGAATTGTATTCTGATGCTTCAACAGAATTGATGCAAGCTATGGGGCTTGCCATTAAGGCTCCGGAGAGGTATTCAAATATGTTGTTAGATTTTTCTGATGATAAAAATTCGAATGTAATTCCAGTTCCAGCTGTCTATATTTTAGATACAAACGGAAAAGTATTATATAATTATGTCAATCCTAATTATAAAGAACGCCTAGAGGAAGAAGAATTATTAGAAGCATTAAATAAATTTAATTAAACTTTCTTTTTAGAGGGAGTAACCAAAAAATCCTTTAGATAATAAGGTTCGAAATAAGCAACGTCTTCGAATTGATTTTCTAAATATTTCGCGTTTGAAATAGAAGCCATCTCGCGGGAAGAAGGTAATTTATCTTGTATGAAGTGTGCATTGCTATTTTTAATCAATTCTTTTGTTTTTGCAACACCGTCACCGATAAAATAAACGGGCTTTTCTATTAAATAGCTCTGAAATGAAAATTCATCAAGCACCTGCGCTTGCACCTCTCGAATCGCTTTAAAATTAACATCAAAAATGGCACTATAAACCTCCATTCTTCTCGCATCCAACATTGGAATTATATATCCGTTTTCAGTTTGAACTTGCATTGCTAAACTTTGAAGTGTATTTACTGATATTAATGGGATATCTAACGCAAAACAAAGTCCTTTAGCAGCAGAAACACCAATTCTCAAGCCAGTATAAGACCCTGGCCCTTTACTTACGGCTACGGCCTCTAAATCCGAAAAACTTTTGTTCGTTACATCTAAAACCTCTTGAATAAAAACATGCAACTTTTCGGCATGCGAATAATTTCCATCATTCAATTCTTTAATGGCAATTACCTCACCATTTTCTGAAAGTGAAACTGAACAATTTTTAGTGGAAGTTTCTATATTTAAAATTAAAGCCAAGGTGTCTTGTTTTGTTTGCGCAAATATAACGAATTACAAAAAAAACGTTCAACGACCATAATAGTCGTTGAACGCCTTCATTTCCTTTTTCAGTATGTTGATTTAATTAAAGCTAATACCTTGTGTCACAATTGGAATTCCATAATAGAATTCTAATAATTTAGATTTAAACACAAAGTTATATTTTGCTCTTAACAGTGAAGATTCAGCGTTGATTTTACGAGTTCTAATTTGTTCAAATTCAAAAGAGTTCATTGCTCCTAAATCAAAACTTTGCTGTGCATTGTCAAATGCAGCATTCTGTGCAATTAAAGATGCCTCAGACGCGATAAATTGATTTAATGCAGCTTTTGCATCTGTAAACGCAGTTTCTACATTCGTTCTTAAGTCTTGTTTTTCTTGCTCTAATCTATACTCTGCTTTTCTTTGATTTACAATAGCTCGGTTAACACTAGACTTTGTTCTAAAGCCGTTAAATACAGGAATAGATAAATTGAAGCCCATATTATAACCCATATTGTTATCTAGCTGCGTCCAAAAACTATTATCAATTACGATTGGATTCCCCGGGTTTAATGGATCATCAATAATAATTTCATCACTTTTACCCTGACGATGCTGATAGGATGTACCTAATCCTGCTCCAAAAGTTAAAGTTGGGTAATAGTTTCCTTTTGCCAAATCAATATTTAATTCTGAATTTTCAATATCAAGTTCCGCTCTTTTTATTTCTGGTCTATCAATTACGGCTACGTTAAATATTTCATCAGAATTTTGGTATTTTAAATTTGCATCCGGAATTTCAACAGAAACATCAGCAATGTCAAAACCGACTGGAGAAATCATTAATAACTGTGCCAACCCTAATTTTGCCAATTCAATACTATTCTCAGCATTCACAATCGCTTCATTATCACTAGCCAATTGCGCCTGAACACTAAATAAATCTGCTTTTGCTCTTACGCCCGAATTTACCAATTCTTCAATTTGATCTATTTGCTTCTGCGTAATTTCAGATTGTTCTTTTGCTATCCTTAAGTTTTCTTTATTAAATAAGATATTTAAATAGCTGTTTGCAACCATAACAGATATATTATCTTCTAATATATCTAATTGCAATCTGCTAGATTCTAAGCCTAAATCTGCTTGTTTCTTTACATTTAAATTTTGAAACCCATTAAAAATAGTCACACCCGTATTTAATCCGAATGAATTACCTCTAGTATCACTCGAAATCTGTGTTCCAAATTGACCGATATAGGTTCCGAAATTATATCTGTGAGATGCAGAAGCATTTAATCCTTGAAAATAATTCATTTTTCTAGAATTGATATCTTCAACAGCTAAGAGTGTATCTAATACAGTTTGTTTAACTTGAATGTTATTCTCTATTGCGTAATTAACGCATTCAATAAGGTTCCATTTTTTAGTTTGAGCATTGGCCGAAATGGCTATTGTAAGAAATGCTACGACTACAAAAAATTTTGTTTTCATAAGATATTTTAAGTTTGCTTAGTCAGTACTTTTGAATTAATCTACTGATATGACGAACAAAACTACAATATGTTACAAAAATGAAATCTTATTATAGTGTTAATTTTTTGATTTGAATTTATAACGGTAAATAAAGTACAATAATCCGCCTACAAGAATGTACGGGAATGCCATCAAATACATAATGCCGTCATTCAATCCTTCAGCCACTTCAGTATCTCCACTTTCCACTACTGCCTTACACATAGCACATTGAGCTGATGATTCTACAACAACAAATAGAGAAAACATAAATATGAGTATGCGCTTTTTCATTTTAATAATAAGGTGAAATCATTAAATACACCACAACTCCAGTAACTGCCACATACAACCAAATCGGAAATGTATATTTCGCTATTTTTTTATGTGCTTCAAACTTTCCTAACAATCCTCTCACATAGGTAACCAAGACAAATGGAATTACAACTACAGACAAAACAATATGGCTTATTAAAATGACCAAGTATAGATTTCGATATGCGCCTTGATAGGATGTAGAATCTGAAGTCATATGATATAATACATACAAAACCAAAAACAACACTGAAAGTGAAATTGCAACTTTAATTAACCGTTCGTGTAATTTTCTATTTCCTTTTTTTATTGCAACAACTGCAAAAACTAAAAGTACTGCTGTCAAGGCATTTGTTGAGGCATAAATTGGTGGTAAAAACACCGGTAACTCAACATCAATCTTAATTCCAAACAAAGCAGCAACTGCCAATGGTAAAACAATAGACAAAATTGTAATTATTCTATTGTATTTCTTTTCTTTACTTAGATTACTCATTTAGTAAAATTTTAATATCCTCTTTCAATTCTTTTATTTGATCTTCAAATTCGTTCTCCTTTAATGCTCTGTAGTACATTATCGGGTTTCCATCTTTATCATACCTAGATCTTATGTAACCGTTTTTATCTACTAAAGCGAATAAGCCAGAATGCTCAAAACCACCAACTTCTTCTCCCGCTACCCCAGCAAATAATTTAAATCCATTATTAGATAAATCGTACACAACCTCTTTTGGCTTTCCTGTTAACATGTGCCAATTTGGGCTATTAACACCGTACTCCTTTGCATAAGCATTTAAAACTTCGGGCGTATCAAAATCCGGATTGATTGAAACTGAAGCCACTCCAAAGTTCGGGTTTCCAAAAAACTCATTTTGAACTTCAATCATCTTTTTGTTCATAATAGGGCAAATGGTCGGGCATGTTGTAAAGAAAAATTCTAACACATACACTTTACCGTTATACGTTTGGTTGGTTACTGTTTTATTATGCTGATCTATAAACTCAAAGTTTGGAACTTGAGAGAAGGTATGGAGTTCTACTTTCTTAAAGTTATCTACTATTTTAGGAACAGCATAAATTCCAAAAATCAAAATAATAAACGCAACACCTATATAAGATTTATTCTTCATGATTTTAAATTTCTCTTTTTCTACGTTGTTCTTTCTCCATCGACTTTTTTAATTGGTAGTAAATCACTTCAATATCCTTACGCATTTTGTTCTTTAAAATTGCGACAGAGTTCATATCATATCCGTATAACTTACCATCCGCTGTATCTTCATCATCTTTACGACCTCTCAAACGCAATTCCGTATCCACTATAAACGCATAATCAGAACCGAAATTTTCATTCAACGTAAATGGTGTATTGAAGCTATTAAAAACAGTTACCAATTCTTCTTTATTTGTTGAAATGAACTTCCATTTACTAGCATCTGCGTACGTTGCTAATCGACGCTCTAATTCTTGAATCTCTTCTTCAATTCCTTCCGGAATAATCACCACAACTTGAAATTGTTTCTTACCATAGTAACGTTTGTATATGGTTTCATTCAAGTTAAATAATTTTCCCTTAGACGATTCTAAATCATCCCCTAAAAAACAAACTACAGAATAATGATCCTTAAATTGAGTCTCCCCTTTCAACTCCACCACATTTTCAGATAAAATTGGAAGATTTGCGTAATGATAAATTCCCTTAGAAAGGAACATATAGAATAGTAATGGAACTATAAACAAGGTTGACAATACAATTATTTTCTTTTTTTGCATAGTATGTATCAAAAAAAAGGTGGAATGAACCACCTTTATATTTTATAAATTATTCTATTAATAATCCCATTTTAAATGTGGTGTCATTACCTCATTTAAATAACTTCCTTCTATTAATAAAAGCGTTGCTAAGTATATAATTAGAAAAATACTCGTCCAAACAACTGATCTTCTTAGCCATTTCTTTTCATCTTTCATATGCATAAAATACCAAGTAATTCCGTATGCTTTTACCAATGTTAAGATTAAGAAGATCCAATTTAATGGACTTGTTCCTAAAAATGAAGTTAAGTGTAATGAAGCAGGCTTTATGATTCCTAAAATTACCTCAACAACTGTTACAATTGATAAGAAAATAAATACTTTCCAAATTAATGCTACGTGATTATGTTCGTGTGCGTCGTGTGCCATTTTTTCTTAATTATTTTGAATTATACCAAGTAGAAGAATGTGAATACAAATACCCAAACTAAATCTACAAAGTGCCAATATAAACCTACTTTTTCTACCATTTCGTAACTCTTACGCTTCTCATAGGTACCCATAATAACGTTAAAGAAAATAATGATATTAAATACAATACCAGAGAATACGTGGAAACCGTGGAAACCTGTAATAAAGAAGAAGAAATCTGCAAATAAAGTATTTCCATATTCATTCACTTCTAAATTAGCTCCGGTAACAACTTGTTTTCCTTGTGCCAAAAATCTTGTTGCATCCTCTCTTGACAAGATTTGCTTTTTCTTAGCAGTCATATCCATTTGCTCTGTTCTAATAGTTACATCAGAGTTTTTCGCAAATGCATCTTGTACCTCAGCAATAGTATATGCAGGTAAAGACCCTTCTTTGGTGAACCAAAGTCCGTTATCGCTTTGATGTTGTGCTCTGTCTGAATGTTGTCTTTCAATTGGAAAATCTTCACTTCCAATAGCAATTTGTTTTCCTGTTTCTGCATTTACAAATTGTAATATTTTTCCATCGTGCATTTGAACAGCACCATAAGATCCTTTGATAAATGTTTTCCATTCCCAAGCCTGAGAACCAACGAAAATAGCTCCTCCAATAATAGTTGCAAACATATACCATGCAACCTTGTTCTTTTGCATTTTATGTCCTGCATCAACCGCTAAAACCATTGTTACAGAAGAAAAGATAAGTACAAAGGTCATAAATGCCACATAGTACATAGGAAATTCTCCATGAAAAAATGGAACGTGGGTAAATACCTCATCGGCAATTGGCCATGTTTCTAAAAATTTAAATCGCATTGCACCATAGGCAATAATAAAACCAGAAAATGTTAAGGCATCAGACAAAATGAAGAACCACATCATCATTTTACCATAACTCGACTCAAATGGTTTTTTCTCCGTTTTATCGTCGTCCCAAGAGTGGTGATCTGAACTTGCAGCAGTCGCTCCCATATTAAAGTATAAAATTTATTTTAGTTTTTTGAATGGCCAAATTTACGCATTTTATATCATCTAATAAAATAGAAAAATAAAAAGAGTAAGACCCATAAAATATCTACAAAATGCCAAAAGATGCCACCTAACTCTAAGCCAAGTGTTTCCGTAGCATTGTAACGCTTTTTAAAATGATTATAAATAACAACACCAAGTACAATAAAGCCAGCCATAACGTGCAATAAATGGGCAAATGAAATGACCATTAATAAAGACGCTGAAACTTGACTTCCGGCACCGGCCAAATATAGCCCTGCCGCTTTTAACTGATTAAAGCCTTCTAATTGATAAACAGCAAATCCTATTCCCAATAAAAGTGCTCCAATTAAGAAAACAGAAGTTAACGATCTGTTGTTTTGTTTGATGCTTCTTTTTGCCATCATATAAGACAAACTACTCAATACTATTAATAATGTACTGGTATATAATGCAGATGGTAATTCAAATGACACCCAATCTTCACGTTTACTACTTATGATATATGCACTTGTCAATCCAATAAACATCATGGTCATACTTACCATAGATATCCACAACATTGGTTTGGCCGATTTTTGCTTAGCTGCCTTATATTCTAATTCCAAATTCCTTTCTTCCATTAGTGTAAAAATTTATCTATTACGTAAATGATTTGTATTAAGGTAATGTATAAAACACTCGACAACATTAATTGTCTTGCTACTTTATCTGATTGTTCTTTATATAGTTTTACCCCGTAATACAACATTAAGCCTCCTAACAAGGCAATAATAACAGCCGTAATTGGGTAAATCCAAAATTCTCCTGTTTGCTTAAACACTGGCAATATTGAAACCAATATCATAACGATGGTATATAAAATAATTTGTTTTACCGCTCCTCGATCCTTTTTACCCATTGGCAACATATTAAATCCGGCTTTCTTATATTCGTCATTCTGTAACCAACCAATTGCCCAAAAGTGAGGGAATTGCCAAAAGAATTGAATTAAAAATAAAGTTCCCGGCTCTATAGAAAAATCATTTGTCGCGGCTACCCATCCAAGCATAAAAGGAATCGCTCCTGGAATAGCACCTACAAAAACTGTTAAAGGCGTAACCGACTTTAATGGTGTATAAGCACAAGTATATAAGAATATTGAAACGGCACCAAATAATGCACATTTTGGGTTGATATAATATAAGATTCCAATTCCTAATATGGTAAAAACGGTAGCAATAGTTAGGGCAAAATTAACAGACATTCTTCCAGTAGGAATAGGTCTATTCATGGTGCGCTTCATCAAAGCATCTGTATCTTTTTCTATAATCTGATTAAATGCATTCGATGCACCTACCATAAAGTAACCTCCAATGGTTAATAAAACAAGAATTGTATAATTTATCGATTCCGCTGCTAACAAATAACCAGCAACAGAAGAAAACACCACACTAATCGACAAACCAACTTTTGTAAGTTGTTTAAAATCACTTATAAATGATGATGTAATAGGTTGATTTGATATAGATTCTGACTCCAATCTGACGGTTCTTTTAAAATCGGTGCAAAGATATTTTTTTCTTCCCGAATAACCATCAGAAATTAACAGAACTTACATTTGATTAAAATACTGATATACAGGTACTAATAGTCAAGTAAAAATACAACCCTGAATAAATTCTAATTTTTTAAAAAAAAAGCTTTGCAATTCTATAAAATGTTTTAAATTTGCCACCCGTTTGAGTAACAAATGGAAGTTCATTAAAATGACTGCGAAAGTAGCTCAGGGGTAGAGCATCACCTTGCCAAGGTGGGGGTCGCGGGTTCAAATCCCGTCTTTCGCTCTACAACCTATATAAAATACCAATATGCTGAAGTGGTGGAATTGGTAGACACGCCGGACTTAAAATCCTGTGCTCTTTGGGGCGTGCGGGTTCAAGTCCCGCCTTCAGTACTAAACCTCGGAATCTTTTGATTTCGGGGTTTTTTTATTTTTTGTAAATTCGTTAGAATGAAGTTTTTCAATAAATTATTTCTGACCCTACTCATACTATCTAGTTTTAAGTCCATTTCTCAAGATTTAGAGCCTCGATTTTTATCATCGTTACCTATAAAATCAAATATTGCTGGTGTAATTTATAGTTATTCTACTGGTAATATTTTAATGGATAATTCATTACCTATAGAAGATTTAAATTCCGATATGCATTCTGGAACTATTGTATATGTTAGAAGTTTTAGTTTGTTTAACAAATTGGCGAAATTCGATTTTAATCTCTCCTACTCCAATGCGCAGTTCAATGCCCTTGTAGAGGATTCAGCCCAAGAAACCACTAGAACCGGAATTGGAGACCCAAACTTTAGAGTGTCTATAATATTAATTGGAGATGAACCATTAGAGGCTTCAAAATTTGGACAACGAAAAATCTCAAAATTTAAATTAGGGGTTGCATTAAAAACAAGAATACCTATTGGACAATACGACAATTCAAAATTGATAAATTTAGGTTCTAATCGGTTTGGCTTCCATTTTAAGACGGCTGCCGCTTATCGCATATCTCCAAAGTTAATTATAGAAGGTCATGTTAGTTCTTGGTTTTTCACTACAAATAATTCGTTCTATGCTGATAATAAACTTTGGCAAGAACCATTGTTAAGTACGCAATTGAATACTGCCTATATATTCAATCCAAAAACTTGGGCGTCTGTAGCAATTGGCGCTGTGTTTTTTGGTCAAACTCATTTAAATGAATTAAAACAAGAAAATCACCAAAATAACTCACGTTATAGTTTTACTTTTTCTAGAAGAATCGGAAAAAAAGGTTCGCTAAAGTTTATTGCAACAAATGGCCTTTCTACAAATATTGGTACAGACTTTACCTCCTATCTATTAGGGTATCAATTTCTATGGTTGGATAAAACTAAAAAGCTCTAATTTTTTGGTTCTATATAAACATCCTCTCCGTCAGTTAACCATTCTAAAGTAAAACTAACAAAAGGGTTTTTAGTATAACCATCTTGTTCAAAGAACAATCCAATAGTTCCGTTATCCATAATTGTCATATCGGAATAGGCCGATTTACCTTCATAAATAACTTTTCCTTTAGACCATGTTTTTCCTTCATCATAACTAATTTTAACGGTCATATTTATACGCCCATCAGCTGAAGCGGCATTTGCAAATAAAAGTCGATTTTTATTATATCCATCCTTCATAGAAGTATACCTTAAAATACTTGCGTTACAACCTGGATCAATTAATTGTGGCTCCGATTTGGTAATCCATGATTTCCCTTCATCGGTTGAAGTATGTACATATCTAACTCCTTTTTTATCATTTGAACGTGCATTTACCATCCATGTTCCATCAGTCAACTCAATAACTTTTGATTCATTAGCCGGAGAAATTGGAGTGTCAATTAAATGCCAAGTATTGCCATGGTCATCACTTTCAAATAGATGCATCCCGTTATCTAGGTTTACCATACAATGCACTAATTTTCCTGTGCTTGTTTGAATTCCTCTTCCAGATGTTATAAATTTAAAATCTTTATGCCATTCTGGTTTTGAAATTTGAGATGTTATATCCATTGGCTTACTCCATGTTTTTCCATTATCTGAACTTTTCATTACATGCAGATAGTAAACGTTTAATTCCTTATCCAAGTCCATGTAATTGTAAAACAAAAAAACCTCTTTGGTTACTTCATCAACAATCATAGATGGATCAGAGGCCGATTGGCCAAATGGAAAATCAATTACCGTTTCAATCGGACCCCATGTTTTTCCGTTATCAGAACTTCTACGTTGAACAATATTAATATCCTTACTCCATTTTAAATCGCCACAATCAGGAACTCTTTCATCTATTGCCGCAATTAAATCGCCATTTGGTGCCGTAACAATTGAAGGAATTCTATAACACGCAACATCCTCTTGCATAGACTTATTAAATAAATCTTGATAATGCAGAATGCCCTCTGCAATTTCAAATTGTTTCTCTTGAGCGATTGCATTTAAAGAAAAACCTATAATTAAAATCAATATATATTTATTCATCTTATACCTATGTTTAATTATTATTAGATACTACAATTTTAAACTAAACCCTTTCTTTTGAAACCAACCTACTAAAAGCACTACTAATAAAGCGAAAACAAAAGAACCTACAAGACCAACAACACCCGTATTTAAGAAATCAGGAAAGTCTATATTCAATAGTATAGCAATAGGATATACAAAGTAAGGAATCATATAACAAGTCAGTGTTGCAGTACCAGCAGGGGAAATAATAGTTGCCCATTTCGTGTGTTTTTTCACATCACAAATAACATATAAAACAGCAAATGAAATAAATCCAATTCCTAAACAGATTCCAACCCAAGCTGGTGTTCCTTGTATTTTAGAAATACCCCAATATGGTCTCATCAATAGTCCATAACAAATACATATTATTCCAATCAACGTTAGTACACTTACTATTGATTTGGATTTGTTAATAAACAACTTTTGAAAAAGTAAGGTTGCTAAAATACCACCTGTAGTAAACACTGGAACCGTCCCGCCATACCAAACCCCTAAGAAACTCAGATGCTTTGGTAATTTTGGGAGTAGATCAGAATGACTCAATACTACCAGAATATTCAATAAAACAAACAAACCAAATATAACGGCTAGTTTACCTTTGCCATACAAAAAGACCAATCCATTTAACAAGTAAGCCCATCCAATTAAGCCTAATATACCCCACCATTGGGTCTTCATCCAAACATCTCCATTAGTTCCACCTTTATAAATTACGGCCAACCAAATTAATATTCCGAGTCCAACCAATTGTATTGGAATGTGCATTTTTTTCGGTAATGGACTGCGCTTCCAATTCATCCAAATTAACACAACAGCCAATGCCATTAGTATTTCCCACCATTGCTTTCCAATACTAGTGCTATCGTGATTGATAGATTCAAAATTGACCATATATACACCAATTATTAATAGAGATATGGATCTGATTATGACATGTTTTGCAATTGCTCCATTCGAATCTCCTTTTTTCTTTCTTACTGCAATTGCATAAGGAATACTCAATCCAACTATAAATAAAAACAGTGGAAATATTATATCAGAAAAACCTAAATAATCTTCTGTTGCAGATGCATGTTGCAACCATTTTGGAATGTCAATTAAGCTCCAAAAATCATTGACCCAAATCATTAAAAGCATGGTTAAGGCACGTAAGACATCAATTGAAGCAATTCTATTTTGAGCCATATTTATTTGAATTTATAAGTTAATGCTACAATCTAATTCATCAAATTGAAAGTCCGCTCTATTTTTCTACCAATAACATCGAAATTTAGATAAACAAAAATTTTAGGTTTAATTTATTTAGTACTTTTACTTCCGAATCAAAACCATAAAAAACATGATGCTTCAACTTCACTCTTGGTGGGCCTATTTAGTTTTAGCCTTCTTAATTATTGCAACTCTAAATGCCATAACAGGGACAACCTCTAAAAGAGATTTTAAAGATAAAGACTTACGTATTTCTCTATTTACTTTAATTGTAACTCACATTCAATTATTGATTGGATTGGGCTGGTATTTTATGTCTCCAGGTTATAAATTATTGAAGGAAAACGGAATTGGAAATCTTGATTCCTATACCCGATTATTAGCAGTTGAACATCCATTAATGATGATTATTGCAATAGTACTAATTACAATGGGTTGGTCTAAACACAAAAAGAAAGATAACGATACTGCTAAATTTAAAACCATTGCCATTTTTTATGGATTGGCTTTAGTTGTTGTTTTATCTAGAATTCCTTGGACAACTTGGTTTAATTAAGCCTCAATAAAAATTTAATGACGTTTTTAAAAAAACTTATTGCTTACCCCTTGTCTGCAATATACTATTTGTTCTTTGGGCTTATTTTGGTATTATTTCACCCAATACAATGGCTTTCACTTAATCTAGGCGGCTACACGGCACATAGGCATGTTGTCAATTTTATGAATCTTTGTTTGGTTAGGACTTTACATATTTTAGGAACACGCATTTCAATTAGAAATTCACACAACCTTCCAACAGACAAACCTTTAATTATTGTTTCAAATCATCAAAGTTTAAATGATATTCCAACGCTATCTTGGTACATGCGTAGACACCACCCAAAATTTGTTGCCAAACAAGAATTAGAAAAAGGAATACCGAGTGTATCTTTTAACTTAAGACATGGAGGCAGTGCATTAATTGATAGAAAAAATCCAAAACAAGCTTTAACTGTACTTAAAAAATTAGGGCAACTAATCGAAAAGAAAACATTTTCTGCTGTAATTTTTCCAGAAGGAACTAGAAGCCGCGATGGAAAACCAAAACGATTTTCAGAAAATGGATTAAAAATGCTGACCAAATTCGCTCCAAATTCGGTGGTAGTTCCAGTAACAATTAATAATTCTTGGGAGTTTTTAAAGTTCGGTGGTTTCCCTATGGAATTAGGTGTTCATTTGACTTTTGATGTTCATGAACCCATAGAAACAAAATCATTAAAATTCCCTGAATTATTCGAAAAAGTGGAAGAAACGGTTAAAAATGCCGTAATTTTGCCAGACTAACATTATTTAGTCATGTCTACATTTAATATCCGTTTAGAGGTAATGAAAACTATCGAAAAAAATATCGATAGTTTGGTTGATAATTTTTTAATTGCTCCAGAAAAAATTTGGCAACCAACCGACTTTTTGCCAAACCCACAGAGCGACAACTTTATCCATGAAATTGAAGAAATTCGAGAAATCTCTAAAGAGTTAGATGATGACTTTTGGGTGTGCTTAATTGGTGATACTATTACCGAGGAAGCCTTGCCAACCTACGAATCTTGGTTAGTTGATGTCGATGGCGTATCACAACACAGTGAAGGTGGTGGAGATAATGGCTGGGCAAAATGGATTAGAGCTTGGACAGGAGAAGAAAACAGGCATGGTGATGTTTTGAACAAATACCTTTATTTATCTGGGCGTGTAAACATGCGTGAAGTTGAAATTACTACACAGCATCTAATATCAGATGGGTTTGATATCGGTACGGCTCGTGACCCTTATAAAAACTTTGTGTATACAAGTTTTCAAGAATTGGCAACATATGTTTCTCATAATAACGTAGCAAAAATTGCTCGTAAAAAAGGACATAAATTATTGGCTAAAATGTCAAAAATTATTGCTGGTGATGAAATGAGACACCATTTGGCATATACTGAGTTTATTAGACAAGTTTTTAAATATGATCCTAGTGAAATGATGCTGGCTTTTCATCATATGATGAAACATAAAATTGTTATGCCTGCCATGCACTTACGTGAATCTGGAGGTCAAAAAGGTGACTTGTTTGATCAATTTTCTACTGTTGCACAGCGTTGTGGTGTATATACTGGTTTCGATTATGTTGATATTCTTAGTAAGCTTAACAAGGCTTGGGAAATAGATAAAATTACCGGGTTAACTCCAGAAGCTGAAAAAGCACGTGATTATTTAATGAAGTTGCCAGCCCGTATGACTAGAATTACTGAAAGAATTGTAATTCCGGATACGAAGTACAACTTTAAATGGATGAATCCTATTTCTTAGTAAACCTCGAAGGAATCTCGATCGTTTAAGAATTGAAACTTATTACGTATCGTATTTAATTCATTTTTATCTAGAATAACCTCTAATATCTCGGGTGAATTTTCAGATGTATTTCCAATAGGTTTTCCTAAAGGATCTATTACTTGTGAATGCCCATTAAATTCGTAGTTGTTTTCATCAAATCCAATCCTATTTACACCTACCACATAAGACATATTTTCAATGGCTCTTGCTTTCAAAAGCGTATCCCAAGCATTAATTCTAGGTTTTGGCCAATTAGCCATATAAATTAGAACATCATAATTTTTGGTATTTCTAGACCAAACAGGGAAACGCAAATCATAACAAATCATAGGACAAATTTTCCATCCTTTATAATCAAAAATCAATCGTTCCATCCCTGGTGTATACTTTTTATCCTCTCCAGCCAAAGTAAAAAGATGTCGCTTATCATAGTAACGAATTGCTCCGTTTGGATACACAAAAACCATTCTATTGTAATAATTTTCTCGTTCTTGAATTACTAACGAGCCCATAATAGCTTTATTCAATTCTTTGGCTTTATTCTGCATCCAATTTACCGATGACCCATCCATGGTTTCTGCACAATTTTCTGGATGCATAGTAAAACCAGTTGCAAACATTTCAGGAAGCACTATCAACATTACATCTTCCGAAATGTTTTGTAACATCCTATCATATTGCGATAAATTACCCAAAATATTTTCCCAAAGAATATTGGTTTGAATCGCTGCAATTTTAAGTTCTTTAAACATCTTCTAAAATTACTAAATCAAATTTAAAATATCAGCCGCTCGTTTTAAGGTCTCACTTTTTTTCGCAAAACAAAAACGCAGCATTTTGTCATCGCGATTGTCTTCATTAAATTCTGACAAAGGAATTGATGCTATTTTATAATCTTCAACCAATCGCTTAGCGAAGACCACATCCCCTTCATCCGTAATATTTTCGAAACTCAAATTTTGGAAATAGGTGCCTTGAGATGGAGTAAATTCAAATTTAGAGCCCTTGATTAAATCCAAAAATAAATCTCTTTTCTCTTGATAGAATCCATTTAATTCCAAATAATGATTTGGCTCTTTTAAATAGTTCGCCAATGCAATTTGTGTAGGATGATGCACGCTAAACACATTAAACTGATGCACTTTTCTGAACTCCTTCATCAGTTCTTTTGGACCACAACAATAACCAACCTTCCAACCAGTTACGTGAAAGGTTTTTCCAAAAGACGCCGAAATAAAACTACGAGATTTTAATCCAGCATATTTACATACACTTTCATGGAGGGCATTGTCAAAAACAATGTGCTCGTACACTTCATCGCTCAATACTATTATATCAGTCCCACTTGTTAATTCTTGCAATTTCAACATATCCGATTCTGAAAAAATAGCACCACTAGGATTGTGCGGTGTATTGATGATGATCATTTTAGTCTTGTCCGAAATCTTTCGTTGTACCTCTTCCCAATTTACGCTGTAATTTGGTCTATTTAATTGAATAGGAATAACCTTTCCCCCATTCACTTCGATAGCAGGCTCATAACAATCATATGCTGGTTTAAATACCATTACTTCATCTTGTTCTCGAATAAAAGCACTAATAACCGTGAATATAGCTTGAGTAGCACCGACAGTTACTGTTATTTCACTTTCAGGATGGTAACTAGAATTATACAAAGATTCATATTTCTTAGAAATCTCCGTTCTTAATTCCATCACACCCGCCATAGGAGCATATTGATTATAGCCAGATTCCATTGTGTCATTGCACATTTTTTTTAGCAATGCATCGCATTCGAAATTTGGAAACCCCTGAGACAAATTAATAGCATTATTCTTTTGAGCCAATCCGCTCATAATTGTAAAAATTGTGGTTTTTACTTTAGGAAGTTTTGAGAAATGTTGAATCAATTTAACGTGTTTAACTTAAATTATTTAATTCTTAAAATTAAGATTTTCTTTTTACAAATTAATTTAATTCGTACTATAGATTGATAGGAAACTAATTAAACAACGACTAAAGTCCTAGTTTTCAAACACTATAGTCCTTTTATCAAACTTTTAAATCTTTATCTTATGTCTGTTGAAAAAATTGTAATCACTAACGCTATAAAAATGTATATTGGCATTTTTCTGTTCTTTTTTCTTATGAAATTAGCTGGTCTAGAAACGGTAACGGAATTACGAATGCTAAATTTCATATTTGTTTTTTGGGCTGTAAATGCTGCCATCAAAAAAAATATTTTTGAAAATGGAAATTCTATTTATTTTCAAAATCTATTTATTGGGTTTTTTACCGCTCTGACCGCTTTGATATTCTTAGTTATCTCTTTAGTCTTTTATTTATTTTATATCGATCCATCATTTCTTCGAATTTTAGAAAGTTCAACATTATGGGGAGAATCTTTAACTCCTCCATTAATTGCATTCGCAATTTTTATAGAAGGTATAGCATCATCTATGATTTGTACCTTTATCGTAATGCAATATTGGAAAAACAAAAAGGTGGAGACTACGGCAATAGTGTAATAAAGGGATTATTTTTGTAGATTCGTGTTTATGAAAACCATAACACTTTTATTTCTTAATTGCTTTACTTTAATCTGTTTCAGCCAAGAAATTATTGAAAAAAACTATGAGACATTCGATTCTTTTTTAGAAGAACAAGCGAGTAAAATTGAGAGTATATCTGAAGGTATGACACAACAAGATGTGCAAAAAGAAATGGGAAGTTCTATCAAGGTAAAAGTCCCTGCTGTCGGCAAAATGAAGGCATTAAATCAAGTATTTAAACAACCAGAGTTTGTAAATAAATATGCTAGAAACCCTGAAAGGGTTATAGATATTTTATGGTATTTTTCTACCCCTAAAGATCAAAACGGAGTGATTTCTAAAAATGAATGTACGCCTATTATTTTTGAAAATGATTCTTTAGTTGGCAAGGGTTGGTCATTTTTACAAGCCTATAGACGCTCAGGTAAAATGCGTTAAAAATCAAAATTCCAATCGAATAAATCGGTTCTTAAGCCTACATTAAACCAAGTAGAATTAGTCGACTCCCATATTGGATTTTCACTCTCAGCATCAAAAGATCGGTACGTAAAGGACCCAAATAATTTTAAATTCGTTGCAGGGTTCAATACATATCCAACTTGTAAATCTCCTATAAAAATATTCGTGGTATTTCCTTGTCCTATTTCATGTCCGTAATCTCCATTTCGATCTGAATAATCTTGGTAAATATCTCCACCATAACTAACTGGATCTCCAATAATATCGAAACCTTTTTCTCCAATATTTAATTTCATATTACCATACCAACGACCGTTTGTATAATTTGCAATTCCAACAATTTCATAGAAGTTAGAGCCCCAACTATGCCCTAAAGCCTGATTGGAATGACCATAATTTAAGGTCGGGAAATTGTGTGCATATGTAAATGGTCTTACCGAATTATATTCTGCTTGTAAATGTAGATTTTCAACGCCGAATGCATGATGGTATTTTGCACCAATTTGGAACCCATTCTTATTTCCCCAGTATCCTTCATTTCCACCAACTTCGCCAATAGTCATTTCATCAAGCATTAATTGTGTATAAAGAGAAAAACGTTCATTCCATTTAAACTTGGCACTTAATCCAATTAAGGCATTACCACTTCTAGAACCAGTTGAAAATTCTATGGCTCTATAAAAAATAATTGGGTTTAAATAATTCATATCAAAACCACGGTTATTGGTGTCATCCCAAATTACAGATTCAAAAAAACCAAGATTTAATTTCTTCGTAACATTCCAACTCAAATAATGCGATGCAACGTACTTTGTTTTAAAAACACCTTCTTCTGTAACTTCAGGTCTTACATCTCGCATAGACATCCAAATATTAGTGTATTTAATCTTCCAAAACTTAGTATTTATTTTAAAGAATGGGTAAGGCGTTGCATTGTCTGATAAAAACATAGAACGGTATCCATCTCCTATAAAGTTCTTACCGTGTCCAAATTGAAAATTAAAATACTTACTGGGTGTAAATGACAAATATCCAACTGCAACAGGGTAATCGTATGCATCTTCGTTAAATTCTTTAGCAATTCCTCTACCCGGAATAATAGCCGGATTTCCTCCAGATGGCCTAATTGATTCAGCGTATCTATTGACATAATCTGCAAAACGCCCTTGACTTTCATAAAGCGTTGTAGAAAAACTAAATTTCTTCCCTAATGAACCTTGAATCAACAAGGCACGTGTATTATTATACGTAAAATCTACATCCGAATTATCTTTTCCTATTTGTAAATCTAGCACTGGATCTATCGTAAACCAATAATCTTCACTCTCTATTTGGAACATGTGTTCATTCCATAATTTTCGTCCACCCCAAGACTTCTTGTCTTTCATAAGAACTGCCTTTTGAGCGTCTAAATCTACATAGGATTCAATTTCAGAATACACATAAGGTTTCACAGCTGTATGAGAATTTGCACCTTTGTTAAAGTGATAATCCAATGCGCTATATTCCTGATGTGTGTAAGGCATATTTAATTGGCTATGGTGTTCCAATAAGTTCAAAGAATCAGGTATAATTAAATTCAATGGTTCTTCGGCCGGTAACTCTTTTACTTCTTCAACAATCTTACCCTGATTTGGATCCAAAGGAATGTGGATCGGCAGTACAAACTGCATCTCTACATTGTGATTGTTATACTTTGCAGGAATAACCTTAGGTAATTCTGAAAATACGCGTTCTACTTCCGTTTTCAATTCTTTGTATGGTGAGTTGACATATAGAATCTCAAATTCCCCTTCCTTATCAACATAAAACACAATATTAATTGTTTGCTTCACACTGTCTTTCCTCATCTCTTCTGGTAACTGAAGTTTCGAAATAACTTCTGTTGTTACCTTTTCTTTGAAACAAACTTTTAGCGCTTCGGCATCTACTTCCTCACAGCCCTTATATACAGGATATTTTTCTTTTTGAGAAAATGCTATTGTTGAAATCAATAGCATAAAAAGCATCAATAAATTAGTCTTCTTAATTTTTAATTTCATCCTATTTTAATGACTTTGGAGTTTTCTAATCTGTATTTCTCTTCACTTTCTGGGCATGTTGCAAATCCTGAAGCATCAAAACCTAATCGATGTCCATATTCACTAACCCAACCGATCTGCTTTGATGGATTCCCTACAACCAAGGCATAAGGTTTCACATCTTTCGTAACAACAGCCCCTGCTCCAATTAGTGCATATTCTCCAATGGTATTTCCACAAATAATCGTTGCATTAGCACCAATACTCGCACCTTTTTTTACTAACGTTGTTTTGTATTCATCTCTACGAATCACAGCACTTCGTGGATTTACAATATTTGTAAACACCATTGATGGTCCCAAAAAAACATCATCTTCGCAAATAACACCTGTATAAATAGAAACATTATTCTGAACCTTTACATTGGTTCCTAAAGTTACTTTTGGAGAAACTACAACATTTTGTCCAAGATTACATCGTTCGCCAATAATTGCATTTGACATTACATGGCTAAAATGCCAAATTTTAGTTCCTGCACCAATATTACAGTCGGCATCAATTACCGCCGTTTCGTGTGCAAAAAATGAAGAATTAGTCATTATAAGTTTGGGGTTATTACTTTTAAATTAAACTTTTGTTGGATGCCAAGTTGTTTTCACTTCTTGAGTTTTTTCAATAAAATAAGGCGATTCACAAACATTACTTGCCCAATCGCTTTTCTTATGTAAAATTGTTCTTTTCAAATTCTCACTTGCTAAAGCGTTAATTTCTGAAATTACATTTTCATCCTTTCCGCAATAAATAACGGCATTTACATCCATATGAGATGCCATATGAGTATGTAATTCGTTTACATTACCTGTTAAAATATTTACAACACCTCCAGGTACATCTGAAGAATTCAATACCTCTGCAAAAGATATTGCTGAAAGTGGATTTGTTTCTGATGCTAAAATTATAACCGTATTACCACCAACAATTGCCGGTGCTACAACTGAAACTAAGCCTAACAATCCCTGCTCTTCGGGAGCCATAATTGCAACAACACCCATTGGCTCTAAATTAGAAAAATTAAAATGAGAACTTGCTACTGGATTCACTGCACTAAATACTTGCTGATACTTGTCAGACCAACCTGCATAATACACCAATCTATCTATACTTGCATCTACTTCTGTCTCCGCTTCCTTTTTAGTTGCACCCTCTTTCATTATTTCCGCAATAAATTGCACTCTTCTACCTTCTAACATTTCTGCAATTCGATACAAAATCTGTCCCCTATTTAAAGCCGTTGCTCCTGCCCATGAACTTTGTGCTTTTCTTGCAATTACAACTGCATTTCTAAAATCTTTACGTGAACTTAAACACATGTTAGCGATAAAGTTTCCTTTTTTATCATTTAAAGGATAGTACCTGCCAGATTCAGTTCTAGGAAACTTTCCACCGATATATAATTTATAGGTTTTATGTACGTCTATTCTACTCATATCCCTTAATCTTCAAATTTAACATATCCTTTCAATCCATGCAATCCTCCTTCTCTACCAAATCCGCTTTCTTTATAGCCTCCAAATGGTGAAGTTGGATCAAATTTATTATAGGTATTTGCCCATACTACTCCTGCATTTAACTTTTGGGTTAAATTAAAAATCTTTGACCCTTTTTGTGTCCATACTCCTGCGGACAACCCATAAGGCGAATTGTTCGCTTTTTCAATAACCTCGTCGACGGTTCTAAAAGTTTGGATAGTTAAAACCGGGCCAAATATTTCTTCTTGAACTATTCTATGAGATTGCGAAACATTTAAAAATAAAGTCGGAGCACACCAATTTCCTTTTTTTGGTAAATCACAATCCGGTTGATAAATTTCACACCCTTCATTTAACCCAATTTTAATATAGTCTTTAATCGTTTTAAGTTGCTTCGAAGAATTAATTGCCCCAATATCTGTATTCTTATCTAATGGATCTCCAACTATTAAAGTTTCCATTCTATCTTTCAGTTTTTGGATAACGATATTGGCAACGGATTCTTGCACAAATAATCGGGACCCAGCACAGCACACGTGCCCTTGATTAAAGAATATCGCGTTAACTATTCCTTCAACTGCTTGATCAATAGCGGCGTCTTCAAAAATAATATTAGCGCCCTTACCTCCTAATTCTAATGTCAATTTTTTAGAAGTTCCGGCAATGGCTTTTTGAATGTATTTACCTACGTTAGTTGATCCAGTAAAGACGATTTTATCAATATCCGGATGATTCACTATTGCTGCACCTGTATCTCCTGCACCTGTTACAATATTGACCACACCTTTTGGCAAACCGCTTTCTTGAATAATTTCAGCCAATTTCATGGCCGTTAAAGGTGTTGTCTCTGCCGGTTTCAAAACCACGGTATTACCTGTCGCAAGGGCCGGTGCTATTTTCCAAGCAGCCATTAACAAAGGAAAATTCCATGGAATGATTTGACCTGCAACTCCTACTGGTTTTACCTTTCTATTCGGAAAGGCATACTCTAATTTGTCTGCCCAGCCTGCATAATAGAAGAAGTGATTTGCTACTAGTGGAATATCTATATCACGTGACTCTCTAATTGGTTTACCCCCATCTAGAGATTCAATTACAGAAAATTCTCTAGCACGCTCTTGAATTAATCGTGCAATTCTAAAAATGTATTTTCCACGTTCTTTTCCAGATAGTTTTGACCACCCTTTAAACGCTTTATTCGCCGCCTTAACCGCTTTATCAACATCTTCAGTTGAAGCCTCGGCTATGGCAGCAATTTTATTTTGGTTTGAAGGGTTAACGGTGTCAAAATACTTCCCTTTTACAGGTTTCACAAATTCCCCATCAATAAATAATTCATATCGTTTTTTCAATTGGATATGACCAGTACTCTCAGGAGCATCAGCATAAGTCCAACTCGCTTTAAATATAGAAGTGTCTTTACTCATAGTTAATCTTTTGAAAAATAATTAGCAGATTGATACCTCCCAGTTTCTGCCTTTACCAACTGCATCAAAACATCATTGGCTAAACTACTAGCTCCAAATCTAAAGTAATCTTTGTTCATCCACTTTTCTCCCAACACCTCATTTAGCATAACCAAATATTGCAAGGCTATTTTAGAGGTTGATATACCTCCTGCAGGTTTCATACCGATCATTTTACCGGTTTTTAAATAAAAATCTTTAATTGCATCAAACATTACATAAGTAACTTCCATGGTTGCAGCAGGTTGGATTTTACCCGTAGAAGTCTTAATAAAATCTGCTCCAGCATACATCGCAATTTCACTTGCCTTTCTAACATTATCTAAAGTATCTAATTCGCCGGTTTCTAATATTACTTTTAAATGTGCTTTACCACAAGCTTCTTTAACTGCAGCAATTTCATCAAATACATACTGGTAATTTCCTGATAAAAATTCACCACGAGAAATGACCATATCTATTTCATCTGCCCCTTGAGCAACTGCAAATCTAGTATCATCTAATTTTACTTGCAACGGTGAATTTCCACTTGGAAATGCAGTAGCAACAGAAGCGACTTGTATTCTACTTCCTTCAAGTGCTTTCTTCGCAACGCCAACATATGTAGGGTACACACATATAGCAGCAACAGTTGGAATGTCCTTTAAAGTATCGTGAGGGTGCATTGCTTTATAACACAACTGCTCGACTTTACCTCTAGTATCTTTTCCTTCTAAGGTCGTTAAGTCAATCATACTCAAGGCCAATTTTAACCCTACAACCTTTGCCCCTTTCTTTATACTTCTTGATTTAAATCTATTAATTCGTTCATTTACTCCAACAGTATCGTAAGTAGGCAAATTATCTAAATTTGGTATCATTCAATTTTTATTAACATTCAAATTTACAAATTTAATCGCTATGTTGCTGAAGGCTTTAGATGGGTTATAAACAAAATAGTACCTCATTTACCTAAAAAAGAGATGCTATTTAATTATTTAAAATAACGTTTTATTCTACTTGAAAAGTTATTGGTAACATATAAGTTACATTAACAGGTACATTCCTTTGTTTACCAGGATTCATTTTCGGTAAAAGGTTTACAATTCGCTTCCCTTCTTTTTCCAATCGAGGATGTGGTGCACTCGTATTTTTAATTTCAATATCACCTGTCTTCGTAATTGTAAACTGAATCCAAATTTTCTTTTTACCAGATTGTAATCCCAATCCTTGTGCCAAATCTTTATTGAACTTTCGGCCTATGAATTTTGACAAACTTTTTGAAAAGCATGCCTTCTTAAGTTCTCCCGTTTTCTTCTTCTCACAACCGGGAAAAACAGGAGCATCTTCAATCAGAATAAACGGAACATCTTCTGTAATTGGTTCGTCATCCTCTACCTCTATTAAATTTCCTAAATTATCTGCAGGAGGATTTTTATCTTTTGGCTCTTCAAATGGCAATTCAGTTTCAACTTCTTCCGGATCATCCGTTGTCTTAATATCTTCTAGAATCTTAGACACTTGCTTTTTAGTTAACGGATTAGACTTTTCATTCTTTGTCTGTTCAACCTGAATTTCCTCCATTTGCGCAAAATCATACGGATCGATTTTGTTAAATTTAATTTCCTTTTGATGAATAGAAGCCTGTGTAGTTTTTAATTCAATTAAACTATAAACTGTGATCATGGCCAATACCAAACTGAGTGGCAACAGGATGATAGAACTTTTTTGTAAATTGTTGGTGTGTTTTTTTGTTTTCATAATTATTAAAGTTAAGATGTTAAAATTGTGACAATTACAAAAAACATACCAAAAAGAAAAGGGTTCGCAATGCGAACCCTTTTTGATTTTATTAATTGATAAACCTTATTCTACGTTGAAAGAAATAGGTAACATGTAGGTTACGTTTACCGGACGACCTCTTTGTTTACCTGGAGTCATTTTTGGTAATAAGTTTACAACTCTCTTTGCCTCTTTTTCTAACCTTGGGTGTGGTGCTCTCGCCCCAACGATTTCAATTCCTCCAGTTTTAGTAATCTTAAACTGAATGTAAATTTTCTTTTTCCCTGGAGACAATCCTAAATCACCTGCTAAATCAGCATTAAACTTCCTAGCAACGTGCTTTTGTAGAGATTTATTTAAACATGCTTTCTTCTCTGCTTTAGAACCTTTACAACCTGGATATACAGGAACATCTTCAATAATTGCAAATGGTACATCTTCAATTACTTCTTCTTCCTCTTCAACCTCAACGATTTCCTCAACTTCGATTTTTTCAGATTCATCAGTTTCAGTAGATTCGATAATTGTTTCTTCAACTTCTTCCTCATCCTCTACAATCTCAATTTTTTCTGGAGCTGGCGGAGGTGGAGCTTTAGGTTGAATAATTTGTTCTATAACCACTTCTGGGATTTCTTCTTCTTCATCGTGTGCCGAAGTTACCAATGCTAATCCATCAGCTCCTTCATCATAGGTCTTGTTTTCTATACCTAAGTATACCGTTAATAAGGTCAAAACCAATCCTAGTTGCCAGAATAATCTAGTGTAACTTTCGAGATTTGCCTTAGGGTTCTTTTTAACTTCCATGTTCAAAAATTTTATAGTTCGCTAATTTAACACAATTAAAACCATATTTGCAACTATAAATTGTTAAATAGTATTGTATAATTGCAATAGGTATTTGAATGAAACTATTGCAAAAATTATTCCAACTGTGTTCGCGATGATATCTAAGTAGTCTGCGGTTCTGTATTCGGTCAAACTTCCTTGTAGTATTTCAAGTAAAATACTAAGCAATAATACAAGAATCCCAATGCTCATTTTTTGCCTCAAAAGAACATGAGAAGATTTTATAGCGAAAATCCAACTTAAAGCCAAAACAAAATATGCAAAGGCGTGTAGGGTTTTGTCCGACACATCAATTACATCAATTGCATTTGACGTAGGTGCTAAACTTAAATAAATAATTAATAAGGTAAAACTTGCTGCTATCGCGTAACGATTACGCTCCAATAATTGTTTTGTATGCTTCAGCATCTAATAACCCATCTACTTCTGAAGCATCAGAAATTTTAATTTTAATCATCCAACCTTCTCCATAGGCATCTGAATTCACCACTTCAGGCGCATCTTCTAACGCTTCGTTGAATTCTATTACTTCTCCAGTTAAAGGCATAAATAAATCTGATACTGTTTTTACGGCCTCTACTGACCCAAAAACTTCATCTTTATCTACTTCTTCGTCAACAGTGTCAACATCTACATATACGATGTCTCCTAATTCTCCTTGTGCAAAATCAGTAATTCCTACTGTTGCTACATCACCATCAATTTTAATCCATTCGTGGTCTTTTGTGTATTTTAAATCTGCTGGAATGTTCATTTTATCTAATATTTAATAGTTAGTTCCCTAAATTGTATCTCAACATTATCCCGGCACTGAATGAATTCCTTGGAAATGAAGTAGATATGGCATATCTCGATGAATTTTGATCGTAATATACTGAGCCGGTTAAATTACGACTCAGCGCATAATCTGCCAAAAATCGTAACGAAAATAATTTTTGTCCACCTGTAATTTGTTCGTTATCCTCGTCAATATCTCTTATCAAAGTCAAATTATCTCGCAAAGATAAATCTGCCCTTAAATTCAAATCTCCTTTTATAGTCTGATTTTTACCATCGAATTTATATCTAACTTTTAAATCTCTTATTCTATACCCCATACCAATAACATATTCTTTCCCTTTAATTTCGGTAAGTGTATTGTTATTAAAATTCATGTTTAGTGCTCTATCTTTTCTAATCTCAGCCTTTAATGAAAGTGAATTTCTCATTTTTAAATCTACCTGAACCAAAGGTGAAAATTCTTCAATTACATTTACATTGGTATACAACTTCTCATTGTAATAATTTCCGGAAATATCCACTTCTCCAAATGGATCATCCTGGTCATATAACAGGTTATTCGTATAATTGGTAATAGAATAAGCCGATCTATATCCATGAGAAATACTAAAACTTTGGAAATTTTGTCTGAACCAATCTAAACGCATCAATCCTTTATAGGTTAAATTCCAATTAGGCATTGGATTGTCTCTAAATGCATTCATATTTACTGACGAAGCATTTTTACCTGAATATGCCGATACAAATGCCGGTAACATTACCTGCTGACTATTTGGTCCATACCCATCAATTGGCACGTTGTTATCATCTGCTAGCCTTTGAGCAATTACAGCTCTGTTATCCTTAAATTCTTGAAATAATTCATCGCTATCTTCTCCAAAAGCAGTTTTTATCATGTTAAAACTCATGCTAAAATTACCGTATTCAGAGATTGGGTTCTCTTGAAAATAAGTAGAGCCGTTAAATAAATCATTCACAACATCTATTTGTTGCGTTACACTTTTAGTATATATTTTATTTGCAAAAATTTCAATTTCTAAATCTCTTACGGGTCTTACATTAATCATTACATCAAACTTGTTAAAATGTGTTTGAATGTAATTCCTACTAAAATAAGGATCGTCTTCAGTTCCGTCTTGGTAATTTATATTTCTAGAAACCAACCATCCGTTTTCTAAAGCCTTATTTCTAATATCAACTTGAGATCCGAAAACAAATCCTAATGTAGGAGCTAAACTACCCGAGTAATTATCTCTTCCTAAAAAGCCTAATTCAGGAACATATCCTGGCAAGAATATTCCATTGTTCTCAGTATAAGTTACTCGCGCCTTTTTCACCATCATAACCAAGTCTCCTGCAACCTGTTTAAATCCAGGTTTATTCTTATTACTGGTTCTTTTGGGAGGTGGAGGTGCTTGCTCTCCTGGTTTTAAAGGAACTGAAGAATTCCTCTGAGAACTCGTGTTTGATTTTTTTGCAAACAACTTTGTAAGTCCAACAGTTCTGTATAATTTTTCAAAATCTCCATCTATAGATAAATTTTGGGTATTTGCATTTTGTACAATATTTCCTATTTGCTCTACATATGATTGTGAAGCTGCTTGCCAATCATAATCAGTTGTAAAAGCATAATCTGCTCTTAAAAAATCTAAATATGGAATCTTATCTATAGGTATTTGATAGGTCCCATTTAATGTTTGATGATAATGATCTGGTCTACCAACGGTAAAGAAATTATCGAACAAGGTTAAATCTCCATTCGCATCAAAATCGTCATACACATATCCATTTAATGCTCTAAAATTAAACTGCAACGATTTGGTTAAATTATATGCTATGTTATAATCCCAATTAAACATAAAGTTTCTTTGGGTTAGCGTTGGTAGTTCCGGCAACCCTTCTACCAAACTTCTCGATTTTTGCTCGTTATAACTTCTAACAATATTAGAATTTACCGAGACCGAAGACGGTAATAAATTCAAGTTAAAATCTTTAATAAATCTTAAGTATTTCGATTTTGTAATAAAGCCCCAATTAGTAAATGGCTCAATACTTTTTGGTTGAAAAGCGTAATTATAATTTGCAGAGGCTCTTACATTTTGATCTACAAATTTTTCAACATTATAATCCTTGTGCTCCATTTCATTATAAGCGTAAGAAACTGATAAATTTTCTACATCGTAAAATTGAGGTTTCTTATCAGGATTCGAATTTGTACGCTCCTTTCTAACATTAATTAAACTGATACTTTTTCGTTTAGTTTGGTCCCTCGACTTATCACTATTTGGATTGATATCCTTCGCATCATCATACAATACATCTTGGTACTGTGGGTCGTATTTTGGGTCATGAAATTCTTCCGAGATACTGTAATTTAGTGGAATTTGAATACCCGCTGTTTGCGGTAATAATTTTCCAACATTCACATTGGTAACTAAATCATATAACTGACTGTCTTCTTGGCTTCTTTCATTAACCCGCTGCTCAATACCTCCAAAACCAATAGTTTCCATTCTACCAGTCATAGAAATATCGGCAAAATCGGCAAAATTCGCATCAGCACTCACTACAGTGGCCCAACCAGAATCATTATCAAATTCAGATACCCTTAATTCGTTAAACCACAACTCAGCACTTTGATTGTGATTTGTTGTGTTTTTAACACCTAGCATTAAAGTTCTTGCGTTGGACAAACTCGGATTACCCTTAACTCTTATTTGATATTCCTCATCAGGTAAAATAGGGCTATAAGCAGGATAAATTTCATTTGGAGGAACACCATCTTCATAGCGTTGTAACTTTAGTCTTCCTAACTCTTCCAAAATAATATCCATATCGTTTGGCCAAATTTCTTCTGGTGAAGTTGCCGTAAACGGAGTTACTTTTAATGGATATGAAATTTCGTAATAATTGTCTATTAAATCACTTCCTATTCTTAAAATTGCATGAAACTCGTCATCCATTAAAGAGGCTTCTCCTTGAAGACCTTCAGCATGTACAAACATTTTTAAGCGTTTATACATTCTCATATCAAAATTTGTATTCTTATAAACCATGCGGGTTTGTTCCGAATCTAAATTCAAGACTTTTACCGAAATAGATTGTTCATTTTGCAATTGAATTCTAGTACTACCTTGTAATCTTTCTCTTTCAATTCCAGGTGGAACAACATATGGAATTGGTGTTCTCGAAGCATTTTGCTCAATACTAACAACTCCTACTTGAAAATCTGCTAACTGCTGCGGTGTTAAATCTGGTGGATTTGGATTGTCCATCTCATCAATAACCTTAGTATAACGTCTCCAGTCTCCACGAACCAATTGCAATTCTCCAAACCTAAGAACAACTGGCATTTTAAATCGGGTCATAAACATTCTCATAAAACGAATAGAATTAAATCCACTCATTCCGTTTATAACTTCATCTGGTGTATTGATTGGAATTCTAAATTGTAACCATCTAAAATCTTTACGACTTCCATCATCTAAGGTTACAGAAACATTTTTCTCGTCTACAATATTATTTCGTCCAACAACTAAATCGCTCGCGTTTAAAGAAACTTTGTATTGATAGTAACTTTCTACACTACTCATGGTTTGATCCTTATCTATATCTTCAACATCTGGATAGGTTGTTGCAGAAGTTGGATAAGATTCTCCTGAAAGCGAAGCCGTTGGAGAATTCCCTTGAGAATTATTGTAATCTTTATATCTTGTTAAAATCGAAGCGTCTTGAGCGTCGTATTCAGTCCCTCTAAAATAACGATAGTTATCTGATGAAGGGTCGACTCCGAAAGTTGTACCGAACATATTTGCTTCTTCTTCATCATTCAATCCATCATAACCAATATCCTGATTTAATCTAGAAGTATCACTAGTATCGAACGTATACTGCAAGGATTGCCCCGTTGGTATTTTACCCCAAATTGATGGATCTGTATTGTCAGTACCTCCGTTTTCAGGAAGTCCATTTTCGTACATTTTTCTTCCATCTTTTAGAACATCTTCGGATACATTTCCTAAATTAAAATATAATTCTCCAACTTGATTAGAAGGGTCTTGAGGATTTACCCCAACTGGAAGACCTTCTTGTGTAGTAATAGAATAGTGCGGATAAGGATCTAACATCCAAAACTGAATATATTCTATATTGGCTTGTTCAAAATTTGTAACGGTTAACGGTCTCGTAACCCCCGCCCAGCGTTCTTCCGGGTCAATAAATTTTCCATCACCACCAACATTATTTGTGTCGTAATTATAACTTCCTCTTTCTGATGGGTAAAAAGATAAATCCAATGTTCTAACAATTGAAGATTGTGTGATGTCTAAATCTTGTTCTGGAAATAATTCTTCGTATCTAATTCTTCTAACCTCTGCTCTAGACAATTCGGTATCGTCAATATTATCAGGTTGCAATGATGAACTTCCGTAAAATAATTGATCAATAATATACCATCCCAATTTCGATCTCTTTTTTCCATAGTCTAGATCCAAATCATCACCACCAAAATCGAATTGTGTTTGCCCTTGAGGTGTACTTGCTAAATACCATTGTAATGGCGATTTTAATTCTAGTGGAATCTGTGCTCCTTCAAAATCATCGATATAAGAAACTGCCTCACCTCCTTCCTCTACCTGTTTTGGGCTTCCAGGAAGTAAATATGCAAAATCTCCACGAACGGAAAAATTGGATGCTACATCAGTATCCATATTCGGCAACTTATTCACCCATTTGGTAAATATGGGCATCTCTGAACCGTAATCTGCTCTAAGACCCAAAATGGTGTTATTTATCGGCTCCGAATTAAAGTTTGTCTTTTGTGTTAGAGGTCTTTCTTTTAAATTTAGAAAGGTGGCACCCCCAATAAACTTATCAGAAAATTTGTGTTCTACATCTACTCCAAAAAAACTTTTTGATTGTAAGTTAAAAACAGAATTGTTCTCTACCGAAACTTCAATCGGTGCATTAGAAGCCTCTAAAGATGGGTCAATAATTTCAACTCTTCCCGCTACATAATCCACAACATAATCAATTCCCTCTACCAATTGTCTACCTCCAGTTGTTACCGTAACAGAACCTTGTGGCACATTATAAGCCCCTAAAGGGATTCCTCCTGCTCCTTCAGATCTATAATATCCTTTTAAAAAATATTTATCTTTATTCTGATAATTATTTCTTGCTTGTGATTGGGTATAGGTGTACAATTCGTCAAATATATATATCTCATCATCTGGATCTGTTAAAATCGGATCTAGACTTTCACCAAATGGTTGAACTGTTGGAAAAATGACATACCCCTGATTTGAATCAACAGTAATTCCTTCTACGTAATCGAAATACCCATCACCTTCGGGAATCGCAAATTCATTTTGATCTAATTTATCAATATTAAAAATATTCATTAAAGTTCTATCGGAGACACCAGGGGATTGTGCATTTTGAAGCATGTTTGTAGAAACTCCGTTTGCATCATCTCGGTATAACAATTCAAACCTAAAACCATCTCTAGCCATTTGATAAGCTCCTAAAGAATAAATATTCTTCATCATCAAATCCCAAACCGGAACATCTGTATTTATAATTTCACTCCTAAGTAGTTTTACAACTAAATTATCTGGTGCAATAATACCGTCGGTCGTTAATTCTCCAACCTTGTAAACTTCATCACTACCACTAATCGTGTACTCATAGGCAACCGCTAATACATCAGAATCACCCAGTCTTCTATTTAATGAAATGAACCCTAATTGTTGGTTTACTTTATATTCGCCTGGAGTCAATTTTCTAGCATTTTCCAATACTGAATAATCTCTACCTTGTTGCACACCATATGGAGCAACCGCTGTTGGCACTGTTGCAATTTGCCTAACAGGGTTCGTCAAGGTCATCATGTTTACCAAATCATTCGATCCGTTAGATGGATCTTGATGCACTCCAGGGCTTGGATTTATATTTGTTCCACCAATATTTGTTGGATCGTTCTCTGCCAAATCTGCCATTGCAACAATGTTTCTAAAATCTATTGTTGATGCTTGTCTGTTCGTTACCCAAACTTCCATTCTGGTAATGTTGATTTGACTATTAACCAATGGCAACAATTCTAATGCCTTGTCATAATTATCTCTAAAGGCCTGCGATAAGAAAAAGTGACGATTTGCATCATAATCAGTTGCTCTTAACTCGAATTCATTTAATGTGGCGCCTCCTTCAGCCGCAACTGTTCTCGTTTGAGATTTTTGCTCTGCATAAACGGCCGTTACTTTTGTTTTTCCAAATTGCAATTCTGTTTTGGCACCAAAAAGACTTTGCGCTCCGGTAATAAGAGAATTACTTATTGGCATACTAACATTACCCACTTCAATTTTCTGAATAATATCGTCTTCAGTAGGTGTATATTCTAACTTAATCTGATTCTGAAAATCGAATGATGCTTGTGTATCATAATTTGCCGTAATCCCTAAACGTGTTCCAACCTTAGCATTGATACTTGCAGTTATTTGTTGATCAAAATCAAATGTGGTATTTTTTCTATTCCTCTCAGATATTTGAGGGTTCTCAATGTTTTGTGAAAGAATTCCAAGTTTCACTTCAATATTTCCCGAAGGATTTACCTCTATACTGTTCCCTCCAAAAAGTGATTCGAAAAAACTTGAGTTTACGTAGTATGTTGGCAGTAAATTCTTCTGGGCCTCCTCTGCTCCGGCCGTTTTCCCGCCTATAGCACTTAATTTATCCTTGTAATGTCCAAGCATATCTTGTTTTAATCGATATTCTCGATACTCAGAAAAGGTCATGTATTTTGGCGTGGATACATAATAGTCACCAATTTTTTCTCTAATCACATACATTTGCAATTCAGAATCATAAGTAACCTCATATGTTTTCGGTGAGTTTAAAAATAGGCTTCCGTCCTGTGAATTTTTAAAATTATATGGAATACTATCTCTCGCTACAATTATGGTATCTTGCTGTTGTGGTGTTGGGGTAGGCGTTGGAGAAGGTGGAATTTGAGAAAAAGCGTCTAGTTGAGTAAAAAAACTCAACAAAAACAACATAACAAAATTACTTATTAAAGTATTCTTTTTCAATACACTATAAGTTTTTTAGCGCCTTTTTTATTAGATTCTCAACGCTCTGATCTGCATCATCCTTTAAAATCCTATCCAACACTTTTTCAGACTGCTTTTTATTAAACCCTAAAACTTCTAATGCTATTAACGCTTCATCCTTATTTGTATTGCTTTGAACAGCCGAAACTTCATCAAGGCCAAAGGTCTTGACAATTTTATCTTTTAAGTCTATAATTACACGTTGTGCCGTTTTTGCTCCAATTCCTTTTACAGATTGAATTACGCCTACATTAGAAGACGCAATTGCCTGCTGAATTTCTTCAGTAGACATGGATGACAGCATTGTTCTAGCGATACTTGGTCCAACTCCAGAAACAGAAATTAATAGTTTAAATATTTCTCGTTCAATTTTTTCAGCAAAACCAAACAAAGTATGAGAATCTTCTTTAACCGATAAGTACGTGTATAAGAACACTGCCTCATTATCAGGAATTTTTGAAAATGTATTTAACGAAATATGAGCGAAATATCCGATTCCACCACATTCAACAACTACATACGTAGGGTTTTTCTCAACTAATTTTCCTCGAAGATGCGTTATCATGAAATAGGGTTCTTTATGTTCAAATGTAATGAATTAATTATTTCTTTTTCGATTTATTTTGAGCATCAACAACCGCTATGGCAGCCATATTTACCATTTCATCTACACTAGAACCTAATTGAACAATATGCGCTGGTTTTTTTAACCCTAACATAATAGGTCCAATAGACTCTGCTCCATATAATTCTTTCATCATTTTATAACTGATATTCGCTGCATCCAAGTTAGGAAATATCAATACATTGGCTTTTTTATCTACCAATTTAGAGAATGGAAATTCCTTTTTTAACAAGGCTGAATTCAATGCAAAATCCGCTTGAATTTCTCCATCAATAATAACACCTGGATATTGCTTATGCACTAATTTAACCGCTTCTCTAATTTTTTTAGCATTTTCATTATCAGAAGCACCAAAGTTTGAAAATGACAACATGGCAATATTTGGTGTTATACCAAACATCTTTGCAAGCATCCCTGTAAGTTGTGTGATTTTTGCTAAATCCTTAGCGGTAGGATCAATATTTATAGTAGTATCTGCTAAAAACATTGGGCCTCTTTTAGTCAACATTAAATTAGTTGCAGCGACTCTCGTCACTCCCTTATCCATTCCAATTAACTCTAACATCGGTTTTACAACAGATGCATAGTTTCTTGAATATCCTGTTAACAAGGCATCTGAATCTCCTTGATTCACCATCATTGCAGAAAAGTAATTACGCTCACGCATTAATTTTTGCGCATCCAATAATTTAATACCTTTTCGTTGTCTTGTTTTCCAATATTTCTTTGCGTAACAATCTCTTCTTTCTTTTTGCTCCTGTGTTTTTGGGTCAATAATTTCAACATCACCTGTAAAGTCGATTTCTTCCATCAACTCTAAAATAATCTCTCTGTTTCCTAATAAAATTGGAATCCCAATACCTTCGTCATGAACAATTTGTGCCGCTTTTAACACATCTAAATGATCAGCCTCAGCAAATACAATTCGTTTAGGGTCCGATTTTGCTCTGTTATGAAGCATTCGTATAATCTTATTTCCCGTTCCTAAACGCTCCATTAGTTCATCTCCATACTTCTCCCAATTTTCAATTGGCTCGGTTGCAACTCCAGATTCCATTGCTGCTTTCGCAACTGCAGGTGGCACTGTATAAATTAATCTTGGATCAAATGGTTTTGGAATAATATAGTCTTCACCAAATGAAAGGTTCTTTTCGTCATAAACCAAATTCACTTGTTCTGGCACTGGAAATTTCGCTAAATCAGCAATTGCATGTACCGCTGCAATTTTCATTTCTTCATTAATCTTGGTTGCTCTAACATCTAATGCCCCTCTAAAAATAAAGGGAAACCCAAGTACGTTATTCACTTGGTTAGGATGGTCTGAACGACCTGTAGCCATAATTACATCTTTCCTTGTTTTAATAGCTAAATTATAATCAATTTCAGGATTTGGATTGGCCATAGCAAAAACGATCGGCGTTTCATTCATGCTCAATAGCATTTTTGCAGTCAAAACATCGGCAATAGAAAGTCCGATAAAAACATCGGCATCTTTAACCGCATCTTCTAAACTTGTAACATCTTTATCCGTAGCAAATTCTGTTTTTTCAGGAGTTAAATTATTCCGATCTTTACGAATAACACCTTTACTGTCGCACATTACTAGATTCTCTTTCTTAGCTCCGATTGCCAAATATAATTTTGAACAAGAGATCGCGGCTGCTCCTGCTCCATTTACCACAATTTGAACCTTAGAAATGTCTTTCCCTGTTATTTCTACTGCATTTTTCAATGCTGCAGCCGAAATAATTGCTGTACCATGTTGATCATCATGCATTACCGGAATGTCCAATTCTTCCTTTAACCTTCTTTCAATTTCAAAAGCCTCAGGCGCTTTGATATCTTCTAGATTGATCCCTCCAAATGTAGGGGCAATTGCCTTAACGGTTTCTACAAATTTATCTACATCCGTGGCATCTACTTCAATATCAAAAACATCGATATCCGCAAAAATCTTAAACAAAAGACCTTTACCTTCCATCACAGGTTTCGAAGCTTCAGGACCAATATTTCCTAAACCTAAAACCGCTGTACCATTTGAAATAACAGCTACTAAGTTTCCTTTAGATGTATATTTATATGCGTTTTTCTTATCCTTTTCTATCTCCAAACATGGCTCTGCAACTCCAGGAGAATAGGCCAATGCTAAATCTCTTTGTGTTGTATATTTTTTTGTTGGCACTACTTCAATCTTACCTGGCTTTGGTTTTGCATGGTATAAAAGTGCTTCCTGTCTTGCTCTAGATTTACTCATAATTGAATAATAATTTAACTAACAAATATATAGAAATTTAAATAGTAGCACTATAAAATTCTAGTCTTTTAAAAATTGAATATTTCGCTGTAAACCAGCATATTTAGTTCGTTTTACAGGGGATTTTTTAAACACTTTTTTAAAAACATCCTCTGTAATTTCTTGCCAATCGTTCTTGGTCATAGAAAGTAAGTCTTCATGAGGTTTAAAAAGGGGCTCGCTATGCGGTCTAGAAAATCGATTCCATGGACAAACATCCTGACAAATATCACAACCAAACATCCAATCTTCGAATTGACCTTTTACTGAAGTTGGAATTTCATTTTTCAACTCTATTGTAAAATACGATATACATTTAGACCCGTCAATTGTATTATTTGGAAGAATGGCCTCGGTTGGACATGCATCGATACATTTGGTGCAAGTTCCACAATGATCAGTTTGAAAAGGAGTATCGTATTCTAATTCTAAATCGATAATCAGCTCTGCTAAAAAAAAATATGACCCTAATTCCTTCTGAATTAAAAGTGAATGTTTACCATTCCATCCCAATCCAGATCGTTCCGCCCAGGCGCGTTCCATAACTGGTGCAGAGTCTACAAATGCTCTACCGTTTACTGCCCCAATTTCATCCTGAATAAAATTATACAATTCATTTAGTTTTCCTTTTACAACATGGTGATAATCTTGCCCATAGGCGTATTTAGCAACTTTATAAGAATCTGTATTTTGTTCTTTTTCAGGGAAGTAATTATAAGATAAAGAAACTACAGATTTCGAACCCTCCACTAACAGTCTCGGATCCAAGCGTTTATCGAAATGATTCTCCATGTATTGCATTTCTCCGTGATAACCATTCTTGAGCCAATTTTCTAAATTCCTAGCCTCGTCTTCTAAAAAATCTGCCTTAGCAATACCACAAGTTGAGAAACCCAAACGTTGAGCTTCGGCTTTGATTAGTTTTGAATATTTTGCGGTTAAATTCAAAGAATAGTTTAATTCAAATATACTCAAAAACGAGTATCTTTACACAAAAGAATTCTATGCAGATTCAAGTATTATTTTTTGGAATTACCACAGACATTGTTGGTCAAAAATCAATTCAATTCGATTTTTTAGCAGGGATGACCGTTGCTGACATCAAACAAAAACTAAGCGAAGTATACCCTAAATTAAAAGACTACAAAAGTTTTTCTGTTGCCGTAAATATGGAATACGCTACAGATGACATAGTAATTAATGCGAACGATGTCATTGCTATTATTCCTCCTGTAAGTGGTGGATAAATTTTATTTTAATATATAAAAAAGGCTTAGGCTTTTTTCAAGTACTTTTTATCTACATAAAAGGTTCCAAAAGGAATTATCGATGCAATTAAAACCACAGAAAATTGTCTAGAGTTCCATTTATAATCAGAACGAATCATAAACGCTAAAATCACATATGCTATAAATAACATTCCGTGCGGCATCCCTAACATTTTTACATAACTAGGATCGTTTGCCAAATATTTAATTGGTGTTGCTATAAACAATAAAAGGATATATGAAACCCCTTCTAAAAAGGCCACTATTCTAAATATTTTCTCCATGACTTAAAATTTAATTTCGGTTGCAAATGTACATATTGACTGATTAATTATTTAATTTTGTAAGAACATTTAACACCATTATCTTGATTAAAAATTGTTCAATAAAAATAACAGCGGAAAAATTAAACTTACAAGAATGCTATGACTTTGTTCAAGAGCCTTCTTGTGGTGGAATTGCGGTGTTTATTGGAACAGTTCGAAACAAAACACAAAATAAAGAAGTGATCCTTTTAGATTTCTCAACGTACGAAGCTATGGCTTTAAAAGAAATGGAGAAAATTGGGATTGCAGCATTAGAAAAATTCAGTATTGAAAAAATCGCAATTCATCATGCAAAAGGAGAATTAAAGATTGGCGATATTCCGGTAATCATTTCCGTCTCATCTCCTCATAGAAATGCTTCTTTTGAAGCATGTCAGTTTGCAATTGACACTTTAAAAGACACTGTTCCGATCTGGAAGAAAGAACATTTTTCGGATGGCGAAGTTTGGGTAAATTCAACTCCTTAAAAATGAAAGAAACTAGAATCAATAAATATTTAAGCGAAGTTGGATATTGCTCTAGACGAGCAGCGGACAAACTATTAGAACAAGGTAAAATTACCATTAACGGTAAAATACCAGAACTTGGTACGAAAATAACCGAATTAGATGAAGTCCGTGTTGATGGGAAACTAATTTCGGAACCAGCTGACAAACCTGTTTATATTGCTTTTAACAAACCAGTCGGAATTGTTTGCACCACAGATTCCAAGCGGGAAAAAAGAAATATAATTGATTATATAAATTATCCAACTAGAATTTTCCCAATAGGTCGTTTAGACAAACCGAGTGAAGGCCTAATTTTCCTTACCAACGATGGCGATATAGTTAATAAAATATTACGTGCAAGAAACAACCACGAAAAAGAATATATCGTTACTGTAAACAAGTCTATAACTGAAGACTTTATTAAACGAATGGGAAATGGGGTTCCGATTTTGGACACTTACACCAAAAAATGCTTTATTGAACAAATTGGAGAAAATCGCTTTAGAATTATTCTTACCCAAGGGTTAAATCGTCAGATCAGGCGTATGTGTGAGTATTTTGACTACAGAGTTACAAAATTAAAACGTGTTAGAATTATGAATATTCCTTTGGATGTTCCGATAGGAAAATGGCGCGATTTAACAGCAAAGGAACTAATTGAAATAAACAGACTTGTTTCTAGTTCTGAAAAAACACACGATTAAAATTCGGAAATTCCTCCTGCCAAACTGAGTACTTCTGTATTTGGGAATTCTTCTTTAATTTGTGTAGCCGCAATCATACTAGAAATTCCACGATTACAAATAAAGATATACTTCTTATTTTCATCAAAATCTTCAGAAATCCAATCCTCTAAATCTGATAAAGGTGTTTTGACATCAACCTTAAACGGTAAATCTTGACTTGTGTTTTCTATTACAGAAACGATCTCAAAAACATCCTCGCCACTTTCAAGTATATTTTTAAAATCGACCGAAGAAATTTCTAATTCATCATTAATTTCACAAGAAACTTCTTCGTAAGTCTCCTTTTGAAACAATTCAGTAATTGTATCTTTAGAAAAGCTTGGCTTCAATTTCATTTTAAACTGAGAATTATCAAGTGAATTATAAATCAATAATTCATTTACCAAAGGGCTTCCAACACCAGTTACAATTTTTAAAACCTCATTCGCCTGCATCAATCCAATAATTCCGACAATTGAATTTAATGTGCCCAAAGCCGAACAATTAGGAATGTTTTCTGTTGGAATCTCAGGAAAAGCGTCTCGTAAGTTTGATGTTTCTCCATTTAAATTAAATGTAGCCACATATCCATCGAACTTATACAAAGATCCGTACACCAATGTTTTGTTCGACAGCACACAAAAGTCGTTTAACAAATACTTTATTGGAAGTAAGTCTGTGCAATCCAATACAATATCCCAATCTGAAAGCGATTCTGCAATATTGTTTTTTGTAATTGCAATGTTCGAAACTCGCACCTCCACAAAAGGCGACATTTCATTTATATGATTCGCCAATACATCCGCTTTAGACTTTCCAACAACATCTACCGAATAAAAAACTTGACGATGTAAATTACTCACATCAACAACATCAAAATCTATCAATTGAAGTTTACCAATACCACTTGCAGCCAAGTATACAGCTGCTACAGAACCTAAACCCCCACAACCCACAACAGCTACTTTTGCATCTTGCAATTTTTGCTGCCCTTGCTCACCAACTTCCTGGAGCGTGGTTTGTCTTTGAAATATTTGATTTTTACTGATTTTCATTACTCTCCATTGGTCATTCTTATGATTGCCAATACGAATAAAGCAATTCCAGAAAGGCCTATTACCCAACCTGCAATTGCTTGTTTTTTATTCTTCTCTTGATCTTTTACAAATGAAAAATCGACTGTATTAAACAGTACTAAAATAAATCCAACAGCAAAAAATAATACTCCAAATGTTAACATACTAACTCAATTCTTTTTTAGCCTCTTCAAATTCTTGAGGCGTATTTATATTTCTGATAAAATCATCTTCAATTTCTACAATCTTTACATCCGAATTTATCAATACTTTTCTAGGACAAGAATAACCTTGTGACAAATACTGTAATAATAATGGATATGCCTTCGGCTCCCAAATTGTTATTAATGGTTCAGGAAACTCCTTATTTTTGCCTTTAAAGGTTGTCGCAATTTTAGAAGGATTTCTATGTTTTAACAACAGAGAAATTTTTTCTTCTGAAACAAAAGGAACATCGGTTGCAATCACAAGCCATGCAGTATTTGGATTTTCTTGAAAAGCCGAGCAAATACCTCCAAAAGGTCCTAGGCCTTTAAACTTATCTACGATGTTATTGCCTGAAATGTCTTGATGCTGACGTACTGAATAATAAGATCCTAACTGCCCCTCCTCTTTTCTAGGAAATAACTCTTGAAAAATTCGATATAAAAATTCTCTTTGAGAAATCCCGTGATATTCCAACAGCCCCTTATCGGCACCCATTCTAGTACTTTGCCCGCCAGCTAAAACCAACCCTTGAACATCGGGGATATTCGATTCTATAAGATCTCCTAAATGATTTGATATTTTCTCAATATCATCGATTGCATAACATGGTAATTCTTTGATATTCGGTATCGCCTTTTCTAAAAAATCAAAATAATTTGATTCTGGAGACATCTTAATTACAAATTGCACATTTGTTAATTGATGTACCCTTTTTTTAACTGAAGCCTCCTTTTCATTATCTAAAATCAATACTTGTTTTTCACCTTGATAATGGTTCCCATTGATACATACTAAATCGTATTGTGCCAATTGAATTCGCGCATTAAATTTGTTCAATTCATATTTAGAATTCAAATCTAAATTACCTGAATGATGAAAAGTGAATGTATCTAAAATTGGCGACTCCACAGTGTCAGAATGACTCGCATCTAAATAGGCTACTTTTGCCTTTTTTTGATTGTTTTTCGCTATTTTATATACTAAATCACTGATTATTGAGCATTTTACGCCCAATATTGAAATTTCATTGTTGGCATAAATCCCGTTATTTCTTCTAACTAAATTTGTATGTTTTTGATGTTTACTCATTTTTAATATCAGATTTTCCTCCTGTTTTTTCCAACAACTTCACTTCTCTAATCACCATTTGCTGCGAAATAGATTTACACATATCATAAATAGTCAAAGCTGTAGTTGATGCTCCTGTCAATGCCTCCATTTCTACACCTGTTTTACCTTCAATAGAAACGGTACAATAGATTTCAATATCTGTTTCATTTATTACATCGATCTCGATGTCTACTCCATTAATTAAGAGTGGATGACACATTGGAATTAAATCAGAAGTTTTTTTAACTCCTTGAATTCCAGCAACAATTGCAGTTTGAAATACAGGACCTTTTTTAGTTGTGATATCGTCATTTTTAAAATGAGCTACTACCTCTGCACCCAAAAACATAGTTGCTTTGGCGATTGCTTTTCTTTTGGTAATCTCCTTATCCCCTACATTCACCATTTTTGGATTGTTACTCTTATTAATATGTGAAAACTCACTCATACTTTATCTATATTCTATTATCGGAAAAACTTCGTCTTTTTTAAACTCAACTCTATCATTTGGCAATTCAATAAATGCATCTGCTTCTACTAAATTTGCTAAATCTCCAGAGCCATTTCCTCTAATTGGTACTGCTACCAAATCACCATTTCTTTTCTCTAACTTCACTTGCAAAAAATAGGTTAATGATGGTTTAAAGATCACATCCTCTCCTAGCAAAGCAAAAGTACGATTTTCAAAATCCAATTTCATTGACTTTTGATACCATGGTACAAAATACTTTAAACAACTTACAAAAGTAGAAATCGGGTTCCCAGGAAACGCGAATACTATTTTATCGTTTCGATCATTTCGACTAGACTTAATAATCTTGTGCCCAAACCAAAATGGTTTTCCTGGGCGCTGTGCAACTTTATGAAATAATTTTTCAACTCTTAGCCCTTCTAAAATTTCTGGAATAAAATCGAATTTTCCTTTACTCACGGCTCCGCTAAATAATAGCACATCATAGTCGTTTAAAAAGTTTTCAATTCTTTCTTTTAACGCATTTTTATCATCTGCAATATGAGCCGAGTCTGCATCGATGTAATACTTTTTTAAAATCGATACAAGTGTATGCACATTGGAACGCCTAATCTGATAATTTGCCGGAGTTTCATTTACCTCTACCAACTCGTCACCCGTAGACACAATCATCACTTTTGGCTGCTTCGCAACTTTAACTGTCCATTTACCAACCGTTGCCAAAACACCTATTTCTGCAGAAGAAATAACTTTATTTTGAGCGATTATTAAATCTCCTTCTTTTTTATCCTTGCCTCGTACGTGAATATTTTGAAAATAACGGAGTTCTTTTATTTCAATTGTTGCAATGCCCTCAACAATTGAAACCTGTTCATATGGTATAACAACATCTGTGTTTTTTGGCAGCACCGCACCTGTCATAACCTCTATACAGTTCTCATGGTTTTGCATAGAAAGCTGTTTTCTTCCTGCAGGCTGAATTCCTTCAACATTGAAAGTTCGTTTACCATTTTCAAATTCTGAAAACTGAATAGCAATTCCATCCATGCTAACTCTGTTAAACGGGGGAAAATCTCTATCTGCAACAATATTTTCTTTTAATACTCGCCCTAACGAATGAAAGAATGGCACTTCTTCCGTTCCATAATTTTGAGAATTATTTAAGATAATTTCTAATGCTTTATTCGATGTCGTAAGTTTATCCATTTATCCTCCAATTGTAGACATGCTTTCTGCTACTTTACTTTTTCTATTTGCCTCAGCTACAAAACCATCCTTAGGCTTTTTGGCGATTGTATTTATAAATAATTCTTTTAAATCTTGATTGCTCGCACCGCTTCGTAGAAAATCACGAACGCTAAAAACGCCGTCATCAAACAAGCAATTTTTAAACATTCCTGTTGCGGTAACCCTTATTCGGTTGCAATCATTACAAATGGTTCTTGTAAATGCAGGAATAATTCCAAAGGTTCCTTTGTAATCGCTGACCTGATAATTTCTAGATGTAGAAGAAGGTTTGTCATTCAATTTTTCAATTGCATCAAATCCTGATGAAATCTGCCCCAAAATCTTGTCGAAACTCCAAGATTCCATATTTGTTTTTTGCCCTGATCCGTTAAATGGCATTTCTTCTATAAATCGAACCGCTATATCTTTATACTTTGTTAACTCAACAAAATCTACTAACTCATCGGTGTTAACTCCAGACTGAACAACAACATTCAGTTTTAAATTGAGTTTACTGTTTTCAATTTGTTCCATTGCTTCAAATACACTCTCAAAAACATCTCGTCGAGTAATTTCGGCAAACTTCTGTTTGTTTAAACTATCTATACTTAAGTTGATGGATTTTACTTTTAATTGCTCTAATTCTTCAATATGATTCGCAATTAAAACTCCATTTGTAGTAAGATTCAATTCCTTTAATAAATCGTTGTGATTCATCATTTTTAAGAAATCCATAAAACCCCTGCGCACAAATGGCTCTCCTCCTGTCAACCTCACCTTGTCTACACCCAATTCACTCAGAACACGGGTAATTCGGTACATCTCTTTGTAAGTAAGCAACACTCCTTTTGGCGCAATTTTAATTCCTTCTGCGGGCATGCAATATTGACATCGCAGATTACAACGATCTGTAACTGCTAATCGCAAATAGGAAATCTTTCTTCCAAAGTTATCTAACAAATGCTCGCTCATACCTCTACACTCTTACTTATATAATTCATCACCATTTCAGTAGCACCTATATTGTTCTTTACGTAACTTGTACAAATATCACCAGTAGATTTTCTATAATCAATATCAGATAATAATTTATTGAATTGTTCTTTCATCTGCTCAGAATCCTTTACAACTAAACAACCCTTAGCTTCTACCAACTCTTTGGCTTCTCTAAATTTGTCGAATTGTGGACCAATAATTACCGGAACACCAAAGGTAGCCGGCTCTAAAACATTGTGTAAACCAGTAGCAAAGCCTCCTCCAACATAGGCAATATCGGCATAAGAATATATTTTAGTTAAAATACCAATAGTGTCAGCAATAAATACGGTTGCTTTAGATAAATCCGCTTTTTCCAATTCCGAATATAATACAACGGTCTTGTTTAGGCTATTTTTTAATTCTTCAATTCCTTTTGGATTGATGTTATGTGGTGCAATCAGAAACTTAGTATTTTCAATTGTAGATGTATTAATGTAATCTACCAACTTTTCTTCCCCATCTTTCCAGGTACTTCCAGCGACCAATAAAAGATTTTCGTCTTTAAACTCTTCAACAAACTTTAACGAATTATTCTGTTTTGTAATTTCCCAAACCCGATCGAATCGCGTGTCTCCGCTTACCGATACATTTTCAATATCAATTGAACTTAACAATTCTTTAGAATTTGAATCTTGAACAAAGAAATGATCAAACGTTTGCAATGACTTTCTCATCCAAGAACCATTTGCTTTAAAAAATGGTTGCCTTTTTCTAAAAATCCCCGAAACCAAAATGGTCTTTATACCTCTATTTTTTAATTCCTTTAAGTAATTTGGCCAAAATTCATACTTCACAAAAATGGCCAACTCAGGATGTACTAAATTCAAGAATTTATGAACATTGTGTTTTGAGTCTAGTGGTAAATAGCAAATGATATCTGCGCCTTCATAATTCTTTCTCACCTCAAAACCAGAGGGAGAAAAGAAAGAAAGTACAATTTTGTGGTTTGGAAATTGTGTTTTTAATTTTTCTATAATTGGACGGCCTTGTTCAAATTCTCCAAGCGAAGCACAATGAATCCAAATTGTTTTATCTGAGTTAGAAATATCGCTTTCTAATTGTTGAAATATCGATTTTCTACCATCAACAAACAACTTCAATTTTTTATTGAATAGCGCAATAATCTGAAGAAAAAATCCAGCTACCAAGACAGATAAATTGTATAAAAAATACATAGACACCAAAGGTAACAAAACCCCATAAAAAAAACTCCTTTAAATGAATAAAGGAGTTTTAAGTATTTTTATCAGTTTGTTCTTAAGCCTCGAAAGGAACTATAGAAACATATGATTTATTATCTCTCTTCTTAGTAAATTTTACTAAGCCATCAACCTTTGCGTGTAATGTATGGTCTTTACCCATATATACATTTTCACCTGGGTTGTGAGTTGTTCCTCTTTGACGGATGATAATGTTACCAGCTATCGCTGCTTGCCCACCAAATATTTTTACTCCTAATCGTTTCGATTCTGATTCTCTACCATTCTTCGAACTTCCGACTCCTTTTTTATGTGCCATTATTTTACGATTTTAGTGTTAATTAACTTAATGCTGCAATTAAATCAGCCTTCTTCATAGAAGAAATTCCTTTAATTCCTTTTGCTTTTGCTAAATCTTTCAATTCAGCAACAGTCATTTTGCTAAAGTCTTGTGCTTCTTCTGCTACTGCAGGCGCTTCAACTTTTGCTTCTTCTTTAGGTACTGCTGCTTTTTTTGCTGGAGCTTTTTTAGTTCCTTTTGCTGCAATACCTTCAATTTGGATTTCAGTTAAAGACTGTCTGTGACCGTTCTTTACTTTATATCCTTTTCTACGTTTTTTCTTAAAAACGATTACTTTATCACCTTTTAAGTGATTTAAGATTTTGGCAGTCACTGCTGCTCCATCTATAGCCGGGGCGCCAACAGTAATGTCTCCGTTATCTACTAATAAAACGTTGTCAAAAGTTACTTTTGAACCTGTTTCACCTTGTAAACGGTGTACGAATACTTTTTGGTCTTTTGCTACTTTAAATTGCTGCCCTGCTATCTCTACAATTGCGTACATACGATTAAATTTAAATTTCGCTTTGTTAAAATATACTTTCACCTACTATTTAGGCGGGTGCAAATATAGTGGTTTTTTGTTAATCAACAAACTATTACACTGTTAAAGAATTCAGATGTAATATTTTAACAAAAGGTCTAAAAAAAACGTAACAAACTCGTAAATTAGTACACTCATTAATTGCTAAATAATAAATTAAACTTATGAAAAATTTTATGGCCCTTTGGGCTTTTATGCTAGTAATGTCATTTACTGCAAATTCTCAACAAGTAGAATTTGAGGAATATGACTTAGAAAACGGACTACATGTTATTCTGCATCAAGACAATAGTGCTCCTGTAATTACAGTAGGTGTTATGCACGATGTTGGAGGAAAAGACCTCGGAGGAGATAATAACCCTGAAAGAACGGGTTTTGCCCACTTTTTCGAACATCTTCTTGCATCAGGGCCTACGGAAAACATTGAAAAAGGTACTTGGAGAAAAATAAGAGCGGCTAACGGAGGAAGTGGAAATGCAAACACGTCTTTAGATAGAACTTATTATTACCAGTCTTTCCCTTCAGATAAACTAGAATTAGCTCTTTGGATGGAATCCGAGCGTCTATTACACCCGATAATTGATCAAGATGCTGTTGATACCCAAAACGAAGTAGTAAAAGAGGAAAAGCGCATGAGATATGATAATTCTCCCTATGGTCAAATTTTGTTCGCTATAACGGAAAATTTATATCATAATCATCCTTATAAATACAAGAACATTGGAGAAATGGATGATTTAGATGCTGCATCTCTAGAAGAGTTTCAAGCTTATTTTGATAAGTGGTATGTGCCTGCCAATTCAGTAATGGTTGTGGCAGGTGACATTGACACTAATAAAACAAAAAAACTTATTAATGATTATTTTAATGAGATAAAAACAGGTCCAAAACCAATACGAAACTTCCCTAAAGTTAGACCAATTACTGAAACTGAAAAATCTACAGTTTATGACCCAAACATTCAAATTCCAGCAATAATTGCTGCTTATAATATTCCTGAGCAAACAGCCAGAGACAACTACGTTTTAAGTATGATTTCATCCTATTTAAGCGTAGGTAAAAGTTCTGTTTTGTACAAAAAACTAGTAGATGATCAGAAACAAGCATTAGCCGTGCAAGCGGTTAATTTAAGTCAAGTTGACGGAGGTATATACGCACTTTTTGCACTTCCACTTGGGGACAACTCTTTAGCAGATGTTTTAAACGAAATTGATGAAGAAATTTTAAAACTGCAAAACGAATTAATTTCCGAAAGAGATTACCAAAAACTGCAAAACCAATTTGAAAACCAATTTGTTAATTCTAATTCTAGTGTGGAAGGAATTGCAAATTCATTGGTCGATTATTATTTATTATACGGTAGCGCAAACTTAATAAATACCGAAATAGATATTTATAGGTCCATAACTAGAGAAGAGATTAGAGAAGTAACAAAGAAATACTTAAATTCTAATCAGCGAGTAGAAATAGAGTATTTACCTAAAAAAAATGATCAATAATAAAACATGACTATTATGAAATCAAAAATAAACACATTAATTATTATGTTTTTAATATCAATTTGTGGTTTTTCTCAAATTGATAGATCAAAACAGCCTAAACCTGGACCTGCTCCAGAAATTAAATTAGAAACGCCTGATAAATTCAAACTTAAAAATGGATTAACGGTATTAATCGTTGAGAATCATAAACTTCCAAGAGTCTCCTATTCTCTTAGAATTGACAGAAATCCTATATTAGATGGAGATAAATCTGGAGTTTCAGAAATTATGGGCTCTATGCTTGGAAATGGGACTACTAATATACCAAAAGACCAATTTAACGAAGAAATTGATTTTTTAGGTGCTAATTTAAGTTTTGGAAACGGTACTGCCTACGCTAGTTCCCTCTCAAAATATTCTGATAGAATTCTCGAATTAATGGCAGACGCCACAATAAACCCCCTTTTGACTCAAGGAGAATTTGATAAAGAAAAAGATTTATTAATTGAGGGTATAAAATCTAATGAGAAAAGTGTGCAATCAGTTGCTAGTAGAGTAAGTGATGCATTATCTTATGGGATTAATCACCCTTACGGTGAGTATATTACAGAAGAAACTGTGAATAATATTACACTAAATGATGTTATTTCTCTAAATAAATCTTACGCTAATCCCAGCAACTCCTATTTGGTTGTTATAGGAGATGTAAAAACAAAAAAAATTAAGGCCGCCATTAAAAAATATTTCGGCGAATGGGAGGATTCTGAAGTAGCTCAATTATCTATTCCAGAACCTAGTTCCAATCCTTCAGCAACCGAAATTGATTTTGTTGATATGCCGAATGCAGTACAATCTAATATTATCATTTCTAATAATATCAAGTTAAAAAAGAGCGATCCAGATTATTTTGCTGCACTAATTGCTAACCGTATTTTAGGAGGTGGGGCAACAGGTTATTTATTCCAAAACTTAAGAGATGATCACGGATATACTTATGGCTCTTACTCAAGAATTTCCGATTCTAGATATTTAGCTTCTAGATTTGTCGCTACGGCTGAAGTTAGAAACAAAGTTACAGATAGTTCTGTGGTTGAAATGCTTAATGAAGTAAATCGAATTAGAACAGAATTTGTGTCTGAAGAAACGCTAAAAACTGCAAAGGCAACATATGTGGGAAGTTTTGTAAAGGCATTAGAAAGACCACAAACAATTGCTAATTATTCTTTAGATATTATTCTAAACGAATTACCTGAAAGTTTTTATCAAGAATACCTTCAAAAAATTAATAATGTAACCAAAGAAGACGTTCAAAATGCAGCTAATAAATATTTTAAAGCCGACAATTTAAGAATTGTAATTATAGGTAAAGGGAGTGATGTTTTACCAAATCTTGAAAAAACCGGAATTTCAATAAATTATTTCGACACATACGCCAATGCATCTGAGAAGCCAGATCTTTCTAGTCCAATCCCTGATGGTGTTACAGTGAAGAGCGTTTTAGAAGGTTATATTGAAGCAATTGGTGGAGCAGACAAGATTGCATCAATAGAATCTGTAGTTACCAATTATGAAGGGACTACCCCAATGGGAACTATAGGACAAATAGAAAAGCGCGTTACTGACAAATATGCTCAAAGCACATTGGTTAATGGAAATGCTATGATGGGCGTAATTGCAACAAATGCTGAAATGTTCATGAAACAAGGCGGACAAAAAATTCCGTTGCCTCCAACATTTTTAGAAGATGTTAAAGCAACGCTGGGAACATTTTACGAAACTGCAATTTTAAACAACCCTAAAGCAGAATTGACCGGTATTGAAAAGGTCAATGGAAAAGATGCATATAAAATTGAAATGGCTGGAACATCTATGTCTGGAACAAGTTTTTATGATGTAGAAACAGGATTAAAAGTAAAAGAAACTTCAGTTATTAATATGAATGGGCAGTCGCAAACTTCTGATGTCTTTTACTCAGATTACAAAGAAGTTGAAGGTGTTTTATTTGCCAATAAAAAATCGACTTCATTTGGGCCACAAGTGGTAGAATTAACTTTAAAAGAAGTTTTATTTAATGAAGGTGTTTCTGAAGAAGATTTCAAATAATATTTGAATCCAATAAACTTACGAACCGGCAGCCTTGGCTGTCGGTTTTTTATTTGCCAAATACACACCAAAAAGAATAATTGCCCCACCAACGATTTGAATAAAACCAATTCTTTCTCCGTCCAACACGCCCCAAATTATTGCTACAATTGTCATAACATAAGTTACAGAAGATGCAAATACTGGTGAAGATATTTGAACAAGATTATTAAAAAACACCTTAGCCATGGCAGTCCCGAAAATGGATAAAATTAAAACATACCCAATTGAACTATAAATGCCATCAACTAGAAGTGTTGAAGAGTCAAAAAAACCGGAGAAAATCAAAATCAAAAACGCTGGAACAACAATAGGAATAAAATTACCTGTAGCAATAGCTAAGGGTTTTTCGTTTTGCAAATACCTTTTAATTAAGTTAACATTAATCCCATACATAACACTAGCCAATATGATAAAACCTGCATACAAATAGTTTTGATTGGGGTTTAAATCTGCACCTGCTGCAATTAAAATAGCAGTTCCAACAAATCCAATTATAACTCCGAAAAATTGTCTGCGAGTTGCACCAATTTTAAAAACTGAAAGTCCAATTAAAATCGTATTCAAGGGTGTTAGAGAATTTAATATTGATACTACAGCACTGTCTACCTCGGTTTCAGCAAAGGCAAATAAAAATGCTGGAAAAAAGGTGCCAATAAATCCGGAAAGCATAATCCATTTATAATTAGACTTGTGAAGTGTTTTTAAAGATTTATATCCAACTGAAAATAGAAAGATCCCTGTAAAAAGAACACGTAATGCACCTAACTGCACTGGAGATAAACCGACAAGTCCTTTTTTAATTAATATAAATGAACTGCCCCATATTAATGATAGCACTATTAAAATCAACCATTTATTCTGACTAAAATTCATTCAATTATATTTTTTCAGATGCAAAAGTCGGTTAAATAATTCGGAATATCTGACATTAGATTGTAATTTTGTAACCTAATAATTAAAGTCATGAAACTTTTAAGAATCTATATATTTACTTTTATCTCTATCATCATATTCGCTTGCAATACACATAGTACTCCGAATAAAAAGGTTGACAAATCAGATTTAGAAAACCAGGTTGCAAAATTCGAAAATGTAGAAGTTAACATTGAAGGAATGACTTGTGAAATTGGCTGTGCAAAACTGATAGAATCTAAAACTCATAAACTTGAAGGAATAACTTATGCCAATGTAAGTTTTGAAAAAGGCATGGGTCAATTTACAATTAATACCAATAAAATTTCTATCGAGGATATTGAAAAGCATATCAACGGAATAGCAGGAGGAGAATTATACAAAGTAACCTCAACAAATATTGTTGATGATTTTACGGTAATAGAAGAACTTAAGGAAGAAACGGAATAATCTAATTTTTCCATTCTACACTCTCCACCAAATTTCGAATGTCTTTTTCTATGTATTTTATGGCAGGTAAAATAGAATCATAATTAGGCTTTACATTAAAATACAAACTTCCGTATAGTACATTTTTAACACTATCCGTCACATGAAATTGTAAATTAGAAGCAACATCACCTTCAACATTCATAATTTTTCCAAATACTTTTTTTACATCATTCTCATAAGGAATTGCATACGGTATATTGTCTGCCTTGATTGTATGTTCATACGTCAATTTCTCAACTTCTTTAAGTATGGCGTTTAAATCATCTTCGACCTCACGATAGGTTATATGCATGGTTGCTTTTAGTGTTGGGTAATGAATTTGCGCCCAACAATTTTCCGTAAATTCTATTTGAGAATTTTGAGAAATCTCAATTACATATGGGCAACCGCTTGTAACTCTTTGGTAGGAATTTTCAGGATATTCTAATCTCAACTGCGCCTTTGGCTTTGGTAAAACATCCTCAGAACAAGAAGCAAATAAAGTAACCAATGCAAATACTAACACTACTCTAATTCTCATCCAATTTTCTATTTATCGTTACCTTAATTCGTTTCACTCTGCGCTTATCCATCGTCTCAATTTTAAACGACAAATGTCCAAATTTTATTACTTCTTTTACTTTTGGAAACTTCCCGGAAACTTCTAAAATAAATCCCGCTAATGTTTCAGTCTCCCCTTTTTCTTCTTCAAACAACTCCTCTTCTACACCAATTACTTTCGAAAAATCCTTTATTGAAGTCTTTCCCTCAAACACATAATTATTGGCATCTAATTTAGAATATGAAAGGTCATCATCATCAAATTCATCTGTAATATCTCCAACAATTTCTTCAATTATATCTTCCAAGGTTACAATTCCACTTGTGCCGCCATATTCATCAACCACCACGGCAAGATGAATCTTTTTTTCTTGAAACTCTTTTAAAAGATCGTCTAGTTTTTTGTTTTCAGGAACAAAAATCACTTCTCTTAATAAAGATTGCCATTTAAAGTTTTTCTTATCTAAATGCAATAGTAAATCCTTGGCATAAAGTACACCGACAATTTCATCAATACTCTCATGATAAACTGGATTTCTAGAAAAACCATGCTTTACAATTTCGGAAACAACTTTATCAAAACTTTCGGTGTCAGAAATTGCAAAAACATCAATTCTTGGCTTCATAATCTGAATGGTTTCGGTGTTTCCAAAACTCACAATGCCTTCTAATATCTTTTGCTCATCCTCTGTCGTGGCATTATCAGAGGTCAGCTCCAATGCCTGTGATAGCGTTTCAACCGAAAACTTTGAGTTTTTTTGCCCCAACCTTCTTTCTATTAAATTAGTCATTTTCATTAATGGCAAACTAATGGGTGTAAAAACAACACTTAATCCTTTAATTGGTATTACCATTAATGATGCAAACTTTAGTGAATTTCTATTAGCATAGACTTTTGGCAAAACCTCGCCAAACAATAAAATTAAAAAAGTAATGAGCACCACTTCTAATACGAATCTAACGGAAAGATTGAAAAAATATAAATCAATACTAAAATTTAAGTTTTGGAATAAATCTTCACCCAAATAAGCAAAAATTAAAACGATTAAAATATTGATGAAATTATTTGTCACTAAAATAGTCGCTAACAATTTTTTGGGCTTCTCCAACAAAGTTACCACTTGCCGCTGACGTTTAGACTTTGACTCCTTTGCTTTCTCTAATTCCGTTTGAGATAAGGAAAAAAATGCAACTTCGGCGCCAGAAATAAAGGCCGAACAAACTAACAAAATTAATATACTTGCTAATTTTAAAATAAAAATTCCCGTAAAAATCGTTTCTGGTATAAGTCGTAAACTCGAGGGCTCCGGATCCAATTACTTCAGTTTTGGTTAATGCTAAAATGGCAAATCATCATTCTCCGTTTCGGTAGAATTTGTATTTTGTATAGGAGCAGCACTCTTGCCAGCAGGCTGTGCCGGTTTCGAATCTAACTCTCGTTTTGTAGAAAGAAAAGTCATATCTACAACATGAATTTCTGTGGAATAGCGTTTAACTCCTTCAGCCTCCCACTGACGGGTTTTTATTCTTCCTTCGCAATATACTTTATCTCCTTTAGTAAGGTATTTTTCACAAATTTCGGCTAATTTATTTCTCACAACAAGGTTGTGCCACTCGGTCGTGGTAACTTTTTCACCAGTCTGCTTATTGGTATAAGATTCGTTAGTTGCTATAGGAAAACGACCAATTGAATTTTTGTCATCAAAATAGTGCATTTTTACTTCGTCACCTAAATGCCCAATTAACATTACCTTATTTAAAGTTCCAGCCATAATTTATTCTTTGCTATTCAAAAATACTAAAAATTGTGCTTCGTTTCAATTCTTTCACAAAATTATGAATTAATATAGGAACAGGGTAATCATCTATGGATTTCCATTGAACTCCATTAGACAATTCCTCGTCTAATTCAACAACCCAAAAAGTGCAAAATAAATGTTGATGCGATAGTTTGTGAACTATTTCAGTTTGATTAAATTTTGTCAATTCAATTTGTTTACCTTTTAATTCCTCAGTAAAAAAAAGATCACTCAACAAAACAGTATCTTCAATTTTTGATTCTGATTCAATCAACTTAAATTCATATAAGTTTTGCCATATTCCTTTTCCTGTTCTCTTATTTAAAATCGTTTTCTTATCTGAAGAAATAAGTACTACATAATTAAGGTGTCTTTTTTTAATTTTTATTTTCTTTTCTTTTATTGGTAGTAATTTTACTTTCTTTTTTTGAAGCGACACACAACTCTCATTTAAAGGACAAATACTACAATCTGGATTTTGAGGCTTGCACATTCTTGCGCCATACTCCATTATTGCCTGATTGTGCATAGCCGCATTTTTCGAATCTATTAACTCTTGGGCTAGTAACTTAAATTCCTTTATCCCTTTTGTTGAATTTATTGGTGTTTCAATTCCAAAATAACGAGCCAATACGCGATATACATTCCCATCTACTACGGCAGTCGCTTCGTTAAAACAGATGGAAGCAATTGCAGAAGCTGTATAATCTCCTACACCTTTTAACTTTATAATTTCTGAGTAGGTATTAGGAAATTCACCTTTACATTCATCTACAATATATTTTGCTGAGAAATGCAAATTTCTAGCTCTTGAGTAGTACCCGAGTCCTTGCCAAAGATTAAGCACCTCTTCTTCTGAGCTATTCGCTAAATCCTGAACGGTAGGAAAAGTCTCTATAAATTTAAAATAATAGGCCATTCCCTGGTCAACTCGCGTTTGTTGCAATATGATTTCGGATAACCAAATGAAATAAGGATTTGTAGTGTTTCGCCAAGGTAAATCTCGCTTATGCAATAAGTACCATTGTGTGAGAATATTAGAAAATTTCATTGCTTAAAATCAGGGTCCAAAGATACATTAATTATCTGCTCAAATTTTAATTCCATAACCTTTTGAAGTTGAATTTATTGTCATATATTTGCATCCTCAAATTAGAACCCAAATAAAAAATTATATTTAAAATGACAAAAGCAGATATCGTATCAAAAATTTCAGAGAAATCAGGTATTGAAAAGGGAGATGTTTTGGCAGCAGTTGAGGCATTTATGGACGAAGTTAAAGATTCATTAGAAGGTGGAGAGAATGTTTACTTAAGAGGATTTGGAAGTTTCATTATTAAAGAAAGAGCTGAAAAGACTGGTAGAAATATTTCAAAAAATACAACTATAAAAATTCCTGCTCACAATATACCTGCATTTAAACCTGCTAAAGTATTTGTAGAAGGAGTAAAAACTAAAGTGGCAATAAAATAATTATTGCTTTTTTAAAAACTTAAACACCGTATAATTATGCCAAGTGGTAAAAAAAGAAAAAGAGCTAAGATCTCTACGCACAAGCGTAAGAAGAGAGCAAGAGCTAACAGACACAAGAAGAAAAAGTAAGTTTAACTTACTTTTTCTTTTGTAAAAAGATACGTTCTTTGAAAAAGAAACATGGTTTATTCATGTTTCAACAGGTTAAAACCCTGTGTAATTTATTAACCCATCGATTTGTTCTTAAAACAATAAATCGATCAAAAACAATTCAGAGTGAAAACAGAATTAATTATTAGATCCAGTTCCTCTGATATTGACTTTGCCTTATTAAAAGAGGGGAGGCTTATTGAATTAAACAAGGAGACAAATGACAACAAAATTTCAGTTGGTGATATTTTTCTAGCAAAAATTGGAAAAACATTAACTGGTTTAAACGCTGCTTTTGTAAATGTAAATTATGCCAAAGATGGCTTTTTACATTATCATGATTTAGGAGCGCAATTGTTATCCTTAGCTAAATTCATTAAAGGAGTTAACACAGGCAAACAAAAAGATTTCACTTTAAAAAATTTCCATTTCGAAAAAGACATCGATAAAAATGGAAATATTAATGATGTACTTAAAACAGGACAAGAATTATTGGTTCAAATAGTAAAAGAACCGATTTCTACCAAAGGACCTCGACTTAATGCCGAGTTGTCAATTGCAGGTAGATACTTAGTTTTAGTCCCTTTTTCTAATAGGATATCAGTATCTCAAAAGATCGACGATCCAAAAGAAAAAGAAAGATTAAAACGATTAATTAAAAGTATTAAACCTAAAAATTTTGGAGTTATTGTTAGAACTGTTGCTCAAAACAAAAAAGTAGCAGACTTAGACAAAGACCTTCAAAACTCTTTAGAAAGATGGGTAGGCATGTGCAAACAAATAAAAAGAGCCAAGCCGCCTACAAAAGTTTTAAGTGAATTAAACAGAGCATCTTCAATTTTAAGAGATGTTTTTAATGATTCTTTCAGCAACATTATTGTTGATGATGAAGCACTATTCTTTGAAATAAAAGATTATATCCAAGAAATTGCTCCAGCAAAAGAATCTATAGTGAAACTCCACAATTCAAGTGTTCCAATTTTTGAAAAATATGGTATAGAACGCCAAATTAAAACAGCTTTTGGAAAAACTGTTTCTATGAGCAGAGGTGCTTATTTAGTTATTGAACATACCGAAGCTTTACACGTTATTGATGTAAATAGTGGTAATCGTTCTAACAAAGCTAAATCACAAGCTGAAACTGCGTTAGAGGTAAACTTAATTGCTGCAAGTGAAATTGCACGTCAATTACAGTTACGCGACATGGGAGGAATTATTGTTGTTGATTTTATCGATATGCACAGAGCAGAGGATAGACAAAAATTGTACGATCATATGAAAAAAGAAATGAATTTCGATCGTACCAAACACAAAATTCTACCTCCAAGTAAATTTGGACTGGTGCAAATTACTCGACAAAGAGTAAGACCGGAAATGATTATTAAAACGCGCGAGCCGAACCCGAATAAAAACGGAGAAGTAGAAGCACCAATTGTTTTAATTGACAAAATTGAAAACGAACTTGATAAAATTATTAATTTAAAGAATTATAAAAAAGTGACACTGAATGTGCACCCATTTATAGCTTCGTATTTAAAGCAAGGATATCCTTCTATACAAGCAAAATGGTTCTTTAAATACAAAAAGTGGATTAAAATTTTGCCTCGTGATGCTTACCAATATTTACAATATCATTTTGATAGAGTAAATGGAAGTAAATAAAAGGCTCACAATATCAAAGTAAAAACCCATTGCAAAAGCAATGGGTTTTTTTATGTCTTAAAACCAGTATCCTAAATTAAAGTACCAAAAGCTTTCATCGGTATCTGGCGAGTAGGTAAGATTTAATTCTACCGGACCAATTATGGAATCTACTCCATAACCTAGATTAAATCCAACTTTTGTGTTTTCAAATATTCGTCCTTCATTAAGCAAGTCATCTTCTACTCTGGCAACACTTGCCGCTCCTAATAAATAATTGTTTTTAAACAATTCGTATCTTGTTTCAATAGTTGATAATAAAAATCCGCTATCCGATAGGGTGGCAAATTCATAACCATAAAACGGAAAGAATGTATTGATATAATTCTCTCCTAATCCTCCTAAATGATAGTCCAAAATTTCATTTTCATTATTACCAATGGTAACTCCTGCTTCTGTAATAAAATGTAGTGTTAGTTTATCAAAAAATGTATGTGCATAACCAAATTTCCCTTTCAATTGAGAAAACGACTCAAAATTATCATTATAATCGTTAGAAAATAAATACCACCTAAAATCTATATCTAGATTTAAACCGCTTTTTTGAAAATGTTTTTTATCGTACGTGTCTAACTTTAGATAAGAAATAAAGTTGTAGTAATTAGATTTGTCAAAATAATTGCGGTCTTCATCTTCATTTGATGTGGTTGAAGGCACAAATGTTTCAGTATACGCTCTTATATTCTTGTGTTCTGCACCTATTCCGACGGCAAAAGACCTATTTATAACAGATTGAAAATAAATTTGGTTCGTAAAATCGCGATACTTTAGGTCTATTTTATTAACTATACTAGGTATCCAATCGACTTGAACTTCTGCTTTGAATGTATTGTATCTAGATTTCAAACCAAAACTCCAATTAGATCCATTATCTATAAAATAATCGAAATTATATCTGATATTATCTCCTAAAATCAAATCAGCCGAAATAACATCATTTTTAGTTAAGGCATGTTTGGTCGTAATATTTGCAAGCACAGCAGATTTGTATAAGTCGTCATAATGAATAGCAAACTTTGCGTGCGTGGGAATTTCATTCTGTTTCAATTTCAATTCAACTCGAACTCCATTTTCTTCCTCGATAAGTTTATATTGAATATTTGTAAAATTTCCAGTTGCCGACAATTGATTTATTCCATCAAGTATATCTGAATACGAGATTGTCTTACCTACTTCCAACTTCATTTTAGCCATTACATATTTATTCGTGTAATCTAAATTTCCCTCAATGTCTATTGCCGAAATATTAAATTCTTTTTGTCTTTTGGTCAATTCAAATGGAGGTCTTTTCTCTTTTTGAGCCTCTGCAATTTCCAAAAGATCCTGCATTCTTGTTCTAGCAATAGCTTCACCTAAATTAAAAATCGTATCGTATTTGTCAAATGAAGTTACATCGTACCCTCGCATATCAGGATTTAAATGCACATCTGTACTTTTTATTTGATCTTCATAATTTGAATACACTTGAAAGTTTACAATTTGATTTATTATTTTTAAAATGGAATTTAAGTCCTCTTTCTTATCGAAATTATTACTTAAACTAACGCCAATAATAACATCTGCCCCCATCTTTTTTACTTCATTAACCGGAAAATTATTTACAACACCCCCATCTATTAAAAGCCTCCCATCTCTTTCTACTGGCTCTAATAATGTTGGGAATGCTCCACTAGCCTGAACGGCAGTGGGTAAAAATCCATCTCTAATCACAACCGGTTCACCCGTTTCTATATCGGTTGCAATACAAACAAAAGGAATAGGTAATTTGTTAAAATCAGATACTGTATCAACATGATCTAGCAATTCAGTTAGAAGATTTAACACATTTTGTCCTTTAGAAATAGCCTTCGGTAATTCAATCTTCTTCTTCTTTATTGGCAATACTAATACATGGTTCTCTCCACTTTGCTTTTCATAAAACGGTTTAGCTCTTCTTGGGATTTCATCGAGCATAATTTTCTCGAAATCTACCGATCTTATAATGGAATCTATATCTTTTGATGAATAACCTGAAGCGTACAACGAACCAATAATTGCTCCCATACTTGTACCACCAACAAAATCAACTCGAATTCCGGCCTCTTCTAGCACCTTAATAACACCTACATGGGCAAAACCTTTAGCGCCTCCACCAGACAAAACCAAACCTACTTTTAAGTCATCTTTATCCGATCTTTCCCATTGAGCATGCAACCCAATTGATAGAAATAAGAGTACTATTAAAGCAGTTTTCTTTTTCATTTATGATAATAATTAAACAATTTTTTAGCCCTAGACTCACCTATAACATCTGTCAATTCCTTCAAGGTGGCGCTCGTTACTCTTTTTGTTGATCTAAAATGTTGCAACAAAGTAACTATTGTTTGCTGTCCAATTCCTGGTATTTGTTCTAACTCTGTTTGAATAGCGGTTTTACTACGCTTGTTTCGGTGATGTGTAATCCCGAATCTGTGCGCTTCATTTCGTAATTGTTGAACAATTTTTAACGATTCTGACTTTTTATCCAAATATAATGGAATTGGATCGTTTGGATAATAAATCTCCTCTAGCCTCTTAGCAATACCAATAATAGCAATTTTATTTCTTAAACCCAGCACATCTAAACTTTTTAAAGCGGAAGAAAGCTGACCTTTTCCTCCATCGATAACGATTAATTGCGGTAAATCTTGTCCATCTTCAACTAATCTTCTATAACGTCTAAAAACAACTTCTTCCATTGAAGCAAAATCATCAGGTCCCTCAACGGTTTTAATATTAAAATGCCTGTATTCCTTCTTACTTGGTTTTCCATTTCTAAATACTACGCAAGCTGCAACCGGATGCGTTCCTTGAATATTTGAATTATCAAAACATTCTATATGTCTAGGCTCATCTGCCAATCGCAAATCAATTTTCATTTGTGCCATTATGCGGTTAACATGCCTGTCCGGATCAACTATCTTAATCTGTTTAAATTGTTCTTGCCTAAAATACTTTGCATTTCTTAAGGATAAATCTACAATACGCTTTTTATCACCAAGTTTAGGAACCGTTACTTTAATATCAGCTCCTACTTCAACTTCAAATGGCACATATATTTCTCTAGATAAAGATTTAAAGCGTTGCCTAATTTCAATAATTGACAATTCCAACAACTCTTTATCCGTTTCATCTAACTTTTTTTTAATTTCTGAAGTATGCGATTGGATGATAGCCCCATTCATAATTTTTAAAAAATTGATATAGGCATAACTTTCATCAGTTACAATAGAGAACACATCTACATTGTTAATAGATGGGTTTACAACAGTCGATTTTGCCTGATAATTAGAAAGCAACGCTATTTTCTCCTTAATTTTTTGCGCTTGTTCAAATTCCATATTTGCGGCAAATCTTGCCATCAATTCATTTAAAGATTGCATCGATTCTTTAAAGTTTCCACGAATTATTTGTCGTATTTCACTAATACTATTGTTGTAATCTTCCTCTTCTTGTAATCCTTCACAGGGCGCTTTACAATTTCCAATATGATACTCTAAGCATTTTTTATATTTGCCTTCCTCAATATTTTTCTCACTTAGAAAATAATTACATGTTCTTAGTTGATACAATTCTTTTATCAATTCTATAAGGGCCCTTACGGTTCTTACCGATGTATAGGGGCCAAAGTATTCAGAACCGTCCTTTATTACATTTCTGGTTAAAAATATGCGTGGAAATCTTTCTTTTTTAATGCAAATCCAAGGATACGTTTTATCATCCTTCAACATCACATTATAACGAGGCTGGTATTTTTTGATTAGATTATTCTCAAGGAGTAAAGCATCCGTTTCGGTATCTACAACAATGTGCTTTATGCTTTTTATTTTTTTAACTAGAACTCGTGTTTTACCACTATCATGATTTTTATTAAAGTAAGAAGAAACGCGTTTCTTTAAATTTTTTGCCTTTCCAACATATAAAATTTTCTCATCCTTATCGTAGTATTGATATACTCCAGGTTTTTGAGGTAGTACTTTTATTTGTAATTCTAAATTGGTTGGCATAGAACGAAGTTACTAAAAATCCGAACTATGAGCACAAACAAAACAGGATTCAATGTTAAGAAAAATCTTAAAATTGAATCCTGTTCTTTATAATAAATCTATGCAGATTAAAACTATGTGAAATTTTAACCAAATAGTTTCTGTAAAAAACTTTTATCCGTTGCACTTTCCTCACTTGTGTTTTCCACCTCTTCTTTTGGAAAAACTCGTTTATTAAATACAATTAAAATTCCAACACCACAAGAAATAGCAAAGTCTGCGACATTAAAAATAGCATTGAAAAAAGTGAATGTATTCCCTCCTATAAAAGGAAACCACGTTGGAAAAACTCCATTTTTAATAATTGGGAAATAGAACATATCCACAACTTTTCCGTAGAACAAACCTTCATAGTTATTCTCGGCAAATAGCACTGCCAAATTTCCTAATCTTGGATCTGAAGCATCGAAAATTAATCCATAAAAAACAGAATCGATGATATTACCCATTGCTCCTGCAAAAATTAAAGCAATGGCAAATAGAAGAAGTTTTGGCGCATGCTTCTTTACAGAACTCCACAACCAATAACCAATTCCGACTATAGCCACCAATCTAAACAGGGTTAAAAATAATTTCCCTGTTTTTCCACCGAACTCGGTACCCCAAGCCATTCCATTATTTTCTACAAACTGAATTCTTGCCCAGTCTAATCCTAAAATTGGAATATCTTCTCCTAAGAAAAAGTGCGTTTTTACATAAATTTTAGAGATTTGATCAATCAATAAAATAATGAAAATAACAGCGATATATTTTTTCAATACAAAGGTGTATAAATGATTATTGCATCTTTTTAGCTGCGATGCTTAACGTAGCATGAGGAACTAATTTTAAACGCTCTTTCTGAATTAACTTACCGGTTACACGGCAAATACCATATGTTTTATTTTCAATACGTAATAAAGCATTATTTAAGTCACGAATAAATTTTTCCTGACGAATTGCCAACTGTACGTTCGCTTCTTTACTCATTGTTTCTGAGCCTTCTTCAAAAGCCTTAAATGTTGGTGAAGTATCTTCTGTACCGTTATTTCTATCGTTTTTAAATGTACCTCTTAAAATGTCCAAGTCTTCTTGTGCGTGTGCAATTTTAGCCTGAATTATTTCTTTAAATTCTTCTAAATCTGCGTCCGAATATTTAGTAGGGATTTCACTCATGTTTTCTAAATTTTTTCAATTAATATTTTGGTTTCAACATTGTCAAAAGCAACTTCAACACCTTCTTCAATAACATCTACAAATTGCAATAGGTCTGTTAATGTTTCATTTTTAATATAAGATTCATTAGCCTTAACCGCTTCCTCTAAAATAGTATTACGCTGAATACTTAATTTTATTTTATCGGTTACTTCTAAACCTGAATCTTTACGTAAATTTTGAACTCTATTAATTAACTCTCTAGCATTCCCTTCTTTACGCAATTCTTCTGAAATTGTAACATCCAGCGCAACGGTTAAACCTGCCTGGTTGGCCACTAACCAACCCTCAATGTCTTGTGATGAAATTTCAACTTCATCCACGGACAAGTTTACAAAATTATCATTAATTTTTATAGCGATTTCACCCTCTTTTTCTATTTTGTTAATATCTTCTTGATTGAACTTTTGAATCTCAGATCCAACCAATCTCATATCCTTTCCATACTTAGGTCCTAATACTTTAAAGTTCGGCTTAATGTTTTTAACTAGAATGTTTGAAGCGTCATCTAACAACTCTATTTCTTTTACATTTACTTCAGATATTATTAAATCCTGAACCGCTAAAATATCCTCTCTATCTTGATTGTCTAAAACAGGAATCATAACACGTTGCAATGGCTGACGCACTTTAATCATCTCCTTCTTTCTTAACGACAATACCATAGAAGATATTTTCTGAGCCTTTTGCATTTTTCGCTCCAAATCTTTATCAACCAATGCCTCTTTAAATGTTGGGAATACATCTAAGTGAATAGACTCTTCTCCTTTACCCGTAACAGCAACTAAATCTTTATAAAGAGCATCCATAAAGAATGGAGCTACTGGCGAACCTAATTTTGCAACGGTTAACATACAAGTATACAAGGTCTGATATGCAGAAATCTTATCTTGTTGATAATCTCCTTTCCAGAAACGTCTTCTGCTTAAACGCACAAACCAATTACTTAAATTCTCAGTAACAAAATATTGAATTAATCGTGTTGCTTTTGTCGGTTCAAAATCATCAAATGCATCCTGAACTTTTCTTATCAATGTGTTCAATTCAGATAAAATCCAACGGTCTATTTCTGGCCTATCCTTAATTGCTAATTCTTCTTCAGAATAATTAAAACTATCTAAGTTGGCATATAAACTAAAGAATGAATAGGTGTTGTAAAGTGTCCCGAAAAACTTACGGCGTACTTCATCAATCCCATCCACATCAAACTTTAAGTTATCCCAAGGGTTCGCATTAGAAATCATGTACCAACGTGTAGCATCAGGTCCGTATTTTTCCATTGTTATAAACGGATCTACGGCATTTCCTAAACGCTTTGACATTTTCTTTCCTTCCTTATCTAAAACCAATCCGTTAGACACTACATTCTTGTAAGCTTTAGAATCGAATACCATACTACCAATAGCATGTAAGGTATAGAACCAACCTCTAGTTTGATCCACTCCTTCTGCAATGAAGTTTGCTGGGAAGAATTTATTATCGTCAATCAACTCTTTATTTTCAAAAGGATAATGCCATTGTGCATAAGGCATAGAGCCTGAATCGAACCAAACATCTATTAAATCCGATTCGCGTTTCATTGGTTTTCCTGATGCAGAAACTAAGGTAATTTGATCTACAATGTTTTTGTGTAAATCTAACTTCGCATAGTTCTCTTCACTCATATCGCCAACAACAAAATCTGCATAGATATCGTTTTCAAGAACACCAGCTTCCATTGCTTTCTGCATTTCTGTCTTTAACTCTTCAACAGAACCAATAATGATTTCTTCAGTCCCGTCTTCAGTTCTCCAAATTGGTAAAGGAATACCCCAGTATCTAGAACGAGATAAATTCCAATCATTAGCATTCTTTAACCAATTTCCAAAACGCCCTTCTCCAGTCGATTTTGGTTTCCAGTTAATTTCTTCATTCAACTCGAACATTCTATCACGCTTCTCAGTAACCTTAATAAACCAAGAATCTAGTGGATAATATAAAATCGGTTTATCGGTTCTCCAACAATGCGGATAACTGTGCTTGTATTTTTCTACGTGAAAAGCCTTATTCTCTTCTTTTAATTTGATGGCTAATTCTACATCTATAGATCTATCCGGCGCTTCACCATCTGTATAATATTCATTTTTAACATACTTTCCTCCAAATTCATCCATATGATGGGTGAACCTACCTTGTAAATCAACCAAAGGAACTGGATTCTCATTTTCATCTAACACCAACATAGGTGGCACTTCTGGTTCTGCCTGTTTCGCAACTAAAGCGTCATCCGCTCCAAAAGTAGGTGCCGTGTGTACAATACCTGTTCCGTCTTCAGTTGTTACAAAATCACCTGCAATTACTCTAAATGCATTTTCAGGATTTTGATATGGCAATGTATATGGCAATAATTGCTCATATTTTGATTCCAATACGTCTGCTCCTTTAAATTCAGCAGCGATGAAAAATGGAATTTTCTTGTCGTTTTCCTTGTATTCATTCAAATCCTCTGGGCTCTCAACTTGGAAGAACTTTTTTGAGAATTGTTTTCCAACCAAGGCCTTTGCCAAAATAACTTGAATTGGTCTATGTGTATATTGATTAAATGATTGAACTAAAACATAATCAATCTTTTTACCAACTGTTAAGGCAGTATTTGAAGGCAATGTCCAAGGGGTTGTCGTCCAAGCTAAGAAATGAATCTCGTCTTCAAATTTTTGCAAGAACGCAGGTAACGAATCCTTTATTGCTTTGAACTGTGCAACTATAGTTGTATCTGTAACGTCTTGGTATGCACCTGGCTGATTAATTTCATGCGAACTTAATCCGGTTCCTGCCTTTGGAGAATATGGCTGAATTGTATAACCCTTATACATTAAATCTTTGCTGTATAATTGCTTTAACAACCACCAAACCGATTCCATATACTTTGGCTTATAAGTAACATAAGGGTCATTCATATCTACCCAATGCCCCATTTGTTTGGTTAAATTTTCCCAAACATCCGTATATTTCATCACAGCCTTTCTACAGGCATCATTATATTCTTCTACAGATATCTTAGTTCCAATATCCTCTTTGGTTATTCCTAATTCCTTTTCAACACCTAATTCAATCGGTAAACCATGTGTATCCCATCCTGCTTTACGCTTAACTTGATACCCTTGTAATGTTTTATATCTGCAAAAAATATCTTTAATGGCACGTCCCATAACGTGGTGAATTCCAGGAAGTCCATTTGCAGATGGAGGCCCTTCAAAAAACACATATGGCTCTTTTCCTTCTCTTGAAGTTATACTCTTTTCAAAAATGTCGTTTTCCTCCCAAAAATTAAGGGTTTCTTTTGCAACATTTGTCAAGTTCAATCCTTTATATTCTCTGAATTTTGTGCTCATTCTTTGCCTTAGATACAATTAGGCTGCGAATTTACGGTTTTTCTAGAAAACAAAGGTTTAGGAATTGGTAAAATTAAGGCGGTAAGACTTCACAAAAATTCGGTTAATTATTTCTTAACTAACTATAAAATAATCTTTTAAAAAAATCTCTGTGAGTTTGCTGAATTACTTCTAAATTCTAATCCGTATAAGAAAAAGACTTCATGCGAACCTGAGTTATAAGCACTGAAATTGGAAAGTGTATGATCGTAGGCATAACCTAGGCGCATATTCTTACCTAAAACAAAGTTAAATAAGCCTGATACCGAACTATCAACCCGCCAAGCAACTCCTAATTCAAATATTTCATAAAACAATAAGTTTCCTGCAATATCTATGGAAATCGGTGTATTGGCCGCACCTTTCATCATCACAGATGGTCTCACCTTTATATCTTGTGATACATCAAAAACATAACCACTATTAAAAAAGAAATGCATTTCTTCAGAAGCCTCTGAAACAAAACCATTCTCTTTCTCGAAATGACGAGATTTGATAATATTTGGCATAGAGAATCCTGCATAAAATTTATCTGTATAATAAAACAATCCTGCTCCAAAATTAGGATAGGTTTGGTTTAAATTATCACGATCAATTAACGGATCTCCTTCTAAATCTACACTCAAAGAAAAGAAGTCTATTTTTTGAAAAGTGGCGCCTAACTTTGCACCAAAAGCCAATTTACCTGTTTCAGAAGTGTTAATGGTATAAGTGTAATCTGCAAAAATACTTTCTTCTTTTACCGGACCAATAATATCCGATAACAAGGTAACCCCTAAGCCCATTCTATCTGCAATAGGACCACTTGCCGCTACAGAAATAGTTCTTGGCGCTCCGTCTAATCCATTCCATTGTGTACGCCCCATCATAGACATACTTAGTGAGGTTCTTGAACCTGTATAGGCAGGGTTAATAACACTCATATTATACATATACTGTGTAAACTGAACATCTTGTTGGGCAAAACCCAACAAAGATGTCAGTAATAATATGCTTAAAAATAGCTTCTTATTTGTCATTCTATTATTTGCTTAAATATATCCAACCAGAATAAGGTTCTCTAATTCCATCATTAAAAAATACCGTATAGAAATAAGTTCCTGTTGGTAATACTTCTCTGGCTCCTAAATTCCGATTTCCTTGTGAGGTTCCATCCCAACCAGGTTGTGGTGTATGGCTGTCTCCATTGTGTTTATAATCATATAAACGATCTCCCCATCTATTAAAGATCTCAACACTAAAGTTAGGATAAAGTTCTTCTATATATACCTCTCCGTCATAACTGTGGATTCGTAATACATCGTTCTGACCATCACCATTTGGTGAGAACCCAAAACCTTTATTATTACTACCTTTTTCGTTCGGTAAAATGAATGTTGTTGGCAACAACACTTCAATACTTACGGTTGCAGTAGCAAAATTATTTGAATCGTTAACATCTGTAATGGTATATGTAAATTCATCAAAACCATAAAATCTATCGTTCGGTGTATAAACTACATAATCATCAGAAGTATCAGTTAAAGTATTGTTATCATTAATGGAAACCTCTCCGTTTAATGGGTTTGTAAACGTAAACACTCCATCACTAGGAACATTCTCGTCATTTTCTAGAATATAAATACTTACCTCAGTTTCATATTCTGTAATTGCTCTATCATCAGAAAGTATAATATTTGGTATAATTAAAACAGAAACTGTCGCTGTTCCGCAGTTACCTTTAATGTCACATACAGTATACGTAAATGAATCATTACCATAAAGCCCTTCATTTGGCGTATAGGTAACATGATCATCTGTTAGGTTATTTGGAGTTCCATTATCCACTATGTCTACAACACCTAAATTAGGTTCTGATAATGAAATGGTACCAAAAACCGGAATATCATTATCATTGTCAAATACCAAAATATCAATAGGTAAATTCTCGTTCGTCTCTAGAACATCATCAAAAACATCTAAAATTGGATTCACTGTAATAGATACCATTGCAGAAGTACAATATTCACCTTGATCACATACCGTATACATGAAACTATCTGAACCATTGAAATCTGCATTTGGTGTATACACAAAATAATCATCTCTTTGATCGTCGATAGTTTCGTTGTTATTAAGTTCCACAACCCCACTTGTTGGATCTTCAAACGAAATTCTACCCATTTGTGGAATATCTAAATCATTTTGAAGCATAAAGATATCAACTACACCATCTTCATCTACTTCAATTTCATCATCATTAGCACCAGCATATACCACCAGTATTATAACTGTTCCGGTTTCACAATAAGATGGATTGTCTACATCACAAACTGTATATTCTAACATGTCCTCTCCTACAAAATCAGTATTTGGAGTATATGTAAATAAATCGTCACTTGGATTATTAGGCGTCCCTCTATCGTCATAAACTAAAACTCCATTTCCTGGGTTTGTAAACACAATAGATCCGTCATGAGGAATATCATTATCATTTTCAAATAAAGGTAATGGATTAATGGTATTTGTTTTAATCAAATAAAAATCATCCTCAACATCCAATTTAGGCTGTATAGAAATAATAACTTCAGCAGAATAGCAATCACCTGATTCACAAACTTCATATATAAATAGATCTAATCCATTATAATCTTCTACTGGAGTATAAGTGAAAACATCATCTAGAATTGTTGGTGTATTATTTGTGTCAACATCTACAACTCCACCCACTGGAGGTATAACGGTTATAGTTGTAGTATCTGAAATATCATTATCATTTCTTAAAATATCAATTATTTCTGGCGTATCCTCGTTTGTAAAAAAGATGTCATTATTAAGATCAATCACAGGAGTTACCGTTACCGTAACTATTGCTGTGCTTGTGTCACCGTCACTATCAGTAATAGTATAATCAAATAAGTCTATACCGTTAAAATCTAACGCTGGAGTATAATCTATCTTATCATCTGATGGATCGTCTGGTGTACCATTACTATTAACACTAATATCACCACCATTTGGTGTAGTACTAATTCCAATTATTATTGACCCTAAATTTTGACCATCACCTCCAAAATCATCATTACTCGTTACATCAATTACAGTTATTCCACTGTCCTCAACTACAGTAGCGCTGTCATCTTCTGCCATTGGTAAATCGTTCACACCATCTAAGTATAAATACACTGGTGTTGTTGATGTATCTCCATCACTATCTGTTATCGTATACTCAAAACTATCATTACCATAATAATTTGCTGCTGGCGTGTAATCTATACCGTCATCTGTCGGATCTGTTGGAGTACCATTATCATTTACGGCTATTACACCACCCGCTGTACTTCTACCACTTATAATAGTAATTGGAGTTCTACTCGGTCCATCACCACCAAAATCATCATTTTCCGTAACATTTATAGTAGTTAATGGAGCATCTTCTACGGTTAATAAAAAGTCAATTTCTGCTATTGGCAAATCATTAATTGGGTTCACCGTTATATAAACTGTTGCTATACTAATATCTCCATTACCATCGGTAATTGCATAATTAAATTCGTCTAACCCATTATAATTTGGTGCTGGAGAATACAATATCGTGTCATCTGTTGGATCATTTGGAGTCCCGTTGTCATCTACCGTTATCAATCCATCATTACTCGTTGGCGTTACCTGGCCAGAATCATCTTGACCTGTTACAGCTCCTTCTGGCAGGGTAATACCACCCATGTTTGGACCATCTCCTCCAAAATCATCATTGATTAACACATTAATTCGAATGTCCATACTATCCTCATCAACTGTAAGCGTATCATCTGCTGCAATTGGTAAGTCGTTTACAGGTATTACTTCAAAATAAACAATTGCTTCACTAATATCACCGTCCAAATCTGCTATCTGATATGTAAAACTATCAGGACCATTATAGTTAGCAAACGGTGTGTAGTCAATACCGTCATCTGTTGGATCATCTGGTGTTCCCTTATCATTTACTGCAATTATTCCTCCATTAGCACTTGTAGAAACAGTAATGCTAATAGGTCCTACACTCGGTCCATCTCCTCCAAAATCATCATTAGTAGTTACTTCAAAAGTAGTTGTAGGGGAATCCTCAAAAATTAATTCTAGATCATTTTTCGCCAATGGCAAATCATTAACTGGAGTAACTGTAACTACTACAGTAGCTGAACTTGTATCGCCATCACTATCAGTAATGATATATTCAAAACTATCTGTTCCATAAAAATCTTCTGCCGGCGCGTAATCAATCAAATCATCGGTTGGGTCATCTGGTGTACCATTGTCATTTACACTCACTAAATTACCAACAAAGGATCTTCCTCCTCCTAAAGTTATTGTACCAGTACTTGGTCCATCCCCTCCAAAATCATCATTAATTGTTACATCTATACTCGTAACTCCGCTGTCCTCCGCAACTGTAACGTTTTCATCATTTGCCGTTGGTAAATCGTTCACAGAGTCTAGGTATAAATACACAGTTGCTATTGATGTGTCTCCGTCACTATCCGTTATTGTATATTCAAAACTATCATCTCCATAATAATTAGCCGCTGGAGTATAATCTATTCCATCATCTGCTGGGTCTGTTGGAGTTCCATTATCATTTACCGCTATTACACCACCTGCAATACTTGTACCACTTGAAATAGTAATTGGAGTTGAACTTGGACCGTCGCCTCCAAAATCGTCGTTTCCAGTTACATTTATTGTAGTTAATGGGGCGTCTTCAACCGTAGAAACAAAATCTAATGCTGCAACTGGTAAATCATTCACTGAATTCACGGTAATATAAACTGTTGCAACACTCACATCTCCATTACCATCGGTAATGGCATAATCAAATTCATCTGGACCATTATAATCTGGGGCAGGCGAATACAATATCGTATCATCGGTTGGGTCGTTTGGCGTACCGTTATCATCTACAGTAATCAATCCATCATTTGAACTTGGAACTACTAATCCAGCATCATTTCGACCTGTTACAGCGCCTTCTGGTAAAGTAATACCTCCCATATTTGGTCCATCTCCTCCAAAGTCGTCATTCACTAATACATTAATTCTAGTATCCATACTATCCTCATCAACTGTAAGCGTATCATCTACAGCCGTCGGTAAATCATTCACTGGAATCACTTCTATAAATACTGTCGCTGTATTCGGATCTCCATCACTATCAGTTATTTGATATTCAAAACTATCGAGGCCATGGAAGTTTGGTATTGGCGTATAATCTATTCCGTCATCAGTTGGATCTGTCGGCGTTCCTTTATCATTCACTGTAATAGTCGCGCCTGCAACACTAGTTACACCTACAATAGTAATTGGAGTTGTACCTGGCCCATCACCTCCAAAGTCATCATTTGATGTTACTTCAAAAGTGGTTGTTGGTGCATCTTCCAATATAAACTCTAAATCACTCTTCGCTACTGGTAAGTCATCCACCGAAGTTACTGTGATAGTAACTGTAGCAGTACTTGTGTCATTATTCGAGTCGGTTATTGTATAGGTAAATGTATCTGTACCATTAAAATCTAAGGCAGGCTCATAATCAACTAAATCATCTGTTGGATTTGTTGAAGTTCCATTGTCATTTACAGTGATAATTCCATTTTCAACACTATTCCCGCTACTCAAGGTAATTGTGCCCGAACTAGAACCATCACCTCCAAAATCATCGTTAGCTGTTACATCAATACTCGCAACTCCACTGTCCTCAGCAACGGTTTCGAAATCATCCTCAGCTAGTGGCTCATCATTTACCGATTCTAAATTAATTAAAACCTCTGCTGTTGAATCATCTCCATTACTATCAGTAATGGTGTACTCAAATGTATCATTTCCGAAGTAGTCCGCATTTGGTGTGTACTCTATTGTATCGTCTGTAGGATCATCCGAAGTTCCTCCATCATTTACAACGGCTGTACCATTAGCCGCTGGTGTTGCCAATACAATCGTTGTTGAACTAGGACCATCACCTCCAAAGTCATCATTGGCCAATACATCAATTGTCATCATTGGTGCATCTTCTTTTGCAGAAACAAAATCTAATGCTGCAACTGGTAAATCATTAATTGGATTGATTGTGATTGTTACGGTCGCTGTACTAGTGTCTCCTGTCCCATCTGTAATCGTATAATCAAAACTATCTTCACCATTAAAGTCTGGTGCAGGAGTATATAAAACTGTATCATCAGTAGGATCATCCGGAGTATCATTGTCATCCACCGTAATCAATCCGTCATTTGAGGTTGGGTCAACCAAACCAATGTCATTTCTTCCCGTAACTGCTCCATCTGGCAAGGTTATACTCCCCATGTTTGGACCGTCACCTCCAAAGTTATCATTCACTAATACATCTATAACAATTTCTATACTATCCTCATCAATTGTAAGTGCATCGTCAACGGCTGTTGGTAAATCATTCACTGGAACCACTTCTATTAAAACTGTAGCTGTACTTAGATCTCCATTTAAATCTTCTATCTGATATACAAACCCATCTGGACCATTAAAATTAGGGCTAGGTGTATAATTAATGCTATCGTCTGAAGGGTCATTTAGATTACCCGCATTTACAACTGCTGTTCCATTGGTCGGTGGTGTAATGATTACAATATCTGTAGTAATACTCGGACCATCGCCTCCAAAATCATCATTCGTTAAAACATCAATTGTAACGCCAGGACTGTCTTCTAATATAATCTTTAAATCATTCTTGGCCTGTGGCACATCATTCTCTGATGTTACAGTTACTGTTACAGTAGCAGTACTTGTGTCATCATTTGAATCTATTATTGTATAGGTAAATGTATCGGTGCCAAAGAAATCTAAGGCTGGCTCATAATCAACTAAATCATCGGTAGGGTCTGTTGAAGTCCCATTGTCATTTACCGTTATAATACCTCCTTCTGAACTATTCCCACTACTCAAGGTAATGGTACCTCCGCTCGGACCATCTCCACCAAAATCATCGTTATCTGTTACATCAATACTCGTAACTCCACTATCCTCAGCAACTGTTTCTAAATCATCCGCAGCTAGTGGATCATCATTAACTGGAAAGACTGTAATGGTAACCGAAGCAGTACTTGTATCTCCATCACTATCGGCAATGGTATATTCAAATGTGTCTTCTCCATTAAAATTTGTATTTGGAGTATAATCTATAGTATCATCAGTTGGATCATTTAGAATTCCTAAATTTACAATTGCGTTACCATTTGATGGCGCCGTTGCTATAACAATATCTGTAGCGCTTGGCCCATTCCCCCCAAAACTATCGTTGAATAACACATCGAAATTATTTAATCCACTATCTTCATTTATTTGATACGAATCATCCGATGCCACTGGGACAACGTCAACTGCTAAAACTGTAACATTTACCGTTGCAGTGCTCTCATCTCCATCACTGTCTTCTATGGTATATGTAAAACTATCTGAGCCATCAAAAGCACCATTGGGGATATAATTTATAAAATCATCGGTAGGATTATTCGCAGTACCATTAGTGTTTACGGTTGCAGTACCATTAGTAGGTAGAGAAGCAATCACTATATCAACTGAACTTGGACCATCACCCCCAAAATCATCATTGGATAATACAGGAATATCTATTCCAATTGTCGAATTTTCATAAGTTTGTGCAGAATCATCAACCGCGGTTGGAGTGTCATCTACAGAATTTACTGTAATTGTTACTGTGGCCACTGATTCAGATCCGTCAAAATCGAATATCTTGTATTTAAAACTATCCGTTCCATTAAAGTCCGTAGCAGGTGTATAATCAATCGTGTCATCTGTTGGATTGGTTGGCGAACCGCTGTCATTTACTACAACACTTCCTCCTTTATCTGTTGTACCTCCTACTAACGCAATAGGACCAACACTTGGACCATCACCTCCAAAATTATCGTTTGCCAACACATCTATATTCAGGACTATATCCTCATCTGTAGTTGCCGAATCATCTGTCGCTGTTGGAAGATCATCAACCGAGTTTACAGTAATGGTTAATGTTCCATCACTCTCATCTCCATCAATATCTGAAATTGTATAAACTACAGTATCAACTCCATTGAAATTAGCATTTGGTGTATAAACTATCCTGTCATCTGTTGGGTCAGTTGCTGAACCATTATCATCAACCGTTGCAACTCCATTTGCAGGTGCGGTCTTTATGACAATAGCTGTATTACTTGCACCATCGCCTCCAAAATCATCATTATAGGTAACAAAAATTGTTGCAGCACCTGAGTCTTCATCAATTTCAGTATCAACATCCTGTGCAACTGGAACATCATCAACTGGATTAACCGTTATAGTTACCGTTGCTGTAGAACTACTCCCATCTAAATCCTTAATAATATAATCAAAACTGTCAGTTCCATTAAAATCTTTTTCTGGCGTATAATCAATCGTGTCATCGGTTGGATTGGTTGGTGTGCCGTTATCATTTACCTCAACAATACCATTCTCTGTTGTTGAATTTGTTACAACTTCTATCGGTCCGTTACTTGGACCATCACCACCAAAGTCATCATTCACCAACACATCTATACTCAATGGTGTATCTTCATCGGTAATCGCTGTATCAGCTGCTGCTACCGGAACATCATCAACAGGAGTCACTTCAATCGTTACTAATGCCGTATCTGAATCTCCATCGATATCAGTAATTGTATAGGTAAAACTATCTGGGCCATTGTAATCTGGTGTGGGTGAATAAACAACTATATCATCTAGTACATCTGGAGTTCCTCTGTCGTCCATTGTGGCTGTACCGTTCGTCGGTAACACGGTTAATGTAAAGGTGCCTGGACCATCGCCGCCAAAGTCATCATTCCCCAATAATAATAATTCCGCCCCTATCCGGTCTTCAACAATAACAACATTAGGGTCATCAGTTGCTGTTGGTATATCATTTACAGGGTTCACAGTAATTGTTACTGTGGCCACTGATTCAGATCCATCAAAATCTAATATCTTGTAATCAAAACTATCTGTTCCATTAAAGTCAAGCGCTGGTGTGTAATCAATCGTATCATCCGTTGGATCATCTGGCGTGCTATTGTCATTTACTGCAACATTTCCTCCTTCTGAAGTACTTCCTCCTATTACTTCAATAGGACCAACACTTGGAGTATCGCCACCAAAATTGTCATTTGCTAATACATCAATATTCAAGGCTACATCTTCATTAGTAGTGACTGTATCATCAACTGCCATTGGCATATCATCTACTGAGTTTACAGTAATAGTCAATGTACCATCACTCTCATCACCATCAACATCTGAAATTGTATAAACAACCGTATCAACGCCATTGAAATTAGCATTCGGTGTATAAACAATCCTGTCGTCTGTTGGATCGGTAGCAGTACCATTATCATCTACTGTTGCAACTCCATTTGCAGTGCCTGTCTTTATAACAATAGGTGAGGCACTTGCACCGTCTCCTCCAAAATCATCATTATAAGCAACTGGAATTATTGTTGCTCCTGAATCTTCTTCTAATTCAAAAGTATCATCTGTTGCTACTGGAACATCATCAATTGGATTAACCGTTATAGTTACCGTTGCTGTAGAACTACTTCCATCTTTATCCTTAATAAAATAATCAAAACTGTCTGTTCCATTAAAATCTTCCGCTGGTGTATAATCAATCGTGTCATCCAATGGGTCATTATCCGTTCCGCCATTATTTACTGCAACCAATCCACCTTTTGCTGTTGAAGAACTTGTTACTTCTATAGGACCATCACTTGGACCATCGCCACCAAAACTATCATTATCTAATACATCAATATTTAATGCTGTATCCTCATCTGTAATGGCAGTGTCGGCAATCGCAATTGGTGAATCATCTATAGAGTTTATCGTAATGGTTACCGTAGCAGTACTCGTTTCACCATCTGCATCTGCAATGGTATAGGTAAAACTGTCTGCTCCGTTATAATCTGGATTTGGAGTGTAACTAATTGTATCGTCGGTAGGGTCTGTTGAAGAACCGTTATCATTTACAACTACAATACCATTGGCAGGCGTTGTAGCAATTACAATTGCAGTTGTACTTGGGCCATCGCCTCCAAAATCGTCATTCTCTAAAACATAAACAATCTTAGTTCCTCCATCTTCATCCATAACCAAGGCATCATCAACAGCCAGTGGTGTGTCATTTACCGGTGTTACTGTTACCGTAACTGTGGCCAATGAAATACTGCCATCTGCATCAAATATGTTATAATCAAAAGTGTCTGTTCCATTAAAATCTTCCGCAGGGGTGTAATCTATTGTATCATCGGTAGGATCATTCTCCGTTCCACCATTATTGACAACTGCTGAACCTCCTTTTTCAGTGGTAGTAGACACAACTGTAATTGGACTAGCACTTGGGCCATCTCCTCCAAAACTATCATTATCTAATACTTCAATATTGGTAACGCCACTGTCCTCAGCAACCGTTAATGCATCCGCAACTGCTGTTGGCTGATCATCAACCGAATTCACCGTAATGGTTAAGGTTGCATTGCTCGTATCTCCATCAACATCTGAAATCGTATATTCAACCGTATCCTCTCCATTGAAATTGGCATTTGGTGTATAAACTATTCTGTCATCGGTAGGATTGGTTGCCGAACCATTATCATCTACACTAGCTATTCCATTTGTTGGACCTGTTGCAATTACTATAGGAGTACTACTTGGTCCATCGCCTCCAAAATCATCATCATAAGCCACCGGAATAACTGTAGCAGGATCATCTTCATCTATCTCTGCTGTATTGTCCGTTGCCATTGGAACATCATCTACTGATGTTACTGTTATAGTTACAGTTGCTGCAGACACATCTCCATCTGCATCTAAAATCCCATAATCAAACGTATCAATTCCATTAAAATCTTGTGCTGGTGTATAGTCTATTGTATCATCAGTCGGATCATCTGTTGTGCCATTCTCATTAACAACTACAGTTCCGCCTTGTGAGGTAGTTGGGCTCGTTACCTCAATTGGACCATCACTTGCACCATCACCTCCAAAGTCATCATTTATTAAAACATCTATATTTAAAGGGGTGTCCTCATCTGTAGTTGCGGCATCATCTTCCGCTAACGGAAAATCATCAACAGGTGTAACTTCAATGATTACAGACGCAGTAGAATCGTCTCCATCACTATCAGTAATTGTATAGGTAAAACTATCTGGGCCATTATAATCAGGTGTGGGCGAATACACCGCAACATCATCTAAAACATCCGGCGTTCCTTTGTCGTCTATTGTGGCTGTACCGTTTGCTGGCAAACTAGTCAACGTAAAAGTACCAGGACCGTCACCACCAAACTCATCGTTACTTAATATTAATAATTCAGCCCCTATTCTATCTTCCACAATGAGAACGTTTAAATCATCCATTGCCTGTGGAACATCATTTACAGAGGTCACTGTAACAGTAACAGTTGCTACTGAATCATCTCCATCTGAATCTAATATTTTATAATCAAATGTGTCTGTACCATAAAAATTTAATGCAGGTTCATAATTTATTAAATCATCTGTTGGGTCATCTGAAGAACCATTGTCATTCACACTTACCGTACCTCCCTCTTGAGTAGAGCCTTCTATTACTGATATCGTCCCAGTACTTGGACCATCTCCTCCAAAGTCGTCATTGTCTGTTACATCAATACTCGTAACTCCGCTATCTTCAGCAACAGTCGTTTCATCATCCACAGCCATTGGTTCGTCATCAACACTTTCAATGGTAATTGTTAAAGTAGCGTTACTTGAATCACCATTACTATCTTCAATAGTATATACAACCGTATCTGTACCAAAATAGTTAGCATTTGGTGTATATACTATTCCATCATCGGTTGGATCATTTGGAGTTGTCCCTGGATCTATTGTAGCCGTTCCATTGGTTGGTGCTTCAAAAATTACAATTGGAGTACCACTTGGACCATCACCTCCAAAATCATCATTGTATGAAACAAGCATGAGAGTTGCAGGATCTTCCTCTAAAATTGTTCTTTCATCATCTACAGCTACCGGTAGATCATTGATTGGATTCACGACAATCGTAACAGTCGCTGGTGAAACATTTCCATCAACATCTAAAATGTTATAATCAAATTCATCTGTTCCATTAAAATCTTTAGCTGGCGTATAATCTATGGTATCATCTGTTGGGTCAGCATCCGTGCCATTGGTATTTACCACAACGGTTCCTCCCTGTTTTGATGAAGGACTGGAAACCTCAATAGGACCACTACTCGGGCCATCACCTCCAAAGTCGTCATTCACCAACACATCTATATTCAAAGGTGTATCCTCGTCAGTCTCAACAGTATCATCTGTTGCTAAGGGTTCGTCATTTACTGGAGTTACCTCTATGGTTACAGTTGCAGTGGATGCATCTCCATCACTATCCGTAATTGTATAAGTAAAACTATCTGAACCATTATAATCTGGATCTGGGGTATATAAAAACAAATCATCTAAAACATTGGTATTACTCTGATCATCAATCACTGCTGTACCATTTGCTGGAGGTGTTTCTAATACCATTGTCCCCGGCCCATCACCACCAAAATCATCATTCACTAATACAATAATTTGGGCATCAATAGCATCTTCCAATATCTCTACTAGAGGATCATCCGTCGCTTCAGGAAAATCATCAACTGAAGTCACCGTCACATTTACTATTGCATTTGAAATATCACCATTCGTATCAGTTATCTTATATTCGAAACGGTCCTCTCCATTAAAATCAGTGGCGGGTGTATAATCTATTAAATCATCTGTTGGGTCAGTTGGTGTGTTGTTGTCATTTACAATTACAGTCCCTCCTTCATCCGAAGATCCACTTACAACTGCAATGGTCCCCATGCTTGCACCATCGTTACCAAAATTATCATTAGCCGTTACATCTATACTATTAGTGCCACTATCTTCTGGAACAGTAGCAGTATCGTCAACTGCGATTGGAACAGTATTAACTATGAATTCTGCAAATAGCACGTCTCCATCGTTTGTTAAATCTAACTCCGCTAATTTTACTTGCAAAATTTGGTTTCTAACGGTTCCAAACGCATTCGAATTAACATTGGCCTTAATAATTAAAGATGTGGAACTACCTACCGATAAATTTCCGACATTCCATAGTCCATCAACTGGATTATAAGACCCATTAGAGTTATCTGAAATAAATGTAACTTCAGGTGGTAAAATATCTACAACGGAAACATTTGTTGCATCTTGAGGGCCAAAATTGGAAACCGTAATGGTATAATTAATATCTTCGTTGGCATAAGGATTGATATTGTCTACCATCTTTTCAGTTACAAGATTCGAAGATTTAATTATTAATTCTGCCTCAGCCGAAATTAAATCATCATCACAAACATAAGAAGGTGATTGTACCAATACCCTATATTTATAACCAGACATAGAATAATCTACATTTAGAATACGAATTAAAGGTGTGGTAACCCCTTCATATTTGCCATCATTTACTAAATCTTCAAATCCATCTCCTTTATCCTCTTGCCACTGATATTGAACACCTGTTCCTTCGCCTTGAATATCAACTTCTACTGAAAAAATTACATTTATTCCTTCTAAAACAATTGCATCAAAAGGTGACCTTACAATATCAACTATTGTTTCACTTAATTGAATGTAATCTGGAATTGTGTTTATATCTTCATCCGATGGAGTAATATAGGCAGCCTCTGAAACCAAACCATTCGATAATATTAAAGGCTCGCCTACACCATATTTGCCATCATCACCACCATCGGCATTAGGACTACCATAGGCCTCATTTGCATCACTACAGCCATCGTTATCACTATCTAAATCAATATAGTCTTGATGTTCGCCTTCTGTATTGGTCGGATCTAAACCGCTTCCTGCTGAAGATGGTATTCCACCAGTAGCATTGTTATCTGTGTTGTCGTTATCGTCATCCGATAATCCGTTATTATTAGCGTCTAAACCTCCAGCTTCAACCACATCATAAATTCCATCATTATCACTATCTAAATCAAACTTATTTGGAACACCATCTCCATCAACATCACAAAGAAACTGAGTCTGAGAAATTGTAATATCATCTAAGGCAAATTCATTTCCATTTCCTCTAGCGGCTCTATCAACAATTACAATAGTAATAGGGTCACTTGTATCAGGTGTAATTGATCCTGAGAATATTTTCCAAGCAGTTTCGTCTCCTGGCGCACCTCTTGGAACACCTCCTGTTGTAAATAAACTATAGGTTTCGTTTCCTTGCTCAATTAACACCTCCATATTAGGTAAGATTCTACCTTCATTATCCGGAATGTCAGTGTCTAAATTTAAAACGGAAATGGATACATTTATAGGAATTCCTGCTTCTATATTACTTAATATTGTATGACGGTAATATTCTGAATTTAAATCTTGATTTGTATTAATCATTAACATTCTTCCTTCCGAAGGTGTACTGCCTCCATTGGTATAATCGCCAATAGTTTGCCAAGAAGAACTTGCCCAACTCGATGCTTCTTGTATGTTATTAAAGACGCTATACCTATTTGCTGTTAAACTATTATCCGTAATCGGCACAGTTCCAACAGTTAACTCTAAATACTCATATGTTCCTAAAAATGGAGAGTCTTCACTCGGTGTTCCAGGGGTTGTATCCTGAGTACCGAAAGTCTCCTCGAATAATATGGCTCTAACAGCGACTCCCTCATTACAATCAGCGTTTTCTTGTATATCTAAAATACCATCATTGTCGTCATCTGCATCATTTTCATCTAAAACTAAATCTCCATCGTTATCATTTAATAATTTCCCATTTCCTTGTAACTTGAAAGTATATGGGCTTCTGATTGGGTCATTGTTCAAAATTTCTATCTGCACTTCTCTTTCTCCTACCTCTGTTGGAGAAAAAATGATTTCAAATGTTGTTTTATCATTAGGCAATAAGGGGGTTGCAGGATTTGTATTTATCTTAAAATCTAAAACGTCTCCTGTTATTTCAATAAGAGGGTTTCCCGTTAATTCTAAATTTAATTCTCCAGTATTTGCTATTTCAAATACGTGAGTTATCGGAGTTGATCCAAACTCAACACTCCCAAAATAGGTGTTATCAATTGTATTAGGTGAAGTGTCTCCATTTGCAATTGAAATTCCATTTCCCAATACATTCATTCTTGGAGCAGGGTTTTCTTCAGGAACAAAATTCACTAGATAGTCCTCAATTTCTCCAAATTGCAAGAACGGTCCACAAGGTGGAGGTAAACTCCCTTTTTGAGTACCAACTCGCATCATTGTGATGCCCTCTGTAATATCTGTAGGGATTAAAAAATTAAATAATCTCGTAATACTTGTTTCGCTACTTCCAAAAATTAAGTCATTAAAAATTTCCTCACCGGGATCAAAGAAATCTCCATCTTTATTGTAATCAATCCAAACAGTAACTCCAATATCTTCATTAATTTCAGTTTCTAACGAAACACTCATTTCATAATTTTGACCAAAAGTATAGTCAGGAGTTACGGCAGGGTAATATGAGTATCTACCTTCCTCATATGTTGTAGTATTATTTATGTTTTCCGTTGTGACATTAGAAACGTAATAACTTTCGCTAGGTGGAATTTCCAAAGGTTCGTTTATACCGCAGTAGTCAAACGGAATTCCATAACCGGTAATTTCAAATTCAAAAGGATCTTCATCTTCATCATTATTCGCAATCGAGATTGTTGCTGTTTTTGTCCCCGATGATAAAGGATTAAATCGAATCGTAAAAGTTGTACCATCTGTTGGTGAAATCGGAGATGACGGCGCTGCGGTTAACACAAAGTCACTTGCGTCACCTCGCACATTAATAAGAGGGTTATTGTATAATAATAAATCAATATCACCAACATTGGATATCAAAAAAGTTTTTGAAACAAACCCTATTCCTACTTCAATATTTCCAAATTCGGTATTATCGGATTCCCTAGGTGTGGTATCTCCATTAGTAATTAAAACCCCATTTCCTGATACTTCAATTTTTGGTTTAGGAATAAACCCTTCTCCTTGAATTGAAAATGTATAGGGGTTTTTTGTTTCGTCAGAATTAGCAATAGTAATTAATGCAGATTTAATCCCTTCACTTGTCGGGTTAAATGTAATTTCAAACGCTGCACTAGATAATGGCTCAATTGGTGTGTCTGGAATTTGAGTCAGTATAAAATCATTGATATCTCCAGTTATTTCTACATAAGGGCTAGGCCCTAATAAATCCAAGTTGATTCCGCCCGAATTAACTATTACGAAAGAATTTGAATTTGGATCAGAGTTTATTGCTCTTTTACCAAAATCTGTATTGTTAGATTCGATAGGTGACCTATCACCATCGTCTATTGGAATACCGTTTCCAAAAACTATTGCTTCTGGATCTTGACTTGCTAAATTAACTATAGTAATGTCATAATCTTCTACTTCTCCAACCGAACTAAATGGACCACAAGGTGTTGGAATTTCACCTTCTTGAACAGATATTCGCATTCTAGTAACTCCTTGGGTTGCTATTTCAGGAACTAATAAATTAAAATCTCTTTCAACATTGGTTTCTCCTGCACCCGCACTATATAAATTTGTATAGACTTCCTCTCCATTATCATCAAAATCGCCATCTCTATTATAATCAATCCAAATTCCAATACCAGTATCGCTATTCTCTAAAGTTTCATTATAGACTCTAAAAAAATAGGACTCTCCTCTATTTAAATTCGTCTCAAATTGTGAAAAGTAAGTATATCTTGTAGGATCTTGATAAGTAGATTCATTATCTAAAGTGCTAAAATCGACTCTATTTATATAAAAACTGCTATTATCATTAGGAATTGGCGGATCCGTAGGATCACAATATGAAAACTCTCCATCTACACCTTCTCCTTCAATGACGAATGTATAAGGATTTTCATCCGAATCGTCGTTTGCAATAGACACAGTAACACTTTTTTCTCCCAAAGATTTTGGCGCAAAAACAATGACAAAACCCGTCTCTTCGCCAGGCTCAATTTCTTCTATTGGATTAACACTTACAGTAAAATCTTCGGTGTCACCCTCTAAAGAAATAGCTGGGTCATCTGTTAAATTAAGAACTAAATTACCTAAATTACTTATTTGGAAATCAACTATTTTAATTGTTTCATCTACAATTGCACTACCCACATCCGTATTATTAGATGGATCCGTTGCTGTTTGACCACTTTCGATTACGATATCATTACCTGAAATTGAAATTTCTGGGGCACTACCTTTCAATATAACATCATCTATATAATATCGTGTTGTATTTTGCCCTCCTTGGTTCAAAGCTAAAATGGATGCTCTAAAATGAGTTGCGTCATTTGGTATCGGCTCACTCGTGTACGGATTGTTTTGTGTAACATTTGTAATTTCTTGTCCAAATTCTACGGGAGTGTTATTAGAGGCGTTAATTAATAAAACAGGATCTTGTAAACCAATCCATTCTCCATTAACTTTCCATTCGTATTGCAATGCTAAATCATCGCCCTGTTTCTGACCCCCATCAGAAGCAAATGCAATTTCAAATTGAACACCATCATATTCACTAACATCAATCTCTGCAAATTGCACAACAATTACAGATTCATTGTTTCTTGCGGAAACCAAATCTGGATAGGCCAATAACTCTAAACTATATGGATCTGTGCTAAACTTTTGATCTGTTGTCACTACCAAACCATCTTGAATAATAGTTGTAAATGCCCAATTATCAATTTCAGAAACCGCGCCTACAAAGGGAGAAATTCTAGGCAAAGTATCTCTGTTTTCCAGTATCAACCCTAGATTTTCATTAAAATATTGTGAAGCAATAATTTCTTGAGACTGAACGGATTGTAAACCGGTAAAGAATAAAAAAATGAACAATATTCTCCAACTATTTAAAAATGTGGAGATAAAACGGAAAGGATTACTTTTAAAATAGTTTTTCGACATAGACAAATCTTCTTCATGTATATTTAACCCAAAGCGTTAAATAAGTAATTAGCGTAAAAACAAATATAATGAAAAATTAAAAAAATCCCTTAAAGTAAGAGGCTTAGCAAACAATTAATTAATCTAAACTTAATATAGGACTAAATACCACGCTCATTTTGAATAGTTTCGTACGCCTTTTGAATTTGCTGAAACTTTTCCTGTGCGCCTTTTAAATGTTCTTCTCCTAAGTGTTGTAATTTATCTGGGTGGTGCTTTTTAACCAGTTTTCTATAGGCCTTTTTAACCTCTTGATCGGTCGCCGACTTTTCAATTTCCAACACTTTATACGCGTTTGAAACACCCGAATAGAACATCGCCTTAATAGATTCAAAATCGTGATGATTGATATATAAATAATTGGCAATTTTATGAATCATTTCAACTTCCGACTCGTTTACATGCCCATCGGCCTTTGCAATTCCGAATAAAAAATGCACCAATTGTAAACGCGTAGCATGTGTCATATGCTGCCTAATTTGCATACATACTTGACGCGTAGAAATATTATTGTTTTTTATAATGCCATTAAACAATTTGAAAGCATGATCTGCACGTTCTCTGCCATACATTTGAATAAAATGATCACGTACATATCTCAATTCTCGCTGATCTACTTTTCCATCTGCTTTTATAACAACCGCAGACAAAATCAGTAAACTCATTTCAAAATCTCCTGATTGCGTAGAACTACTAGTTTGACTAAAACGCTTTGCATTTTCTACATCTTCTTTAGAAAAGCCATCTATAAAACTACCTACAACAAATCCAATAATCCCTCCAATTGGTCCGCCAAAAGACCACCCTAAAGTGGCGCCAAACCATTTCGTAAAATTTCCCATTTCTAAAAATATAAGCGGCAAAGATACGCAACCGTAAGTAAAGTAAATACTTACAGAAATCATTTAAAATATATTTAACAAAATGGTAAGTTATTCCGTTAATTAACGACACTATTGAAACTGAAAAATAATGTATCTTTGTAACCAATTTAAAATTTAAATTTATGTATCCAGAAGAATTAGTAAGACCTATGGCGTTAGAATTAGAAAATGCTGGTTTTACATCATTACATACCACTGAAGAAGTAGATGCGGCAATAGCAAAAGAAGGAACAACCTTAGTTATGGTTAATTCTGTTTGTGGCTGTGCAGCAGGTTCTGCCCGTCCGGGAGCAATTGCTTCTTTAGGAAACGATAAATTTCCTCAACATTTAACAACTGTTTTTGCAGGTGTAGATGGTGAAGCAACGAATAAGGCAAGAGAATATATGATTCCTTTTCCTCCATCTTCTCCGGCAATTGCCTTGTTTAAAGATGGTGCGTTAGTTCATATGTTAGAGCGCCATCATATTGAAGGCCGTTCTGCACAAATGATTGCTGCAAATTTAGTAGGAGCCTTTGACGAATTCTGCTAAGAAACACTTCAAAAAACTTTTAAAATCCATTCAATTTCTGAATGGATTTTTTATTTTTATACGATGACTTCAGAACAAAATTCTATCATAGAAAACACCATTACTTTCGTAAAAGAAACACTTAAAAATGCGGAAGGCGGACATGATTGGTTTCACATCCTAAGGGTGTTTAACAATGCCAAACTTATTGCAAAGAATGAGAATGTTGATGATTTCATTGTTGCTCTTGGCGCTTTATTACATGATATAGCAGATGCTAAATTTTATGATGGTGATGAAACTGTTGGCCCAAGCGTTGCAACTGAATTTTTACAAACTCAAAATGTAGCTTCATCTGTAATTGACCAAGTTGTTTTTATCATTGAAAATATCTCCTATAAAAATTCATTGAATCTTTCATTTAAGGTGCAAATGAATCCTGAATTGGCGGTTGTTCAAGACGCAGATAGGCTAGATGCTATTGGTGCTGTGGGTATTGCTCGATGTTTTAATTATGGTGGATTTAAAAACAGAGGCATGTACGATCCAAGTGTTCCTCCTAATTTAAACATGAGCAAAGAGGAATACAAAAAATCAGATGCCCCAACAATTAACCATTTTTATGAAAAATTGCTGTTACTTAAAGATAAAATGAACACCTCAACAGGGTCTCGAATCGCCGCTGAGAGACATGTTTTTATGGAGCAGTATCTAGAGCAATTTTATGCCGAGTGGAACGGTTTAAAATAATTACGAATTCGTAATTATAAATTCATAATTAAAAACTAGGCTTTCGTTTTTCTAGAAACGCAGAAGTACCTTCGGTAAATTCTTTGGTGTCGAAACACTTACCAAAATTCTTTATCTCCTTTTTATATCCATTCGTTTTTTTATCTGACTGTGCATTTACTGTTTCAATGGCAGTAGCAATGGCCTGACCCGAATTAGATGCGATTTTAGACGCTAATTTTTGTGCTAAGGGCAATAGTTCTTCTTGAGGTACTACATGATTTACTAGGCCACATTCTTTTGCTTCTTCAGCGGTTAGCATATTAGCTGTTAGAATTAATTCCATGGCTCTACCCTTACCAATTAATTGTGGTAAACGTTGCGTTCCTCCATATCCCGGAATTACACCTAATGATACTTCTGGCAATCCCATTTTAGCGTTATCACTGGCAATTCTGAAATGAGCCGACATCGCCAATTCCAGACCACCTCCCAAAGCAAAACCATTTATCGCTGCAATTACTGGTGTACTTAAGTTCTCCACAAAATTGAATAACAGATCATGTCCGTTTTTAGCTAAAGTTTGGCCTTGCTCTCCATCAAAATGAGCAAATTCCTTGATGTCCGCTCCAGCAACAAAGGCACGTGTACCTCCACCTGAAATTATAATTGCACGAATATTTTTATCCATGTTTGCATCTGCTAAAGCATTATGCAATTCTAAAATTGTAGGTATGTTTAAAGCATTTAGTTGCTTTGGCCTGTCTATTAAAATTGTTAAAACTTTTCCGTTCTGTTCTAAAATAATATTCTTGTATTCCATTATTCTTTAGGTAATGTTACTATAAATTCTGTTCCAATTTCTTTTTTAGACGTAAATGAAATAGATCCATTATACGCTTCGATAATATTTTTTATCATTGGTAGCCCAAGTCCCATTCCACTTGACTTTGTCGTGAATTTAGGCTCAAATACCATTTCGCTTACTTCAGTAGAAATTCCTTTTCCATTATCAGTTACCTTTAATTGAATTCCACTCTCCTCATTTAAAAGCGCGACTTCAATTTTTGGATTTTCAATGGTTTCCGTTGCCTGAATGGAATTTTTTACCAAATTAGTTACAACTCTAATTATTTGCATTTTATCCAGATTTGCCATAATCTCATTTTCTTCACATGAAAATGAAATATACGATTCTGGAAAAATTTCCATAGCATTCTTAATGACTTCAACAAGATTGATCTCTTCTCTTTTCTGAGTTGGCATTTTTGCGAAATCCGAAAATGCAGAAGCAATACTACTCATCACATCAATCTGCTGAATTAATGAATTGCTGTATTCTTTTAATTTTTGATCAATATTAGGATCAGCAGGATCAAACTTACGTTCAAAACTCTGCACCGTTAGACGCATCGGGGTCAATGGGTTCTTAATTTCATGGGCCACTTGTTTCGCCATTTCTCGCCATGCTTCTTCTCTTTCATTTTGCGCCAACTTTACAGCACTTTCCTCCAAATCATCAATCATTCTATTGTAAGAATCGACCAAATTATGAATCTCTTTGCTCGCATCATTCAACACAATTTTTTCATTCCGCTTGTGAATAGCAGTCTGACTTATTTTATCACTTACCGTTTTAATAGAACGTGTTATATAACTTGATATAAAATAAGCCAAGGCTAAACCAAATGCAAACATAATTAAGAAACCAACAGCCAACCTCGAAAGAAACTCTCTCAGTTCTCTGCTTAAAGCAGAACTATCTTCTAGATAAGGTAAATGCAAGATTCCAATTCTCTTTAAAGAATCATCTAACAAGTATGTATAAGATGACTGAAATTCAATACCATCTTTCTCTGCTCTTGAAACAAAGCGATGATCTATAGTTGTAGATAGTTCATTAAACACATATTCTGAAATAGTACCTGTTTTAATATCATCATTAGATGAAATGATAAAATTTCCTTGTAAATCATAAATCTCAACCTCTAAATTATGTACATCAGAAATTTCTTTTATACTAGATTGAAACATCGGTAATAAAAATTCTCCTTTTATTGGAAATGAAGAATTGCGCATTTCAAAATTGATGTGCTTTCTTATCGCGGTTTCTTTCCTTTCAAAACGACCCGTATTATACTCTTGTGCCTGTTCGTTATATTGAAAAATTGTTACCAATGCTATTAAAACTGAAGCCATTACTACTAAGGCAACCATAGCGAGAAAAACACGATTTTGTAAAGAGAGTCTTCTTTTTAACATGTAACGAACATTTAGGTAAAAATAATAAAATTAACCAAGGTCATTTAGCAATTTGCAAAAAACAATGACCTTGTCGAGATGCAACCACCTCCGACATCATTTCATTATTTTTTAGTGTAGCGCACCTTAAAAAGGAGAATACTCAATACAATAATTCCAGAGGCTAAATTTGCAAGAATTATAGATAAACTATCAATATGCACACCATAATAAAACCACAAACAAATACCAATAAACATCGCAATATACATTGTTAAAGAAACATCCTTAACTTCTTTAGTATTCCATATTTTAAAGGCTTGTGGCACAAATGAAGACGTAGTTAAAACAGCGGCTAGTAATCCTATTATTTCTATATTAAATTCCATAATTACAATACTCTTTTAATTCAATAATTGAAAAGCAATTAAGGCTGCTATATAAGCAATAGAACTCATTCCAATCAATTGAACAATTGGCCATCTCCAACTATTTGTTTCTCGTTTTACAATTGCCAAGGTTGCCATACATTGCATTGCAAAAGCATAAAACAACAATAAAGAGATACCACTTGCTAAGGTAAATATTTTGAGTCCGTTTTCGTCTGTTTCTGCCGCCATTCGTTCTTTAATGGTTCCATCTTCCTCATCTGCACTTCCTACACTATAAATTGTGGCAAGCGTTCCAACAAAGACCTCTCTGGCTGCAAATGAGGTAATCAAAGCAATTCCTATTTTCCAATCATATCCCAAAGGTTGAATTACAGGCTCAATAGTCTTACCTGCAATTCCTATATAAGAATTTTCTAATTTATATGCTGCTATTTTATCTTCTAACTCTAATTCTGACAGATTTTGATTTACAACCTTTTCTGTAATAATTTCTTCAGCATTGTTAAATTTTTCACCAGGTCCAAATGACGCTAAAAACCAAAGGATAATTGAAATTGAAAGAATTATTTTACCGGCATCTACTAAGAAGGTTTTTGTTTTTTCTACTACGTTTATGGCAACATTCTTAAACAACGGCATCTTATAATTCGGCATTTCAACTACGAAATATGACTTGCTTTTAATTTTAAGTGTTTTATTTAAAATAAACGCCGCCGTAATTGCAGATGCAAACCCTAATAAATACATAAACATTAATGTCAATCCTTGCGCATTAAATATTCCAAGAACAGGAATATCTGGAATTACCAAAGCGATTAAAATGGCATAGACAGGCAACCTTGCAGAACATGTAGTAAACGGTGTTACCAAAATAGTAATTAAACGTTCTTTCCAACTCTCAATATTTCTTGTAGCCATAACTGCAGGAATCGCACATGCTGTACCAGAAATTAATGGCACTACACTTTTACCACTCAATCCAAATCTTCGCATGGTTCTATCCATTAAAAACACCACACGACTCATATAACCACTCTCCTCAAGTAAGGAAATAAATAAAAACAGAAAGGCAATTTGAGGAACAAATATTACGATTCCGCCTAAACCAGAAATCACCCCATCAGCCAATAAATCTGTAAACATACCTGCTGGTAAATTGTCTTTTACCCAATCGGCCATCGAAGCAAAAGATGCATCAATAAAGTCCATTGGAATACTACTCCAATCGAACAGCATTTGAAATATTAACAATAGAATCGCGAAGAAAATGACATAACCAAATACTTTATGTGTAAGGACTTTATCCAATCTACTTCGTAAATCTGTCGCCTTTTCCTTATCTACAATATAACCTTTCTTAAGGATGTCGTTTATAAATTTATACCGTAAAATGGTTTCTCTATGTTGTAATTTTTTGAGTTCCGAATTTGATTTCGTTTCAAATGAGAACTCACCACTCATACGGTTCTTATCAATTTTTCCAAAGTTGACATCTTGTGTTATGACCAACCATAATTTGTACAATGATTGATTAGGAAAAGTTGTTGCCAACCTTTTAAAATAGGCAGGATCTATATTGGCGGTGTCTAATGATATATCATTGTTTAAAGATCTATACTCTAACAATGCGCTCTTCAATTCCTCAATCCCTTCATTCTTTCTAGAACTTGCTAAAACAATTTTTGTTTTTAGTTCTTTTTCAAGTAATGGAATATCTAAAGAAATTCCCTTTCGTTTCATTCTATCCGACATGTTTATAACCAAGATTGTCGGAATCTCTAAATCTTTTATCTGTGTAAAGAGTAATAAATTACGCTTTAAATTCTCAACTTCAGTAACAACAACTGCAACGTCGGGGTAATTTTCATCGTTCTTATTCATTAACAATTCAATCACCACACTTTCATCTAACGACGAAGCGTTAAGACTATATGTTCCAGGTAAATCAATGATTTTTGCCTTTTTATGGCGAGATAGTTTACAATAACCTACTTTCTTCTCAACGGTAATTCCAGGATAATTCCCTACCTGCTGATTAAGACCAGTTAAGTGATTAAAAACGGATGTTTTTCCTGTATTTGGATTTCCAATTAATGCGACTTTTAAAACTTCAGTACTCATAAATTGGATTCGGCTATTTTTTGAATTGAAATTTGAACTGCGGTCTCTTTACGAATCGACACATAACTTCCATCAATATTAATGTATAATGGGTCGTTAAATGGTGCAAATTGTACCAATTCAACCACGCTTCCTGGCAGACAGCCCATTTCGACTAATTTTAAAGGAATGGCCTCAATCTCAAATTCTTGAATTATTCCTTTTTCTCCTTTTCGCAAAGTTGCAATTGTATGCATGCAGTTGTCTCTAAATTAGGAGACAAATATACTAATTAGAACCATTCTAAAGTGTGACAATTATCACTTCTTTTTAAATTCATCTTGAAGTATTCTTATATCCTGAATTAACAGTTCCATTTCTTCAGAACTTGTTCCATCATAATATCCACGAATCTGTCTTTTTTTATCTATCAGTACAAAATTCTCTGTGTGAATAAAATCTTGTACGCCACCATCTCCTTCATCTACAACCGCAAAATAACTCTTACGAGCCAAGTTATAAATGTGCTTTTTATCTCCAGTAGTTACATGCCATTTTTTATCGTCAACACCTTTCATATCGGCATAGTCTCGTAAAACCGGAATGCTATCCATAGCGGGAGTAACTGAATGTGACAATAACATAATATCAGGATCATTTTTAAATGCCTCTTGTACTTTTATCATATTATTGGTCATAATCGGACAAATGGTCTGACACCGTGTAAAGAAAAAATCAGCGACATAAATCTTATCCTTATAATCTTCTTGCGTTATGTTTTCTCCGTTTTGATTGATTAATGAAAAATTGGCAATGGTATGATCATTTCTTATATGCCTTACCTCATCATCTACCAATCTTGGATTTACATCGGCAGGATTAAAAACCGGTAAACGTTTATCTGGATTTAAAATAGAATAAATAGCCCAAATCATAAAGACTGAAAACACGGCCATGATCACCAAAGTAGGGAGCGATTTTTTAAAAAAAGATAGATTCATCGTGACTGCAAATTTAAAATATTCGTAACGTATTTCGTCTAACTCCTACTAATTAATTGTTAAATACTTTAAGAAGCATAAAAGAGTGTTTCATAGCTGTATATAAAATAGTACATTTGTGCGTTTTTTAGATTAAGAAAGAGACTTTATGGAAATATTGATAAAAGCATCGCAGTTCCTTTTAAGCTTGTCATTTTTGATAGTTCTTCACGAATTAGGACACTTTATTCCTGCGAAATTATTTAAAACCCGTGTTGAAAAATTTTACTTGTTTTTCGATGCATGGGGTAAAAAATTGTTCTCCTTTAAAAAAGGAGGCACAGAATACGGAATTGGTTGGTTACCGCTTGGAGGGTATGTTAAAATATCCGGTATGATTGATGAAAGCATGGATACTGAGCAAATGAAACAACCAGCTCAACCATGGGAATTTCGTTCTAAACCAGCATGGCAACGTTTAATTATTATGTTAGGTGGCGTTGTTGTTAACTTCATTTTAGGGTTTTTAATCTACATCATGGTTTTTGCTGTGTGGGGTGAAGAACAAGTGAAACCTGGTGATGTGAAAAATGGATTTGCGGTTCATGAAACATTTAAGCAATATGGATTTCAAGATGGAGATCAATTGTTAAAAATGAATGGAGAGCCATTAGAAGATGTAATGGTTGTTAACAAGCACTTGTTTTTACGCGATGTTACTACTATAGATGTTCAGCATTTAGACGGTTCTAAAGAAACCGTTGGTATTCCTAATGATATTGGTCAAATTATGTGGGAAAATGGTGTAATGACTCCTTTTTCTCCAAGATTTGCTGCGATTATAGATACTATTATTCCGGAAAAACCTGCTGCTGAAGTCGGATTACTTAAAGGGGATGTTATTGTTGCTGTTAACGGAGCTCCAATACAATATTGGGATGAATTTTCTTCTGTTGTAGATAAAGGTGAAGATTTAAGTGTTACGGTTTCTAGAAATGGAACAGAAAAAACTATTGCTGCTACTCCAAATGAAGAAAACAAATTAGGTGTTGGCCCATTTGCAGAAGTTGATGATGTTTTAATAATAACACAAAGAGATTTTTCTTTTGGAGAAAGTTTAAGTTTAGGAACTTCTAAAGCTTTTTGGACTTTAAAAGATTATATGACTCAATTTAAATATGTCTTCACTAAAAAAGGTGCAACTAGCGTAGGTGGATTTATTGCTATTGGAAATATTTTCCCTTCTACTTGGAGTTGGAAAGCTTTTTGGGGCATTACAGCATTCTTATCTATCATGTTAGGTTTTATGAACTTATTACCGATTCCTGCTTTAGATGGAGGCCATGTAATGTTTACGCTTTGGGAAATGGTTACTGGTAAGAAGCCAAGTGATAAATTTTTAGAATATGCTCAAATTACTGGTTTCGTTCTTTTAATGGGGCTTTTAATTTTAGCTAACGGAAACGATATCTACAAACTCTTTACGGGGAGTTAGAAAATAAAATAACAAACAAAAAACCCGAAGCATGGCTTCGGGTTTTTTGTTTTATAATAGTAAAGCACTAAGCATTTCTTAGTTCTTTACCTTTTTCTTTTGCTGCCTCATTTCTTTCAATCTTATGCTCAGGTCTTGTCCATTTTGGCTTTTCACCTAAAGATTGATATTCAGAATCCTTTGCCTCAACCGATTGCGGTTGCACTTTTTTAGTAAATGGCTTTTGAGGATTCATTCCTAACAAATTAAACAATTTCATATCCTCATCTACATCTGGATTAGGAGTCGTTAATAATTTATTTCCTGCGAAAATTGAATTTGCTCCTGCAAAGAAACACATAGCTTGCCCTTCTTTACTCATCTGAGTTCTACCTGCTGATAATCTAACTTGAGTCTCTGGCATAACAATTCTAGTAGTTGCTACCATTCGAATCATTTCCCAAATCTCTACTGGCTTTTCCTCTTCTAAAGGCGTTCCTTCTACTGCCACCAATGCATTGATAGGAGTAGATTCCGGTTGTGGATTTAAAGTTGACAATGCTACTAGCATCCCCGCTCTATCCTCAATATTTTCTCCCATACCAATAATTCCACCAGAACAAACAGTTACATTTGTTTTACGCACATTATCAATAGTGTCTAATCTGTCTTGATAACCTCGTGTAGAAATTACCTCCTTATAATATTCTTCAGATGAATCTAAGTTGTGATTATAAGCATACAACCCGGCTTCGGCCAAACGTTTTGCTTGATTTTCAGTTATCATACCTAAGGTACAACAAACCTCCATGTCTAGTTTGTTAATTCCACGAACCATTTCCAAAACTTCGTCAAATTCTGGTCCATCTTTTACATTTCTCCAAGCTGCACCCATACAAACTCTAGAACTTCCTCCGGCCTTTGCCTGTAATGCTTTTTGCTTAACCTCTTCAACACTCATTAAGTCATTACCTTTTACACCTGTGTGATAACGTGCAGCCTGTGGGCAATAGCCACAGTCTTCCGAACAACCACCTGTTTTAATCGATAATAATGTTGAAACTTGTACCACATTTGGATCGTGGTTTTTCCTATGTATGGTTGCCGCGTCATATAACAACTCCATCATTGGTTTGTTATAAATGGCTAATATTTCTTCTTTCGTCCAGTCGTGTCTTTGTACACTCATATCGTTTGATTTGATGGGTCAAAAATAAGGAAAATGATTATCTTCTTTTAAAAATCAGTGGCCCTTTATTACCGCTATCTGTTATAAAAATTCCCTCTAAGGTGTTTTTATCTTTGCTTAATTTTAAATAATGTGTGCCTCCATCGGGGCCCCAAGCCTCAATGGGCTTAATAACATCTACATGATAAATAATGGAATCTCCTTTAATAATTCCAGATCCGGATTCAAAAAAAGATTCTCCTTTAAATTCTATATAATGTCCCATGTGAATGCTATCTCCAATAGTTGAAAATACGGCATAACATTTGTCAAAATGTTCACCATTACAATCGCTCCAAATCCCATTGAAGTTTACCTGCTGATTTTTAGAATCGATACACGACACAAACAAAAGGCCTAGAATAATGATTAAACTTAATTTTTTCATACATGCTAAATTAACTATTCCTTCGAAACTAAAATACTCACCGCATTCCCTCCAAATCCGACAGCGTTTACCAAAATCTTATTTAATTTTTTCGGCTCTTTTTGATTTTCTAAAAATGGTATTCCAATAAATTCTTGATGTTCGAGCATCAATATAGCCAATTCTAAACTTAAGGCTCCAGAAGCTCCAAAAGTATGCCCAATCTTCCATTTGTTAGAAGTAACTGCTGGCATGCTATTACCAAAAACTTTTCGAATGGCTTTATATTCTGAGGTATCTCCCTTCAAAGTTCCTGGCGCATGCATAACAACGGCATCTACTTCATCTTCATCTATGTTTTTCAAGGCCATTTTCATTGATTTTTGAAAACAAATTGCTTCGTCAGAAATGGAAATATTATGTTCTAGAATTTCTGTTGCATATCCGATCCCTTCTATAATACCTAGTGCATTCTTTTGCTTTCCTTTTTCCAAGGCTAACACGCAAGCTCCTTCTCCTAAAATCATACTGTTTTTCTTTTTAGAAAAATCGAGTGTTTTACAAGGATACTGACCTTTTGACTTCACTTCGGCAGGCTCAGTGTGACATGATGCGTAAATTTTTAACGCCTTCATTTGAGCAATTGTAAAATCGGTCAATGGCGCTTCACTCCCACCCACCAAGAACTTCTCTGACATACCCGAATTGATCCAAGCTACTCCATTTAAAACGGAATGCAATGCTGTTGAGCAGGTAATTGAATGGCTGATTGTTGGTCCTTGAGATTGCAAATCATGAGCAATCCATGACGAGATATTTCCTAAAGTCGTTGTTGGAGAACTTAAGGTTTCTGTTTTCCCTCTCTGCAAATAATCTTGATGGTATTTTTCAAACAATTCTGTTGCTCCGCGAGAAGAGCCAATATTGACTCCAAAATCTCCTTCTTTCCAATTTAAATGTGCAGCGGTATTTCTTGCGGCTATAATAGCCATCAAAACAGATTTATCTAAATCTTTATAGTGTTTATCTGATTTTTTTAAAATTCCTATTTGCTGTTCCACCTCCTCTGATAAAGCCGAAACAAAGGTGTCCACACCATTAAATTTTCTTTTAGAAAAATGATGATTCTCTTTTAAATAATTAGTCCAAACATTATTAGAAGAAATTCCTAATGGAGAAATAGATGATAACGCAGTAATGGAAATTGGTTGGATCATGGATCTGTCTCACTGATTAATTCAGCATTTATTATTAGATGAAAAGATTTCTCGACTCCGCTCGAAATGACAATAAAAAACTTAAGACAAAACTACACTATTTCCAATGCCTGCTCAATGCTTTTATACACTTTCTGCAGTTCATTATTCGAAATTGTATATGGCGCCAAAATGTAAATAGTATTACCTAAAGGTCTTAGAAAAACACCTGTACTCATAAAATGCTGAAACAATTTATCTCGCAGATTTCCGTAACGTTCCATTTCAATGTTTAAATCCAAGGCAAAGATAATTCCTAATTGACGTGTACTTTTTACTTTAGGATGGTCTTTAACTTTTGTATTAAATTCTTTATGCGATTGGATCACACGTTGAATGTTTTCTTGCATTTCTTCCGTTTGCAATAATTTCATACTTGCCAAAGCAGCATTACATGCCAACGGATTTGCTGAATAGGTATGGCCATGAAAGAAGCCTTTTCCTATTTCATCTGCATAAAATGCATCATATATTTTCTGAGAACAAGTGGTTAAAGCCATTGGGGCTATTCCTCCAGTAAGAGATTTTGATAAACAAATAATTTCAGGCTTGTTGTTTAAATGTTCAGAAGCAAAGTTTTTTCCCGTTTTTCCGAATCCGGTCATTACTTCATCAGCTATAGTAACCACCCCGTATTCATGAGCAATAGCAATTAATTCATCTAATAAATGTGCACCGTACATATACATTGCAGAAGCACCTTGCACCAAGGGCTCAAAAATAAAGGCCGCAACATTTTCATTTTTAACCAATGTTTCAAATTGATCTTTTACAACTTGAATATTGTCTTTATTTGGAACTGGAATTCGCGTTACATCTATAAAGAAATCTTCAAATGGACCATTATAAACCGATAATCCAGAAACGGACATCGCGCCAAATGTATCTCCATGAAAGCCCCCTTCTAATGCAACAATCTTTCCTCTTTTTTCCCCTTGATTGAAATGATATTGCAATGCCATTTTTATGGCAACATCTACAGACGTAGAACCATTATCAGAAAAGAAAATCTTTTGCTGATTCTTAGGTAAAATATCCATCAAAGCTTCTGACAATTCAATTGCTGGTTTGTGTGTATATCCGCTAAAAACAACCTGATCTAAGGTATCTAGACCTTCCTTAACTTTAGAGGTGATAAACTCGTTGCAATGCCCATACATACAAGTATACCAAGATGCAATAGCGTCGATATATTCATTGCCGTTATCATCTGTAAGAATGCAACCTTTGGCTGAAACTATTGGCAAATGGTTTGGGTGAATTTTATGCTGTGTTAAGGGGTGCCACAGGTGTTTTTTATCTCTTTCTTGTAAACTCATCTTCGTCAATTCTGTTTCGATATCAATGCTATGCATTGATATCTACTATAATTCAATTAATTTTTCTCTAAATAAATCAGCGTATTTTTTAACGACTGATTTATCAAAATACTCCTCTTCATTTATTCTTCCAATTATTGAAACTCCCGTCATCTTTTGAATGATGGACTCCGTTGTTGGATGTTCGTCTCCGCTAAAAATCACTGAAACATCGAACCCTTTATCTTGCAATAATTTAATTGTAAGCAAGGAGTGATTGATACTGCCTAAATAATGTCTAGACACTACAATTACTTTATCATCCGGCTCAATTAAATCTAAAATTGTGTCATTATTATTAATGGGAACTAACAAACCTCCAGCACCTTCAATAACTAGATTATTTGTTATTTCTGGGCGGCTAATTTTATCTAAGGTAATTTCAATTCCGTCAATTTCCGCAGCTGCATGTGGACTCATTGGCGTGTTTAAAGCAAATGAATTTGCATGAAATTTTGAAATTGAATTAGACACCAATTCTGATACTTTTTTGGTATCGCAATTATCCAATTCACCCGCTTGTATTGGCTTAAAGTAATCTGCTTGCAAGGCCTCTGTTACTATTGCCGATGCAACCGTTTTGCCAACTTCTGTAGAGATACCAGTTATGAAATAATTTTTCGACATAATTCCTTCCTACTTATTCAAAATTGATTTTTAATTCACTGTATTGTATGTGATGTTTCGACTGTGCTCAACATGACATTTAGCCTGCAAAAGTACCAAGTAGAATTAAGATTTCATCTATTTCTTGGATAGAATTATAACTGTGTAAACAAATTCTTAGGCGCTCTTCTCCTAAAGGCACTGTAGGCGATAAAATTGGCTTTACATCATAGCCTTTATCTTGTACCTGAGAGGCTATGATTTTGACTTTAGCATTCCCCGAAATTACGCAACAATGAATAGCCGAAGTGCTATCTACAAAATTTAATTTGTGATTGGTGTCCTTCAGTTGTTGATTGAAATAATTTATGTTCGTTCTAAGATTTAACAAGGGAGATTCTTCTCCATTCCCTAAAATGACAAGTTCTTCAATCGCAACTTTTATACTCGCCACGGTATGCAATGGAATTGCCGTAGTATAGATAAAACTTCTTGCAAAATTGATGAGATATTTTTTTAACTCATTAGAACCTAAAACAACAGCACCATGACAACCTATTGCTTTACCAAAGGTGTGGATTCTTGCAAAAACATTATGCTCCAAATCGTATTGTTGAAGTAAGCCTTCACCATTTTTTCCAAAAACACCTGTAGCATGTGCCTCGTCTACAATTAAGTGTGCATTGTATTTTTTACATACTTCCGAAATACCCTTCAAATCTGGTGAATCTCCATCCATTGAGAAAACTGATTCCGTTACAACATACACTTCGATCGGCTCAGTGTGACTTTGAGTGTCATGCTGAGCCTGTCGAAGCATCTTTCTCTCTAAGTCTCCCAAATCATTATGCTTAAACTTAATGGCCTTAGCGTGACTCATCTGAATTCCATCTCTTATGGAAGCATGAATCAATTCATCATAGAAAATGAGGTCTCCTCTTTGTAAAATTGAAGAGAACAATCCAATATTTGCATCGTAGCCCGAATTAAAAAGCAGTGCAGATTCAGCATTAAAAAAAGTTGCTAATTGTTGCTCAACCTCTTCATGTAAACTATGATTGCCTGAAAGCAAACGAGAACCTGTAGTTCCGTTTTTATGTTGCTTCTCATTTAAAATTTGAATAGCTTTTTTATGTAACTCGTTTGATTGTGCAAATCCCAAATAATCATTAGACGAAAAATCTATCAAATCATTTTGGGTATTCAAACTTCGCAGTGAGTTTGATTCAGTGCGTTGTATAAGTTTTTTATGTAACCTATTCGGAAAGTTCATAGCTCAAAATTACTTATTAAAATGGACGTCACCATAATAATGGTTATCTTTGCATGATATTTTTCGCTTTTTAAAACGACGAATGCATAGATGGAATTATTTCAACAAATACTAGTTTTTATTACCGTTGCTTTAGCAGTTGGTTTTTTAGTAAAAAAGTACTTCATTAAAAGCAAGAAAACCACAAAATCTTGTGGTGAAGATTCTTGTGGTTGTCATTAAATATTTATTTTTCATCCGGAGCGCAGTCGAAGGATCTCTTAATCGTTAAGATTCTTCACACAGGAAGTCGGCTTCCTTGTTCAGAATGATAATCAAATCAATTATTTCCCTCTATACTTTTCAAACCAAGCCAAGGTGTGCGCTATTTTACTAATTAAATTACTTGGTCTGCGAGCAATACCGTGCGATGCACCAGGAATCTCTACCAAAACAGTTTCAATTTTACGCAGTTTTAGCGCATGATATAGTTGTTTGGCTTGACTTGGTGGTGTTCTTAAATCATTCATACCCACCATTACCATGGTTGGTGTTTCTATATTACCAACCAACGAAATTGGTGAAAATTTCCAATAGGTTTCAAAATTTTCCCATGGTTGACCAGGATATCTAGAATTTGCATATCCATAATAATTATCGGCCACCAATGTTTTAGAAATCCAGTTCATAACTGGTTTAGCCACTACTGCTGCTTTAAATCGGTTGTTCTTTCCAATAATCCATGCTGTCATAATTCCACCTGCACTTCCACCGGTAACGTACAATTCATCCTCATCAGCAATACCTTTTTCAATTAGATAATCTACACCGTCCATTACATCGTCATAATCTTCACCTGGGTAGTTATTGTATAATAAGTTGGCAAACTCTTCACCGTAACTAGTACTTCCTCTAGGGTTTGGATAAAACACCACATAACCTGCTGCGGCATATAATTGCATTTCGGCACTGAAACGATCCCCATAGTTTAAGATAGGACCTCCATGATTTTCTACCAAAATCGGATATTTTTTAGAAGCATCATATTGTGGTGGTTTTACAATCCATCCTTGAACTTTTCTCTGATCGTATGATGAAGTGTACCAAACTTCTTCTACTTGCCCCAACTCACGTTGGTCTAAAATATCACTATTTATATCTGTGATTAATTTCGCTTCTCCTTTCGATTGAACTACGGCTAATTCTGCTGGATAATCAGGAGTAGATTCCGTGTAAACAATGGTTCCTGCATTAGAAATCGAATACGAACCAGAAGCATAAGGACGACCTAAGGTAGTCCCTCCAACATTCCCGGCTAAATTGTTGATTTTTCCACCTGTTGTGATATAGGCAATTTTCGTATTCCCTTCTGTATCATACGTAAAATACAATCCTTTACCTTCAGCGTCCCAAGTAATATTACTTACGTTTCTATCTAGTTTCGAAGAAATCACTTTTCTAGCGCTTCCATCCGTTTTCATCAAATTTAAATAGGTCGTTTGGTGTGCTTGTACCTTATCTTCGTAACTTAAAAACGCAACCCAATCATTGTTAGGAGAAACCATTGGACTCCGGTCTGGACCTTGCTGTGTTGTTAATTGGCTTATTTTCTTAGAAATTGTATTTACCTTATATACCTCGCTATTTCTAAAGTCATATTCCCAATTTTCATTTCTATTTGCCGAGAAATAAATCTCATTTCCGTCAGATGAAAATGACAATCCGCCACCATGATTAAAGTTCCCACTCGATAATTGCATGGCACTACCACCTTGGGCAGGAACTGTAAAAATATGTGTAAAGCCAGGTTTTAAATATCCTGCTCCATCTGCTTCGTGTTTTAATCGATCTGTTATTCTCGCTGGATCTGCCCATTTAGCACCTTTAGGGGCTTTAGGCATTTTAGCAATTACCGGAGATTTTGCACTAACTTTCATAGTAAATGCAAGTGATTTTCCGTCAGGACTCCAAGTTAAAGACCCCGGTGATGCCGGCAACTGTGTTAATTTTGCTATTTGCCCTGATGACAACCAATACATATAAATTTCAGAGCCTTCAGAAGTACTGCTTGTAAATGCAATTCTATCTCCAGATGGCGACCAAGACGCTTGTGATTCGCTAACTTCACGTGTGGTTAATTTTCTATGATTTGTACCATCAGAATTAAGTATCCAAAGATTACCCTTTGAATTATCTTTCATAATGTCAAACCCGTTTCTTTTATAAACAACCTGACTTCCATCCGGCGAAATTTGCGGATCGGAGGCAAATTCTAACTCAAATACGTCTAAAGATTGAAAAGGAAGTTTTTCTTGGGCTAAAGAAAAAGTACTAACAAATAAAAAGGCAATTAAATAAAAGGTAAGTCTCATCTGAATAAAATTTGGGCCATGAAGGTACAAATTTCAACAATAAAAAAACCACAAAAACTATGTTACATAATCTCGTGGTTTTAAAATTTTAATATATGATATTGAACTACCCTAATCCCACATCTAAGGTCATCATTACAATAAACCCGCCTATAAAACCAAGTGTGGCGATATCTGTATATTTATCTCGCTGTGTTTCGGGTATTACCTCTTCTACTACAACAAAAATCATAGCGCCTGCTGCAAAGGCTAATGCATATGGCAAAATAGGTTGAAATGTCATTACAGCCCATGCTCCTATTACTGCTGCAATTGGCTCTACAATAGCTGACATTTGACCGTACCACCAACTTTTTCTCCTACTAAATCCTTCTCTTCTTAACGGCATTGCTACTGCAAATCCTTCCGGGAAATTTTGCAATCCAATTCCTATTGCCAAGGCAACAGCCCCTCCAATGGTAGCACCATCAAATCCTGCAGCTACACCTCCAAATAATACTCCAATAGCCAAGCCTTCAGGTATATTATGCAGGGTAATTGCGAGCACCAACAATGTGGTTTTATGCAATTGCGTTTTTACTCCTTCCTTTTCTGTTTCTTTAAAATTTACGTGTAAGTGCGGCATTATTTTGTCCAAGCCAAATAAAAACAAAGCCCCTAAACCAAATCCAACTACAGCAGGAATTACTTTCACAAAACCTTCCCCCGGGCTCATTTCAATTCCAGGAGCTAATAAACTCCAAAAACTGGCTGCCACCATTACACCTCCGGTAAATCCTAGCATTCCATCAAAAACAGCGCGGTTCATTCCTTTGAAAAGAAAAACAAGTCCGGCTCCGGCTGCTGTTAAACCCCAAGTAAATAAAGTAGCATAAAAGGCTGCTAATACGGGGTCAATGTTTTCAAAATAGTTAATTATTTGATCCATCATAACTAATCAGTTTTATTTAATATCATCATTAATTCATTTTTACTAAGCGACATATTGAATTGAAATACAATGTCGTAATTTTTATCTAAAATGCAAGTTGTTGGGAATGCCAACTGCCCATCTAGCATTCCTATTTCATAAGCCAATTCATGGGTTCCAGTCGTGGGTCCAGATGGTTTATAAGCGTATTTTTGGTTATGAAAAATAATATCTTCTTTAGATTCTGCATCGAACATTATGGTGTAAAAATCGTTGTTCAACTTTTTAATAATTCGCTTGTTCCTTAGTGTTGTATTCTTCATTAAATGACACACTTTACACCAATCCGTATGAATGAAAATAAATACAGGTTTTGGATCACTTTTTTGCAATACGTCTACTTCTTCAAAAGAATAGGTCTTTAATTGACCAAAAGTCAATGAAGAAAAAAAGAGCAGTAAAACAACACTTATCTGTTTCATTTTAATTCAAATTATATCGCAAGCCTATAAAGCCTCTTATACCTTGATTTGGTGCATAAACATAAGACGGATCAAATGTTAATGCATATGGATTCTCTGGAGTTGCCACTACATTACCATCATTATCGAATACCACATCTTTATCAAATGGATCATGCGCTCTGGCTATAATAAATGGGTTTCCTTTATTAGGGGTCCAATTTAATAAGTTTTTTACACCTGCGTACAATTCAAACCCTTCCCATCCATCATATGTAAATTGAATGTTTTGAATACTCCAATACGGAGAATATTCTTGTCTAGGATCCAAATCTCCTAACAGTGGCAATCGCATTGGTCCATATACATTTCCGGTGTAATCTATATTTAAATTCCAATCTTGTATTTTGTAAGAAACTGCCCAAGTTCCAGAGAATTTCTCTGTCAAAATTTGGTCTTTAGTAACTCCTTCTTCTGTATTGGCAACATTCATATAAGTACCACCAATTAAAGCTTTAATTCCATTACTAAAAATAATATCTACATTACCGCTAATACCTGCTGTAACAGCGTACCCGTCTAGATTATCGTAAATGATTTGATTTGGATTGGTATCGTAATCTGGAATTATGAGATTGTTAAAATAGGTGTACCAAGCAGAGGCATCTAGCCCAATGAAAGTTCCGTTGTTAGCATAAATTTTACTTAAAAAATTCAAATTGATGTTATATGACTGTTCAGGTTCTAATTCTTCCGCAATTATCACATCTCTAGAACCTGTTAACGCAGCATGTTCTTCGGTAAATAAGTTTACCACTCTAAAGCCAGTTCCCGCATTTAAACGCAAAATACTATTGTCACTTACACTCCACTTGTACGCTAATCTTGGGGTAAAAATATTACCATGTCTACTGTCATAATCATATCTTGCACCGAGCAATAAGGTATGCTTTTCTGCCAAATCAATTTCGTCTTGTACAAATAAACTAGGAATTACAACTTCGTCTTCAGTTTCAGTTGCAGGCGTATTATCATCATAATATTGATAGCGAACCGCCGCACCAAATAGTAAATCGTGCTTATTCTTGGTTAGATCATATGTTAACTGTCCGAATCCTATTTTTTGTTTTGCTAAATATGGAGTGTCTCCGTAAACAGAGTTTTGATCATGGTCGGTATAAGAAAAATTAAATAGCATATTGGGTTCTACAGGTAATTGATAAGAGCCCAAAATTTCCCATCGTTTGGTGTAAATAGATTCACCATAAACCTCGTTGCCGCCTCTATATGATTTATTCCACTGCATTTCTCCTCCCCATCTGTCTTCATAAAAAAAACGCCCAGCTACGGAAAATAACTTGTTACTTTTCCTGTTGAAATTCCATTTCTGGAAAACCGATATTCTATCTTGTAAAGTAACATCCGTAAAATTATCGTCGTTGTTATCTATTGGGTTGCTGTAATTATAATAGTTAACTCCTGTCAGTACAGAACTATTATTTATGTTCGCTTTCATACCCACATCAATATTCGTTTCTAACCAAGACGTGACATTTACATCGGCAAAAAATTTAGGTGCAGACCCAGGGTTTTTGGTAATGATATTAATCAAACCTCCAACGGCTTCACTTCCATACAAAGACGATGCAGGCCCTTTTACAATTTCCAATCTTTCCATTAAGGCATTCGGAATTCCGGACAACCCATAAACTGTTGATAGACCTGAAACTATAGGCATTCCATCAATCATTACAAGTGTATATGGCCCTTCCAATCCGTTGATATGAATATCGCCAGTATTACATACGTTACAATTTAATTGTGGTCGAACGCCATTTACATTTTGCAAGGCATCAAATATGTTTGGAGTTGGGTTTTTCTTAAAAAATGTTGGTTTGTAAACTTCAACCGGTACAGGAGTAGAAGATCTGGATACAGGTTTTAACGTACCCGTAATAACGACCTCATCTAAAGATGAACTTTCGTTTAATTCGAAATGAACCGTAATCTCTCTTCCTTTAAGGTTGATTTTTTTTGAAGTTGGTTCCATTCCAGTAAAAGATACTGTTATTTTGTAAGCACCATTCGGAATGTTTTTTAATTCATATACTCCTTCTTCTGTAGTAGTTGTTCCATATGTGGTACCTTCTAAATACACGTTTGCATAAGGCAATACATCACCTTGAAAGCGTACCTTTCCCCTAACAGTTGATTGAGAGAATACACTTACCGTTAACAGGACAAACCCTATTAGTAGTAATTGTGATTTAATTGAACTCATTTAAATAAATAATATCCGTAAAGTCTTGGTTGAGTAATAGGGTGTTTTTAGCCACGGTAATTTGGGTCATATTACTTGTGCTAAACTGTTTATTTATTTCAATTTCGGCACCATTAATTAACCCGTTTTCCAAACAAAAATCAAAGAATTCTTTGTTGTCACTTACCAATCTAGAAATAACATAAGTGTTACCTTCTATAGCCTTAGACATAACCACCGAAGTATCTGTTGTTGTAATAACACCATCTTCATTTGGAATTGGGTCACCATGTGGGTCGAATTTAGGATGGCCTAAATAGGCACTAATTCTGTTCGCCAATAAATCTGATGTTTGATGCTCTAATAATTCCGCTTCGCGATGAATGTCGTGCAGTGACATACCAAATAACTTAAATAATAAAGATTCCCAAAGTCGATGCTTTCGAATTACATTTAAGGCCATTTTCTCTCCAAGAGCGGTTAATTTTAATGGCTTGTATTTTTCGTAAATCAATAAATCTTTGGTCGATAGTTTTCGAGCCATATCGGTAGCAGCGGCATTTGTAATATTTAATTTCTTAGCAATATTACCTGGCTTGGTGTCTTCATGGTGTAAGACATCCAATTGATAAATTGTTTTTACAAAGTTTTCTACAGCAACTGACATGGTTAACTTAATTTAAAATTTAAGTATACTTAAATATTTTACAAACATAACTAAAATAATTTATTTAGGAATGCGTTTTATTAAGTTTTAAATCTGCTTATCTTGTTCAAAAATTCAAACTCATGAAAATACTGGTTTATGGAACTGGCGGGGTTGGAGGTTATTTTGGAACTCGTATGGCACAATGTGGGCATCAGGTTACTTTTATTGCCCGCGGTGAACACCTAAAAGCCATTCGCAACAAAGGTTTACAACTTAAAAGCATTGATGGTGATTATCATCTTAATGAAGTTTGTGCAACCGACAATCCAAAAGAATTAAAACCTGACTTTGATGTTATAATTCTAGGAGTTAAATCTTGGCAAGTAAGAGAAGCTGGAAAACTTATTAAACCTTTAGTTCAACCAAACACCACAATTCTTCCTTTACAGAATGGCGTTGCACATATCGATGATTTAACGGAAATACTCGGAACCAATAATGTACTTGGTGGATTTTGTCGTTTATATGCTAAGATTGAAGCACCCGGAATTATAAATCATTTTGGCTTTCCACCTGAATTGATTTTTGGTGAATTAAACCATACTGATTCGGAGAGAGTTCAAAAAATAAAACAAGCTTTTGAAAAAGCACTTTTTAAATCGACAGTTTCAACTTCAATTAAATCCGATTTGTGGAAAAAATTCATTTTTATTAATACTGTAAGTGGCTTGGGCGGATATACCGGTTATTCCATTGGTAAAATGTATGAGTTAAAAGATACAAGAAAAATGTTCGCAGGAATTATTAAGGAAATGTTGGCCATTGCTAAAGCTCGAAACATTGATTTACCAAACGATTTTGATAAAACGATGATGACATTTATTAGCAATCAACCATACGATTCAACAGCGTCTACACAAAGAGATATTTTAGAAGGCCGCCCTTCTGAGCTTGAAAATTTTAATGGATATATTGTAAAACAAGGAGAAAAATTTGGGATTGAAACTCCGGTGAATGCATTTATTTACAACAGTTTATTACCGCAAGAATTAGTTGCTAGAGGGATAAAATAATCCTTTATTCTTTCGAACAGAAGCAGTAACTTTGCCAACTTTAAGAAACGCTGTTAAAGCAGGAAGTTGAGTTATGAGTTACGATCACAAAAGAATAGAAAAAGACTGGCAACAATATTGGGCAAAGAACCAAACATTTAAAGCCTCTAATAATTCTGACAAACCAAAATATTATGTACTGGATATGTTCCCTTATCCATCTGGAGCAGGACTGCATGTTGGACATCCACTAGGTTATATTGCCTCAGATATTTATGCACGATACAAGCGTCATAAAGGATTTAATGTTTTACATCCACAAGGTTACGATTCTTTTGGCTTACCTGCAGAGCAATATGCAATTCAAACTGGGCAACATCCTGCAAAAACAACAGAGGAGAATATTGCAACATATCGTCGTCAATTAGATCGTATTGGTTTTTCTTTTGATTGGTCACGTGAGGTAAGAACGTCTTCACCAGAATATTATAAATGGACACAATGGATTTTCATTCAATTGTTCAATTCTTGGTATAATAAAGATTCGGACAAGGCAGAAGATATTTCTACATTAGAAGCCATTTTTGAAGCAGAAGGAAACAAAAAAGTAAACGCGGTTTGCGATGAAGAAATTGCATCATTTACAGCAGCTGCTTGGAAGAAGTTTTCAAAAAAGAAAAAACAAGAGATTCTATTACAATACCGATTGACATTTCTATCTGATACCGAAGTAAACTGGTGTCCGGCATTAGGAACGGTTTTGGCAAACGACGAAATTGTAAATGGAGTTTCGGAGCGTGGTGGACATGCTGTCGTTCGTAAAAAAATGACCCAATGGTCTATGCGTATTTCGGCGTATTCTCAACGTTTATTAGACGGATTACAACATATAGATTGGCCGCAACCTCTTAAAGATTCTCAAACAAATTGGATCGGGCGCTCGCAAGGTGCTATGGTTTCTTTTAAAGTGTTACCTAACGATTCAACTGACGAAAAAGGAGCCCTTTCTTTTAAAACCATTGAAGAGATTAAGACCTTACGTTTAAATACCTCTAAAGCTAGTAGTATGCTTTGGGATGTATTGCGTAAGAAAAAAGGTTCAGTAAAATTTAGACAGCAATACATCTTGGGTGATTTTATTACCGATTTTGTAAGTTTTAATAAAAAAACCATTGTAGAGTTTTCTGGTAAAGAGGATGAAATTGCTAGAGCAAATTTCTATGCAACAGAAGGCTATAGTGTAGTTTACATTACTGAAGAAGAAATACTTGAAAATATTGATAAAGTACTTTCTAAAATCAATAACGGAATTCAATTCCCTAAGATTGCAGAAATTAAAAAAGTTGCCAAAAAGAAAGTCAAAAAAGAAGCAGCAAAAATAATCGATGTCTTTACAACAAGACCGGACACAATTTTTGGCGTGAGTTTTATGACTTTGGCACCAGAGCACGAGTTAGTGTCTCAAATTACAACGGCAAAGCAACAAAAAGCAGTCACTGCATATGTAGAGGCAACAGCAAAACGTAGCGAACGCGATCGTATGGCTGATGTAAAAACCATTTCTGGAGTATTTACCGGAGCGTATGCAGAGCATCCTTTTACAGGAGAAAAAGTACAAATTTGGATTGGTGATTATGTATTGGCTAGTTATGGAACAGGTGCTGTTATGGCAGTTCCTTGTGGCGATCAGCGTGATTATGACTTTGCTAAACACTTTGATATTGATATTCCGAACATTTTTGAGGGTGTCGATATTTCTGAAGCAGCTCATGAAGATAAGAACGGAACGAAGATTGCAAATTCAGATTTCTTAAATGGATTGCCATATAAGAAAGCCATGAAAACTATTATCTATGAACTAGAGAAAAAGAAAATTGGTTATGGTAAAATAAACTACCGATTGCGCGATGCTGTATTTAGCCGTCAACGTTATTGGGGTGAACCTTTCCCAGTGTTTTACAAAGATGGAATGCCACAAATGATAGATACTAAGCATTTACCTATTGCTTTACCAGAAGTTGAAAAATACTTGCCTACAGAAGATGGAAAACCGCCTCTAGGAAATGCAACAGACTGGGCTTGGGATACGAAAGCGAATAAAGTTGTTAGCAATGATAAAATTGATAACAAGTCTGTTTTTGCCTTAGAACTAAACACCATGCCAGGTTGGGCAGGAAGTTCTTGGTATTTTAACAGGTATATGGACTCGCAAAATTCAGAAGAGTTCGCTAGTAAAGAAGCCTTGGACTATTGGCAAGATGTTGATTTATATATTGGAGGTTCTGAACATGCTACCGGACATTTATTATATGCTCGTTTTTGGCAAAAATTCTTGTTCGATAAAGGCATCGTTCCTGTTGATGAGTTTGCAAAGAAACTGATCAACCAAGGGATGATTACTGGAACTAGTGCTTTTGCTTACAGGTATTCTTTAGACTATAGTGTTTCATACAAAGCTGAAGACGGAAGAAAAGTCAATTTAGTATTAAAAGACGATTTCTTTATATCAATAGGCACTCTAAATAAAAAGTCAGGAAATGCATATGACCTTGATGGATTATTTGAAAAAGCAGAAGCAATACTAATAGAAGGTTTAAAAAAGAAAAACAGTTCAGAAATTCAAATTGAATTTCATCAAGAAATACTAGCTCCTATACATGCAGATGTTTCATTTGTAAACACCTCAGATGAATTGGATATTGAAGCATTTAAAAACTGGCGAGAAGAGCATAAAAATGCCGAATTCATCACAGAAGAAAATGGAACGTTTAAAGTAGGTCGCGAGGTTGAAAAAATGTCGAAATCAAAATATAATGTAGTAAGTCCAGATGCTATTTGTGAAGAATATGGAGCGGACAGTTTGCGTTTGTTTGAAATGTTTTTAGGGCCATTAGAGCAATCTAAACCTTGGAAAACTTCTGGTATTTCAGGGGTTCTTTCATTCCTTAAGAAGTTATGGAAATTATATCATAGTGGTGACGATGGTGCGTTCTTCATTTCAGATGAAAAAGCAAATAAAGACGAATTAAAAACACTACATAAAACCATTAAAAAGGTTGATGAAGATATCGCGAACTTCTCTTTCAATACATCCGTAAGTTCATTTATGATTGCTGTGAATGAGTTAACGGCGTTAAAATGTAATAAGCGTGAAATATTAGAAGGATTAATTGTTTTAATCTCACCTTATGCGCCGCATATTGCGGAAGAATTATGGAGTAAATTGGGTCATAAAGATTCTATTGCTACCGCTGAATTCCCTGTTTTTGAAGCAAGCCACTTGGTAGAGAGTTCTAAGAATTACCCAATTTCATTTAATGGTAAAATGCGTTTTACGTTAGAATTACCATTGGATATGAGCAAAGACGATATTGAAAAAACCGTACTAGCGCACGAAAAAACTAAAGAGCAATTACAAGGTCGCGAACCTAAGAAAGTGATTGTAGTACCTGGTAAGATTGTGAATATTGTAGGGTAATTTCCGAAGTGTATATTTACTAAAATCAGTAAAGTTTTTAATTGAGTTCTATCAATTATATTATGATGCTCTTTTTTTAGTGCAAAAACACCTGTATATATTTAGGTTAATATGGAATCAAAATATATTAATTCAAATGCATTTTAATGCTATAACTCTTCCCATCTTTGTTAGCATTAAAATGCATTAAAAATAGTACTTTTATGATAATAGGACTTCCCAAAGAAATAAAAAACAACGAGAATAGAGTCGCGCTAACACCAGGCGGAGTCTATGAATTAACTAAAAGAAACCATACAGTTTACGTTCAAGAAAGTGCTGGATTAAATAGTGGGTTTACAAATCAAGATTATTTAGAAGCCGGAGCAATTATATTACCAACAATTTCTGAAGTGTATGCCATATCGGATATGATAGTTAAGGTAAAAGAACCTATTGAAGAAGAGTATAAATTGGCAAAAGAAGGTCAAATTTTATTTACATATTTTCATTTTGCATCGAGTCAAAAATTAACTGAAGCAATGATAAAGAGTAAATCTGTTTGTATAGCCTATGAAACTGTTGAAGGCCCAAACAATTCATTGCCTTTATTAACTCCTATGTCTGAAGTAGCTGGAAGGATGGCGGTACAACAAGGAGCGAAGTATCTAGAAAAGCCTGTGCAGGGAAAAGGTATTCTGTTAGGCGGTGTTCCTGGAGTACGTCCAGGTAAAATTGTAATATTAGGAGGAGGAGTTGTTGGAACCCAAGCAGCAAAAATGGCATCTGGTCTTGGTGCGTCTGTAACCATTTTAGATATAAATGTAGATCGCTTAAGGTATTTAAACGATGTTTTGCCTAGCAATGTAGTTACCGAGTTTTCTAATGAGTATAATATTAGAGAGCACATTAAAACTGCGGATTTAATTATAGGAGGCGTTTTGATTCCAGGAGCAAAGGCACCAAACTTAATTAAACGCGATATGCTAAAAGAAATGCAGCCGGGAACCGTTTTAGTTGACGTGGCTGTAGATCAAGGAGGATGTATAGAAACTACAAAACCTACAACACATGAAAACCCAACTTATATAATCGATAAGGTTTTGCATTATTGTGTTGCAAATATGCCCGGTGCTGTTCCTTATACTTCAACAATTGCATTAACAAATGTTACACTACCTTATGTATTACAATTAGCAGATAAAGGTTGGGAAAAGGCCTGTAAAGAAAATAGTGGATTGAATAAAGGTGTAAACATTGTAAACGGAGAAATAATCTATAGCGAAATTTCGGAAGCGTTTGATATATAATCCTGTATTTTTTTAGAATATTAGGTTTGCCAAGCTATTTTACAAAAACCGAAGATTAAATCTTCGGTTTTTGTATTTCTAAATTAAAAATCTTTCTTCCGCAGTTTTCTTTGAATTCGCCATACAGGAATTAGCACCCATAAACTCATTACAAAAAGGGAAATAACCAGACCGAAATTGGTGCCAAAGAATTTTTTGAAAACAGCGCCTGTATAACCCAACAAAGCAGAAATATCTAGTTTTAATAAAATTAAAATACGTGATAAGTCAATTGGATTAAACATGGTTGCTAACAACGAAAAATTATCTAATGGGTATTCGTTAAACACCATTAATGATATTAAAAATAGTCCGTCATAAATAACTGCCAAGAACAGCCACATTAAAATTGCATATCCAAACCCTTTAATTTTATTCGAATTAGATAAAGCAATATTGTAAGCCAGCGCCACAAATATAAAATTAAGGAAAGAACCGACTACGAGTAGTAATCCAAAATCAAATATAGCAGAAGACATAAAAATACCATATAGTAGAAATGGAATTCCCAATCCTAAAATTAAACTAAGCGTTAAAGAGATAGAAATCCCCAAATATTGTCCTAAGAAAATGGTGTTTCGTTTCATAGGCTGCGCCAAAAGAAGTTCAGTAAATTCTTTGGAATTGTAATAATACATTACCCCGAAAATAGTTCCGATTAAAGGTGTTAAAACGATGATGATATTAAGTAATGTAATAATGGCTTTATCTACATCATTATTTAAAAATAACAGTACAAATCCAAGCGCCAAATAGAAAGCGAAATACACGTAACTCCATCGGCTACGCATTAAATCGTAAAAACTGTATTTTAATATTTTAAACATATTGTTTCGAAATTAAGTGAGCAATGGATTGTTCTAAATCAGTTTGCTTTGTTTTGGTTTTTAGGTCATCTATACTGCCTTTAAAGTAAATGTTTCCATCTAGTAAAAAAACCACTTCATCTGCCATTTCATCTACAAAACTCATAATGTGAGTGGTGATTAAAATAGTTTTCCCTTTTTCTTTTTCCTGATGAATAATTCCCTTTAAATGGATTAATGCAATGGGATCTAAACCTGTGGTCGGCTCATCTAAAATGATGATATCACTATCGAACATAAAGGTTAAAACAATGTTTACCTTTTGCTTAGTACCACCAGATAGGCTTCCTAATTTTTTATCTAAAAATGGTGTTAACGCGAACAACTCTATCAATTCAGTTTCGTTCGATTCTTTAGGGCGTAAATTTTTTACCATGGCAATCAACTCTTTTACTGAAAGATTTGCCGGAAAGTTGGCAATCTGTGGTAAATAATTAATCTGATTGCGATAATCCCATTTCTTTAACACCGATTTTCCATCAATCTGGATTTCTCCACTATTCGGAATTACCATTCCTAAAATACTTTTAATCACGGTAGTTTTACCGGATCCATTCGGACCTAATACTGCAAATATTCCTCCTGCATCAATGTCTAAGTTCAAGCCGTCTAAAACAACCAACTTGCCAAACTTTTTATGTAATTGACTAATTTGTATCATTGTATTTTTTGCATTAAAGGTGAGTTGTCTAATAAATTATCCGGCGTAAAAACGGGGGACACTTTTTCTGAAAAGTTGATGATATCAACAAATAAACTTCTCAAAAGCACGATAGATTCCGGAGTTCTATGAGCGATATATGAAAACAGTTTTACAGGTCTATATGGCACATCTCCTATTCCATTTTTATCTAAATCGTAACCAGTGTATTCACTCCAATAATTGCTATCAAAGGTGTTTGAGTTTATTTTACTGTTGTACGATAAATCTATAGCATTATGCAAAAAATTATTCTGATTGAAATGGTTTTCATAACACGCACCCACTACTTTTATGGCCCATCCATTTCTAGAAAAGGTATTGTTTTTATAGTTGATTCTTGTAGAACCATCCACACTAATTCCGATCGTGTTTTTAGAAAAAGTGTTGTTTTCAATTTCTGCATCGTAGATTTCTTTGAGTAGCAATCCGTAAGAAGCAGAACCCCAGTTTTGAATGAATTGATTGTTGGTCATCTTTACAAATTTAGAGAACATCACGGCCACTCCTGCCCCATTATTCGTAAACACATTGTCGTTGTATTCGTTATTATTAGAGAACATAAAATGCAGCCCATAACGCAGGTTTTCATAACTTCTGTTATTTCTAACCATGCTGTTTTTTACAAATTCGAAATAGATACCATCTCGCAAACCTGTTAATTCATTGTTTTCAATTTGCATGTCTTCACTATGCCACAAATGAATTCCATTTCCGGAACCCGCCTGATCCTCAGCGTCACTAATTAATTTATTGTTTTTGATTATTCCATAACGAGATTTTTCGATGAGCAATCCAAAAAATACTTTTTCCAACACATTGTTTTGAAGCGTAAAGTTTTTAGATTTTGAAACCAAAATAGCAGCAAAATCTTTGGTGTAACTGTGCCCAACATTTATGATTCTAAGTCCTTCTATAGAAAAGTTATTCGCTTTTACTGTAAAGATGGTTTCTTTATGTTCACCATCTACAGTGGGTAAGCCAACACCAATAATCTTAACCGATTTATCTACAGCAATTCCACTTTCTTTGTAAACACCTTCTTTTATAAGAATTTCATCACCATCTTTGGCAAGACTTAAGGCTTGCTTAATGGATTTTACTTGGCAGGAATTACAAACTTCAATCTGGCTTGCCAGTAAAGAAGAACAAAAGAATAACGCTAATATGGTTAGTCGTAGGTTTTTCATTTTTATGGTTTAAGTTTTAATCTCAACTGTCATTCTTAATGAAATGAAGAATCTTAAAGATCTTTCGACTTCGCTCAATATGACACGATATTAAATATTTGTTTTTACTTCAATTCAAACTTTTCATTAATGGTTTTCCAAGTGAATAATTGATCATTATCCGCTTTTACAAATCCTTGTGCGAATTCGTCTTTTGAAAATGCCGAAAGATTGGCTCCCATTGGGCTTTGGATATTTTTACTGACTAAATATGTTGCTCGTTTGGCGTCGGTCATAACTCCCGGATTGGAATAATCTGACACCAAAATTATACTCACTTTATCGATCCCTGTTTCCGACAATTCATTTAATACACATTCTATGGCATCGTATTTAAATTGCTTTCCTTTTTTGGTTACGTATTGGGCTGCATGCTGTGTATCTACTATGGTCATTTTACAAAAGTGACACATATCTGATCCAAAGTTGATCTTTTCTGGTGCTTTTGAGCAAGCGCCTAAAATCAACATGGACACTGCGAGAAGTATTAAATTTTTTCGTTTCATTTGTTTATGGTTTAAGTCTAGTCCAGTTTGAGTAAGCTTGTCCAATGCTCACACTCAAACGAACCAATTGTAAATGAATCTTTGGTTATCTTTTTGCTTCTTTCTTTCCTTTAAAAAATGCTATTAAAGTTAGTATCATTCCTACAAACATAAAATAGGCTCCCGCTCTAGGATATGAGTGTGCCACAAAATTTAGAATATGCTTTGTTCCAAATAATGGTGGTTGAAAGCCCATGGCTGAACCATCTTCATTTGTAAATTTCATAATGGCTTTTGGGTCTAAATTGTGCCCATAGTCATATTCCCATAAGTAAAAATCATACATTCCTGCAATACCTAGTGCCGTCATTAAAATAAACCAGAATAAGTATAATTTATATTTACCAACGAATCCGAACAAGACACCTAATAGTGCCATGGCTGCAATCGCAATTGGGAATATTTTAAATTCTGGAATGGTTTCCGGAATGTACTGCATACCCACATAATGGTTCATTAGATTGATATTCTTGATATCGAACTCATGCGTGTCTGCGAACTTGTTGATATAAATTTCCATACCCAATGGTGTTGGATATTGAGGTGCTTCGAGTGTTATATTCCATAGCGGAAAAGCGAATAGTCCTAGCAACAACAAGGATCCTACTATCATTAAAATCTTGGACTTTTTCATAATTGTTCTGGTTTTAATTTAGAAAACGGATAGACTCCTTTAAAACCTACCCGTTTTCAAAAATCCTAACTAACACTATTATTATTCTGCATCTACTGCATCATCATCTAGCGTAAAACTAATTGGTACACTAGATCCTTTTGGAGACACTCTTACATATCCTTGCATTTCTTGGTGTAAAGCCGAACAGAAATCTGTACAGTAGAATGGCCATACGCCTACTTGCTTAGGTTCCCAAACAAATGTTTCGGTTTGCCCTGGCATAATTAACAATTCAGATGTATTTGCTCCAATCATTGAGATACCATGAGGCACATCATAATCTTGTTCTAAGTTGGTAACGTGGAAATAAACTTTGTCTCCAACCTGTATTCCTTCAATATTATCTGGTGCAAAGTGCGAACGAATCATGGTCATATTAATATGAACTTCGTTTCCTTTACGTACCACTTTGGCTTCCGCTTCGGTTTTAGCCGCATATGGATGCTCATTTTCTTCTAGTCTAAATATTTTTCTAGAATTTTTAGCAACAATATCTGCCGGGATTCCTGCAGCATAGTGAGGCTCTCCTACTGTTGGGAAATCTAACAGTAATTCCATTTTCTCTCCAGTAATATCATATAACTGCGCCGACTGAGTTACCTCTGGACCTGTTGGTAAATAACGGTCTTTTGTAATCTTGTTCATTGCTAATACATACTTACCAAACGGCTGACCAGAGTTACCACCTGGAATCATTAAGTGACCTACAGAGTAGTATGTTGGTTTTCTATCAATTACTTCCCAAGTCCCTAACTTCCATTTTACAACTTCAGAAGAAATAAAGAATGTAGTATATGCATTTCCTTTACCATCAAACTCTGTGTGTAATGGACCCAATCCACCACTCTTAACAGATCCTGCCAAAATATCTTCGTAGTTTAAAATTGGAATTCCATAAGCATCACCGTCAAATTTTTTGTTGTTGATCGCATTCATCATTTTAGTAAATGAGTGCACAGTAACATCGGCAGATAATTTACCAGAACCTACAATATACTCGCCTGTTGGGCTCACATCACAACCATGTGGAGACTTTGGTGTTGGCAAGAAATAAATAGCACCGGGTACCTCTGTTGGGTCAACTGTCAAAACTTCTTTTTTCATAGTCGAAGTTGCAGTATGCGTATGCTCGTCATATACGTTATGTGCATAGTTTGCAGGCATTTTTTTACCTCCACCATTGTTTACATACTCTTCAATTTTTTTCCAGTTAACAGCAGCAATAAAGTCTTTATCGTTTTGAGATGCGTTTACCTCTAACAATGAATGGGCTTCTTCAGAATTATATGTTGTAAAGAAGAACCATCCATGTGAATCACCTCTTCCCGGGTGTGCTTTATCATAATCGAATCCTGGCATTAAGATTTGAAATTTAATGTCCATTCCTCCATCTTCTGGATCCACTTTTAAGAAAGATAATGCTCCTTTAAAGTTTCCTTTATATTCGGCAATTGGCATGTCCCTTTGTGGCACTGGAACACCAAAACGTGTACCTGCAACAACATACTCTGTGTTTTCAGTAACATACGATGAACTGTGGTTACCTGCAGAATTTGGAATTTCAATAATTTCTGTAGTTTCAAAAGTTGTTAAATCAATCTTTGCAATACGAGGTGTATTGTTACCATTGATATATACATAACGACCATCAACAACTCCATTTGTTTGAGAGATGTCTGGATGATGGGCATCATCCCAAGGAATAAATCCATGAGAGGTATTTAACATTGGCTTTGTTTCTTCGTTAAATCCGTAGGCTTTTTCAGCATCTACAGAAAAAACCGGTATTACTTTAAACAATCTACCTGACGGTAATCCGTAAACGGCTAATTGTCCACTAAATCCACCAGAAACAAAGGCGTAAAAATCATCGTGCTCACCTGGAGCCACATATACTTTTTCTGCTTTGCTACTGCTAAGAGCTCCGCTAGAATCATTTGAGTTCTGAACACAACTAACAACCATTAAGGATATTGTTAGTAATGCTAAAACTGATTTAAATAATGTTTTCATAAGTTCTATGTTTAATGTTTGTTATGGTTTAATTTTTTGTTCTGAAGTATTCTAAAATTTTTCTTGCTTCATCTTCAGTTAAACTTTGGTTTGCCATTGGAGCATTGTATTCTTTTAATAAATCCATTGCGATTTGGTTTTTCTGAACCATTTCTTCTGGATTCAAGATCATGTTCATGATCCATTCTGGCGTTCTTCTCTCTGTAATCCCTTTCATTCCAGGACCTATGAATCTTTTGCTGATTTTATGACAAGCAGAACATTTGGCTTTAAAAATTTGTTCTCCCTCTGTAACCATGGCCTGATCCAATTCTCCAAGTGTTATACTTGTAACAGGCCCGATTCCTTTATCGGTCATTGGGTCTACCTTTTTGGCAGGAGTCGCAATTTCAGTTTTACTCTTAACAGGGTATTCTACCTTCTTCTTATCTCCACCACAACTTGTTACAACAAGTGCTAAAATGGCTAGTATTGCTAATTTAATCTTCATGTGTTTGCTATTTATTTTTCTGGAACGATTACATCATCAATTACATGAATCCATCCATTACTTACTTTTACAGATTTTAATACTTTCGTTCCTCCTACATATATTCCATCTTCTTTGTCTTTAACGACTAAATATTGACCAGAAGCCATGTAAAGTTTTCTATCTTTTTTAGCCTCTTTTTTTAATTGTTTTATTGGGTAGTTTGCAGGAGCAACATGATTTGTTAAAATGTAGGCTAATGTTGGTTTACTTTCAGGTTTTAACAACTCTTCTACGGTACCTTCTGGCAACTTCGCAAAAGCAGTATTCATTGGAGCAAAAATGGTAAGTGGACCTGCGTTTACCACAGAGTTTTGTACTCCTGCAGTTTCTATAGCTACTACTAAAGTGGAAAAATCATCTAGTGATTTCGCTACTTGTAAAGCATTTGGATCTTCACCTTCTGTCACTGCAACATTGGCTTGACCTTGGTCTTTTATTTCTTCTGTTGCAGGTGTATCTTTTTTAGACTCGGTTTGTTTTCCTTTGGAGCAAGAGAACATTGCCAGGGCCATAATGGCTATAATAATTTTGCTTTTCATCTTAAGTTAATTTTAGTTAGAACTAATTATCCTTATTACTGAACACAAAATTAAATACTAAAGAGAGCTTAAAATATGACTTTTATCATATTAAAAGACTTTTTAGTCTTTTAAT
>MPDD01000029.1 GCA_001874265.1 Bacteroidetes bacterium MedPE-SWsnd-G1 | reverse complement strand
CAACAGCTAAGAAAAAAGGAATGGCCAACATATTCATAGTTGACATTAAAAATCCTTGAAAGAAATAATTGTTTTTTTTTTCTTTTTTTGCTTTGAATTTAAAAGTTGATCGTGTCTTAATAAAAAAGAAAAACGCTAGAACAAAGAAAACTACAATTCCTACCACTTCTAAATTTTCAAGTAATTTCGGGTTTCTATTCAATTGTTTAGCAAAAAACAATGCGATTCCTGCTTGAATAAAAACAACCACTGCAGCGCCCATTGAAAATATCTGACTCTCTTTTTGTCCTTTATCAACTGTTAATTGTACAGCAGTCATATTTAACATACCAGGCGGTAATAGCCCAATAAAAATGCTAGTGATTCCGAGTAATATATGTGTTACGTATTCCAATATCTTTTGTCTTTAGTCTTTAGTCTTTAGTCTTTAGTCTTTAGTCTTTAGTCTTTAGTCTTTAGTCAAAAGTAAAATCCTAATAATTATCTACATCAATTATAAACTTTATAGGCCTAAAATCTTTGACTGCCTGAAATGTATTCTTAATTCTATCTATATTTTCTTTTGTTGCTTTTAATGACTGCTTTGGCGGAATCTTAATTGCAATGGTTCTGATATATTCATTTCTAACTCTTGCAACTCCCGGCACCGTGGGTCCCAAAACATGCTCTCCAAAAATATTGGTCAGTGATTTTCCTAACCATTGCGCTCCAGAATCAACCTTTATGAAATCACGATTTTTCAATGTAATCTTTATAATTCGATAATACGGAGGGTATTTAAACTGCCAACGTTCTTGCAATTGTTCTTTAAACATAGTTTCATAATCGTTAATTGAAACTTGCTGTAAAATTTGATGATACGGATTAAAGGTTTGAATTGCAACCTTCCCTCTTTTTTTCGCTCTTCCTGCCCTACCCGAAACTTGAACTAACATTTGAAAGCTACGCTCGTGTGCTCTAAAATCAGGGAAATTGAGCATATTATCCGCGTTTAAAACACCAACCAAAGTTACATTACTAAAGTCTAACCCTTTAGACAACATCTGAGTTCCTACCAATATATCAATTTCTTGTAACTGGAACTGCCCTATAATTTTCTGATAACCATATTTACCTCGGGTTGTATCCAAATCCATTCGACCAATATTTACATTTGGGTACAATTCATTTAACTCCTGCTCTATTTGCTCGGTTCCAAACCCTTTATTGTTCAGTTTTTCACTACCGCAAGCGCCACAATTATTTTGCATTACCTGATGATGTCCACAATAATGGCATCGCAATTCATTTTTATATTTATGATAAGTCAAACTCACGTCACAATTAGGGCATTGCGGAGCCACACCACAAGTTTCGCATTCTACAATAGGAGCAAAACCTCTGCGGTTCTGAAATAATATAATCTGTTCTTTTTCCTCTAGAGCCTCCTCTATCAATTTTAACAAGCGGTCAGAAAAATGACCCTTCATTCGTTTTTTACGATGTTTCTCTTTGATATCAACCAGTTCAATTTCGGGCAGTAAAACATTTCCATGTCTACGCTTTAATTCTACAAAACCGTATTTATCCTCTTTCGCGTTTTGATAAGTTTCAATTGAAGGTGTTGCAGAACCCAATAACACTTTAGCTTTATGCAAATGAGATAGTACAATTGAGGCATCTCTTGCATGGTATCTAGGTGCAGGATCGAATTGCTTATAAGACGTTTCATGCTCTTCATCGACAATGATCAATCCCAAATTTGAAAATGGCATAAACAAAGAGGAACGCGCTCCTAATACTATTTGTGCCTTTGATTTATTCTCAAGTACATTATTCCATACCTCTACGCGTTCATTCATTGAGTATTTAGAATGGAAAACAGAAACTTGTTCTCCAAAATACTCCTGTAATCTATCAATTAACTGAGTTGTTAAGGCAATTTCTGGCAACAAATACAATATTTGCTTTCCTTTTTCTAATTGCTCCTTAATTAACTCAGCATAGATTTCAGTCTTACCGCTACTGGTTATTCCATGTAATAAAGTTACTTGCTTACTTTTAAATGATTCTTGAATCTCTTCTAGCGCTTTAGACTGAAATTCATTCAATGTTTTCAGTTTGTTTGTTTCTCCTTTAAAATTGATTCGATCTTTTTGGATAAAATAAAATTCAAAAATTCCTTTAGCAACTAATGCTTTAATAATTGCAGATGAACTTCCAGATTCTGTTTCTAAATCTTTCGCTTTAATTGGCTTTTTTGAAGCATTTAATTGAAAATATGTCAATACAGCGTCTCGCTGTTTTTTAGCCCTGTTTAAACTTTCCAACAAATCATTTAGCTTGTTATCAGTATAGATTGGATTTAATCTAACATATTTCACCAATTTTGGTTTGTACTGCTCATAAATCCGCTCTTTTAATAAAATCGCCTCCTTATCAATCATCGATTTTAAAATTGGAAATACCGTCTTCTTTTCCAAAATATTAATCACCTGATTTACATTCAATTCGGAATGATGTTGTAAGGCCTCAAAAATTAAGAATTCCTCATCGGTCAATACAGTTTCGTCTGTAAACTCCTCATTTTTTAAAACTGCCGTTTCACTTTCTAATAAAAACGCTGATGGCAGTGCTGCACGAAACACATCACCTAAAGTACACATATAATACTCTGAAATCCATTGCCAATGACTCAGTTGTGTCTCATTTACAATTGGAGTTTCATCTAAAATTTGATGAATATCCTTAGCATCATAACCTTTTGGTGCATCTTGATGAATGGCATACACCAATGCTGTATACATCTTGCGTTTTCCAAACTCAACAGCCACACGCACTCCTCTTTTAAGAAATCGGGATTCGGCCTCCGTTATTTTATACGTAAATAACTTTGGTAAAGGAATGGGTAATATGACGTTGATAAAATGAATTGGCTGAAATCTTAGTGTAGGATTTGTTTAATTTTATCTAACATGGCTCTTTCATCTTTATTGGTTCCATGGAATGAATCTGCAATAGTTAACACTGTACGCCAAATAGTTCTATTGATTTTAGAATTAAATAAACTCTCATGATCGCTCTTAAAATCTACAAATTGCTGAAAGCAAGTTTCGGCGTCTAAAAACTGCTCTTTTAGCCACTCAAATACAATTTCAATTTGGTAGGATGCATCCGTACCAAAATCATCTTTAACATCATCTAAATCACGCCAATGTGAAACAATTAGATTGCTCAGCGCGTTAAATTCTTCATCTCTAACTACATTGTCGGCTGCCGCAACTGCAAAAAACAACTTTCCTAAATTTTGATATAAATGATTGCTTGAGATTTCCATAATCTTACATTTTAAGTCTATTCAAATTTACAATTATTAAAGAAATTTACCTCTAAAAACAACTGGTAATTTAATTCTCAAATCAGAGTAACCTTTACTTAAATTATTTTTTGGCATGCTGTTTGTAAATCTAAGAATAACATCTTAACCTGAATTTTACGAACCCTTAAATCCAGTAATTATGAAAACAATCAAATTATTTTTTGCAATTGCAATTATTGCAATATCGTTAAAGCCTTTTGAGGCGCAAGCAACTGTTTATTACAATAATTCTAAAGCGATTACTTTTATTGAAAATGGAATTACTTTTTCTGTTTTTCAGAATGGTGAATTTGATTTTTATATGAATTCATTCGCTAATGGTATCAATGCAAGTTACAGCAATCAGAATGTAAATATCAGTTTTAATGCTGGCTACAATTACAACGCTTATGTTCAATACGATCAATACGGTGCCGTAATACAAGTTGAAAATACACCTGTTTATTATGATAATTATGGCAGAATCACTCAAGTAGGCCCAGTGAATATTCGCTATAATTCAGGGCGATTGTATAGGGTTGGAGGATTATATGTCCACTATAATAATTATGGACATTATAGTCATTATACCGGCTATATAAATCCTTACAACAGGTATTATGTTTATCAACCTTATCACAACTATTTTATTAGGCCATACAGCGCTTATAGCGTTGTAAAATATAAACCATATAGATATAATTATCATCCACGGAGATATCATTATTACAGAGATCACAGGTATGCTTATAAACACAGACCTACTCATTATAATAGACATGTTAATAAAAGAAACCATCATAAGAAACACTACCAATCACATAAAAATTATAATAACAGTGATTATAGAAGACAAAATAGTGTTGCAAATAGAAATACGAAGATTGAAAAACCATCGTCAAGAAAATCTTATGCGAATACAGTAAATAAAAATAATAGAAGTACGAAGTCTAATACTTCTAAATACAAAAGAAACACTTCGTACACGAGAAATTCGAAAGCAACGGCATCTACATCTTCGAAAAATTCTAGAACAAACACATCAAAAAGAAGTATTGTGAAACAAAAATCTCAAAAAAAAATTGAGAAACGAAAAGTATCTAAACCTGCAAATACAAGAAGTATGAAAAGAAGCATAACAGTAGCCCCTTCTAAACAAAGCAGAAAAGTTGTAGAACGAGAATACTTTGATAAAAATAAAAGAGTGTCTAAATCCTCTAGAAGGTAATTTACTCTTTAGTTAAACGAAAAATGCCAACGAATCGTTGGCATTTTTTATATGAATTTTTGACTAATTAATTAAGCCAATACCTCTTGAACTTTATTCGCCGCTTCTTGGAATTCAACAACCGAATGCACAGGCAAACCACTTGCATCAATTAATTGCTTCGCCTCAATAGCATTCGTTCCTTGTAAACGCACAATAATAGGGACTTGAATTGCATCTCCCATATTTTTATAAGCATCTACAATACCTTGTGCTACTCTATCACAACGAACAATTCCTCCAAAAATATTCACTAAAATTGCTTTTACAGCAGGGTCTTTTAAAATAATTCTGAATCCTTTCTCAACTCGCTCTGCATCTGCCGTACCTCCTACATCTAAAAAGTTTGCAGGCTCTCCTCCAGATTGCTTAATCAAATCCATAGTACCCATTGCTAAACCAGCACCGTTTACCATACATCCAACATTACCATCTAAATCAACATAATTTAAACCTGCTGCATTTGCTTCAACCTCAATTGGGTTTTCCTCACGTAAATCACGCATTTCAGCATAATCTTTATGACGGTATAATGCACTATCATCTAAAGTTACTTTAGCATCTACAGCCATAATCTTATTATCAGACGTCTTTAAAACCGGGTTGATTTCAAACATCGAAGAATCCGATTTGATGTAAGCTGTATATAAAGCAGAAACAAATTTTACCATTTCTTTTAATGCCCCTCCAGATAAACCTAAATTAAAGGCAATTTTACGGGCTTGAAAAGCCAATAAACCTAAACTTGGATCAATTTCTTCTGTAAAGATTAAGTGCGGAGTTTCTTCCGCAACCGTTTCAATATCCATTCCTCCTTCAGTAGAATACATGATCATGTTTCTACCAGTTTCTCTGTTCAACAAAACAGACATATAATATTCTTCAGTTTCTGATTCACCCGGATAATATACATCCTCACAAATTAAAACCTGATTTACTTTTTTTCCTTCTGCTGATGTTTGCGGAGTTACCAACATCATTCCAATAATATCATTTGAAATAGACTCTACTTCTTGTAAGTTTTTAGCCAATTTCACTCCACCACCTTTTCCACGTCCACCGGCGTGAACCTGTGCTTTAACCACGTACCAACTTGTACCTGTTTCATTGGTTAATTCTTTCGCTGCATCAACTGCTTCTTTATGATTATGGGCTACAATTCCTCTTTGAATTCTAACTCCAAAACTGCTCAAAATTTCTTTTCCTTGATATTCGTGTAAGTTCATTTTAAATGCTATTTTAAATGCAATGCAAATGTACTATAATCTCCAAATAAAATTGCAGGTATTTATTTAAAATTGTAACAAAATATTTTTCTGATTGTCATTAGTTCTAAACAGAACTACTTTATGATTTATTTAAGAGTTTTAATATAACATTATTAGAACTTTGTCATTAATAATAAGAACTAACTACTTATTTATGAAAAATTTTCTTTTAGTAATCCTATTACTAAATACTATTCTTTCTCAATCTCAGTCAACAAAGAAAACTATCAACTCAAAACGGGTTCAGAAAGCTCCTAAAATCGACGGAGTATTAGATGACGATGCTTGGCAAGGTGCAGAACTCGCAAAAGATTTTGTTATGTTTCGTCCCGAAACAGGGACTCCTGAAACTTTTAAAAACAGAACAGAAGTAAGAGTTGTTTATGATGACGAGGCCATCTATTTCGCTGCTTATTTATATGATGAGGATCCTGAAAATATTCCAAGTCAATTTGCAAGTAGAGATAATTTTGGTACAACGGATTGGTTTGGAATTATGATCAATCCCAACAATGACCAAATAAATGATACTGAATTTTTCATCCAAGTTACAGGAAATCAGGCTGATGCAAAATCAAATCCGCAAGACGAAGATTTTAGTTGGAGTGCTGTATGGCAAAGCAGTGTTAGTGTTGTTGACGATGGGTGGATTGTTGAAGTTAAAATTCCATACTCGGCATTGCGTTTTTCAAACAAAGAAGTTCAAACTTGGGGTCTAAATTTTCATAGACGCTTTGCTAAAAATAGAGATCAATATACTTGGAATCTAATCGATAGAAGCGTTGGTAACATTCAACAATATTCAGGTGAATTAACTGGAATTAAGAATATTAACCCGCCAACAAGATTAAGTTTTTCGCCTTATGCATCGGCGAGATATGATTCCTATGACGGAGAAGACTCTTTTGATAAAAGTATTGGACTTGATCTAAAGTATGGCATAAGCGAAAGTTTCACATTAGACGCTACGCTTATTCCCGATTTTGGTCAAACTGGATTTGATGATTTAGTTTTAAATCTTGGACCATTTGAACAACAATACCAGGAACAGCGTCCTTTTTTTACAGAAGGAGTTGAATTGTTTACTAAAGGAGATCTTTTTTACACACGAAGAATTGGAAGTATTCCCACAAATTATATTGACGAAAGCTCTTTAGAACCAAACGAAGAATTAATTGAAAATCCTGATAAAGTTAATATGCTTAACGCGATAAAAGTATCAGGAAGAACCGAAAGTGGCCTAGGAATAGGTTTCTTTAATGCAATTACGGAAAAAACAGAGGCGAAAATTAAAGACAATGATACTGGTGAAGTTCGAAATGAAATTACCGAACCTATAGCAAACTATAATGTGCTAGTATTAGATCAGCAATTCAATAAGAATTCTTACATTTCTTTAATCAACACAAGTGTTATTAGAGATGGAAGTGTTAGAGATGCAAACGCTACAGCATTAATGTGGGACTTAAATGATAAGAAGAATATTTACAATATTAATGGAGGCTTTAAAGTAAGTAATGTTAGAGAAAATGGCCAGAATTCAGATGGATATTGGTTTGACACCAGTATTGGGGACGAGGCAGGAAATTGGCAATATCAAATAGGGTACGAATTTGCAGATGAAAATTATGATATAAATGATTTAGGCTTTCAGTATTTTAATGATTATCAAAATGTTTATTGGAATGCTTCCTATCGAATTTTTGAGCCTACCGAAACCTTTAATCGCTATAGTTTTTTCCATTTTGGTCAGATAAGGTATAGACATAGTGATGGAGCATATACTGGAAATTTTTACGGTTTAAACTTTAATGCAACTACTATTGATAATTTTTCATTTGGGTCTAATATAAATGGAAATATTGGCAATCAATATGATTATTACGAGCCTAGAGTTGAAGATCGGTATTTTACCGAAGCTGCCAGATTAAATTTTAATGGACGAATTAGAACGGATAGTAGTAAAAAATTTGCCGCTCAAGTATTTGGTTTTTACGGATTAAGGTTTAATGACCCTAATAGAACTTTCGAAATTGGCTCCGAATTACGTTATAGGTTTAGTGATAAATTCTCATTGGAATACGAACTAGAAATTTTTAAAACGATTAATGATCGTGGCTATGTGACGCAACTGGATGATTCCAATGTTATCTTTGGAAATAGAGATCGTAAAAGTCTAACCAACGAAATTTCTGCAAGGCATAACTTTAACACAAAATCGGCACTTGCGCTAAGTTTCAGACATTATTGGTCCCCAGTAACATATGATGATCAATTCTATTTGTTGAATGAAGATGGAACATTGTCTGAACACCCCTATTCAGAAGACCATGATATAAATTATAATGTTTGGAACCTTGACTTAAGTTACTCATGGGAATTTGCGCCCGGAAGTCAATTCATTGCCTTATATAGAAACAATATTTTTAATGCCGACAATCAATCAACACTCGATTTTAATGATAATTTAGAAAACCTTTTTGACCAAGCATTAGGACACAACATTTCTGTTAAATTCATTTATTATATAGATTACAACAATGCCAAAAACTGGTTTAAAAAGAAAGCATCCTAACCCATAACCATTTCACTCTTAAATAGCAATTACACATTTATCTAGCGATGCGTGCACTTCATCTTAATTAACATTATTTTAAGAGTTTTTTAACATCCGCTTAATAAATTCGCGACGATTGATAATTAAAGAGTTATAAGGCTTAATGAAGAATATCCCACTACTATGCATCTTGCTTTTAACGAGCGTTTTATATAGCCAAAACGCGAAGAAAAGCACCAACGCTCAACGTGTAAATAACGCACCAAAAATAGATGGTAAACTTGATGATTCTGCTTGGTTAAATGTAGAACCGGCAAAGGATTTCATAATGTTTGAACCTTCTTCTGGAATCCCTGAACCAGAAAACAGAAAAACTACGGTTAAAATTGTTTACGATGATAAGGCAATTTATATTGGAGCGTATTTGTATGATGATGCACCTGGTGAGATTCCGATGCAATTTGGTAATAGAGATGAAATTGGCCAAGTAGATTATTTACAAGTCAATTTTAACCCAAATAATGACGGGCAAAATGATACCGAATTTATTGTAATGAGCACTGGAGTTCAGGCTGATTCCAAATCAAGTAATTCTAGCAACTCTAGAAGAAAAGATATGAGTTGGAGTACCGTTTGGTATAGCGATGTTTCTGTGGTAGATGATGGTTGGATTGTGGAAATGAAAATTCCTTATGCTGCGCTTAGATTTTCTAATGATGAAGTGCAGACTTGGGGATTGAATATTTTAAGAAATTTTAAAAAGCAGAACGAATCATATTCTTGGAATTTTATTGACAGAACTAAAGGAAATTATCCTCAATACGCAGGAGAAATTAGAGGTATAGAAAACATTCAACCCCCTACTAGAATTGAGTTTTACCCTTATGCCGCTGGAGCAGTAAATCTTTATGACGGGGAAACTTCAACTATCTCAAGTATTGGAATGGATTTAAAGTATGGCCTAGATGAAACCTTTACGCTAGATGCCACTCTAATACCGGATTTCGGACAGACTGCATTTGACAATCAAGAATTAAATCTAGGACCCTTCGAGCAAAGGTTTGAAGAAAGAAGAACCTTTTTTACTGAAGGAACGGAACTTTTCAATAAAGGCAGGTTATTTTATTCAAGAAGAATTGGAAACAGGCCTACAAGGTACTATGATGCTGAAGATGACTTAGAACAGAATGAGGAAGTTGTTGAAAACCCGAATACTGTAAAAATGTTAAACGCGGTAAAGGTTTCTGGTAGAACCAAAAAAGGGCTTGGAGTTGGATTCTTTAACGCTATTACTGAAAGGACCTACGCAACAATTAAAGATACTATTACAAATGAATCTCGTAAATTCATGACGGAGTCATTAACAAATTACAATGTAATGGTATTAGACCAACAGTTTAATCGTAATTCATCTGTTTCCATTATTAATACGAATACATTTAGAGAAGGAGATTTTAGAGATGCCAATGTTACAGGATTGTTATTTGATATTGCAGATAAAAATAATAAATACAATGTCTCTGGTAATTTCAAATTAAGTAATGTTAACGAAGATAGTAATAGAACTCAAGGGATAAGTTCATTTTTAAACCTTGAAAAAAACTCTGGAAACATACAATACAGCTTTGCCGCTTGGATGGTTGATGAAAAATATGACATTAATGATCTAGGTTTTCTAAGAGAAAATAATACTGAGCGTTATTGGGCAAATCTTTCATATGAAATTTTCGAACCAACGAATACCTTTAACACGTATAGATTTAGTATAAATCCTGGAATTAAATACCAACATGACCCGCATGAATTTTCTAGTGCAGATATTGAATTTGAATCATTTTTTGTAACTATAGATAGATTTGCATTTGGTGCTGATTTTTCGACCTTACTCGGAGATGAATATGATTTTAGAGAAGCGCGTTCTTCAGACCCAAGTGTTTATTTTAGACAGAATGGAGGATTTCAGGCTGGCGTAATGGTATCTTCAGATTACAGAAAGAAATTCGCGTATGATATTAGACCTAATTTTGCAAAAAGATATGATGATCATTTTGAAGAATATCAAATAAATATATCACCTAGATATAGATTTACTGATAAATTTAATATGGTATACGAATTAAATCTAGGTAAAACATTAAATGAAAAGGGCCGTGTAACTGAATTAGATGATGAAACAATAATTTTTGGTAACCGTGATAAAAAGACTATTGAAAACGTTTTAACCAGTAATTTAAGCTTTAATCGAAAATCAACTTTAGCGCTAGCTTTTAGACATTACTGGTCTACAGTGCGTTATGATGAACAGTTTTATAGTTTAAATGATTCTGGACTTTTAGACCCGCATCCATATGACGAAAACAGTGATATCAACTATAATGTATGGAATTTAGACTTAAGTTACGTGTGGGAATTTGCTCCTGGAAGCCAGTTAATAGGTCTTTATAGAAATAGTATTTTTGATTACAATGATCAAGCCTACTTAGATTTTGGAGATAATTTAGATGAATTGTTCAGTCAAGAAATTGGACATAATATTTCCTTGAAACTTATTTACTATATCGATTATAACAACGCAAAAACTTGGTTTAAGAAGAAAGCTTAGTGCATTTCTTTACTTAAATATCTTTTTGGAATTAGCATTAATTCCGATTACTTTTGAAGTATGATAAAAGCGGAAAATATTCATAAGTTTTACGGAGAACTCGAAGTTTTAAAAGGTGTAGATTTACATATTAAAAAAGGAGAAGTTGTTGCAATTGTAGGCCCTTCCGGAGCTGGTAAAACAACACTTCTTCAAATACTAGGCACATTAGACAAGCCCAGTTCTAGTGAGAAAACAAGTCTCTTTATAAATTCAAAAAGTGCTTTATCATTAAAGGATAAGAATTTATCCAATTTTAGAAATGAACATATCGGTTTTATCTTCCAATTTCATCAATTACTGCCCGAGTTCACGGCTTTAGAGAATGTTTGTATTCCAGCCTACATTGGTAACAGAAATTCGAAAGAAATAGAACCTGAAGCAAAAAAATTATTAAAATTCCTTGGGTTAGCAGACAGAATACATCATAAACCCAATGAACTTTCTGGCGGAGAACAGCAACGTGTTGCTGTTGCTAGAGCACTTATAAATAAACCTGCTGTTATTTTTGCAGATGAACCTAGTGGTAATTTAGATTCCGAATCTGCAGAAAGCCTTCACAAACTCTTTTTTGAATTAAGAGATACATTCGACCAAACATTTGTAATTGTGACGCACAACCAAGGATTAGCAGAAATGGCAGACCGTAAATTGGTAATGAAGGACGGTAAAATAATTTAATCACAAAATTATGATAGGGATTATTAGTGCCATGCAAGAAGAAGTGCAAAGTTTGCTTGACGCACTTCAAAATTGCAATACCATAGAAAAGGGAATGCGTACTTACTATACTGGCATGATTTACAATAAACCTGTTGTAATTGTTTTTTCAAGATGGGGAAAAGTAGCCGCTGCAACTACAACTACACAACTTATAAACGATTTTGATCTAAAGGAACTTATTTTTACTGGAGTTGCTGGTGGCATAGACCAACAATTAAACATTGGTGATGTAGTCATTGGAAAAGAATTGTTTCAACATGATGTTGACGCTAGACCTTTTTATCAACAATTTCATATACCTATTCTTAATTTAAAATCAGTATCTACGGCCAATACCAACAAACTGAAGCATGCAGTTTCCTTATTCTTAAATGATTACAATACATTTATTTTAAAAGAGGAGCGTATTAACTTTGGCATCTCCAATCCAAAATCAGTGATAGGTGATATTGCAAGTGGAGATCAATTTATCTCTAGCAAAGAAAGGATTAAATCCTTAAATTTAAATCTACCAACGGCAGTTTGTGTTGAAATGGAAGGTGCTGCAGTAGCGCAAGTCTGCTACGAGTACTCTATTCCTTTTTCTATTATCCGTGTAATTTCAGATAAGGCGAATGATAATGCTCATATAGATTTTTCTAGATTCGCAAATACAATCGCCAGCAATTACATCTTAGGAATTTTAGAATACTATTTTGCTTAAGTGAGTTTATTTTTTTCTATTTTTGAGAAATTCTATTTTGAACAATGCAATTTAAGCACCCTGAAATTTTATACGCTTTACTGCTTTTAATTATTCCAATTATTGTTCATTTATTCCAATTACAACGCTTTGTAAAAGTTCCTTTTACAAACGTTAAATTTCTAAAAAAAATAGCACTAGAAACACGTAAAAGTTCACGCTTAAAAAAGTGGTTAATTCTAACAACACGAATGCTTCTTTTTGCATCCATAATCTTTGCTTTTGCTCAGCCTTACTTCTCAAAAATTGATACTCAAAAAAATACACATACAATCATTTATTTAGACAATTCTAAAAGTTTAAGTTACAAATACAACCAACAAGAAATATTAAAAAACAAGGCTCAAGAGATTATTGAAAATTTACCACTTTCTGGTGATGTTTCTTTTTTTACAAATGATCAATCTTATAAAAAAACAAAGCCAAACGAACTAAAAAACCTTCTTATAAACCTTGATTATTCCGTAAATGATTTATCATTTAAGGCTATAGAACTTAAAATTAATCAATTAAAACTAAATGAAACTAACACTGTAAATAAAGTTGTTTTAATAACTGATTTTCAGAGTAGTAAATATTTTAATAATTCTGATGTTACAAATGTAAACTCCAATATTTCCCTCATAAATACTTCTTTCAATGGTCAAAATAACATTTATATAGACAGTGTTTACATTTTAAAGAAAACAACATCAGAAGCGGTACTTTCAGCGGTAATAAAAAGCAACAATCCAATCAGTAAGAACATCTCCATTTCATTATTTAACGAAGAAAAATTAATAGGAAAAACCTCCGCCCTTTTCGATAATAATAAGGAATCTAAAGTGGATTTTGAAATTCCAAGCACTTCTTATTTCGAAGGAACTCTTCGATTAGAAGATGAAAATTTGGCATTTGATAATTCATTCTTTTTCACTCTTAATAATCCTAAAAAAATAGACGTATTATCATTAGGAAATGAAAATGATTTTCTAGAGAAAATTTATACTAAAAACGAGTTCAATTATAAGCATCAAAACTTGAATGAATTGAATTTTGATTTGATTAAAAATCAACACCTAATTATTTTAAATGAATTGATAAAAATTCCAGCGAACTTATCAGTTGTCCTTTCGGAATTTTCGGAAAATGGCGGTTCAATCGTTGTAATCCCTTCGAGAGAATCAGAATTGGATTCCTATAACTCCTTTTTTAACAGCTTAAAAATTGGAAAAATTAACAGTATAGATGACGATCTTTTAGAAATTAATCAATTAATGTTCGATCATCCTATATTTTCTGGCGTTTTCGAGAATGAATTTACAAATTTCCAATACCCTTATAGTAACAAGCAGTTTAACTCGAATTTCTTTAATGAAAATCCTATTATCAAACTTGAGAACGGAAATTCCTTTTTATCACGAATAAATTCAACAATGGGCATGACCTATTGGTTTAACACACCATTAAATCGGAATTCATCAAACTTTCAGTCCTCACCTCTTATTGTACCTATTTTTTACAACTTTGGAAAATATAGTTTTACGGGCTCAGAATTATCGCATACCATTGGAAGCGATTCATATATAGATATCGCTGTTTCCCTTCAGAAAGATAGAATTTTAAAAATACAGGGAGTAAATGAAGAATTTATACCCTTACAACAAGTTCTTTCTAATAAAGTGAGAATACAAACAAAGAACACCCCTTCTACACCAGGATTCTACAAAATCAAAAATGGAAATGATATAATAAAAACCATCGCTTTTAATTATAGTCGAAAGGAGAGTAAATTAGATTTTACTGATATTAACGAAATTCTAAAGGACAATTCTTCGGTTAAGGTTTCAAACTCAATCGAACAAACATTTACCAATCTTAAAGAACAGCAAGAAATCAAATCACTTTTTAGATGGTTTTTGACACTATCTATACTATTTTTGCTGTTAGAAATATGTATTCTAAAATATTTTAAAGTATGAATGTGCTTCTTAAATCCGCCACTATTGTTCAGTCCAACAATCCACTTAATGGTAAAACTAGAGACTTACTAATTGAAAACGGAGTAATTACTAAAATAGATTCGTCTATTAATGCTGAAAAAAATATTACTGTAATTGAATTAGAAAATATGCATATTTCTTCTGGCTGGTTTGACAGCAGTGTGTCTTTTGGAGAACCTGGATATGAAGAAAGAGAAACTATTAATAATGGTTTAAGAACTGCTGCATACAGTGGATTTACATCGGTTGCGGTAAACCCCAATACCAACCCAAAAATAGACAACAAAGCTACTGTAGAGTTTCTTAAAAACAAAGCAAGCAACAATGCGGTTAACTTACATCCGATTGGCAATTTAACTATGAATGGAGAGGGTAATGACCTTGCAGAACTATTCGATATGCAAACTTCTGGAGCAATCGCATTCGGAGACTACAACAGATCTATATCCAATGCTAATCTTTTAAAGGTTGCTTTACAATATGCACAAAACTTTAATGGTCTTATCTTAAGTTTTCCTCAAGACAACTCTATTGCTAGAGATGGATTAGCCAATGAAGGAGAGAATAGTACGCTATTAGGACTAAAGGGACTTCCTGCCCTAGCAGAAGAGTTGCAGATTGTTCGTGATTTGTTTTTACTTGAATATTCCGGTGGAAAATTGCATATCCCTACAATTTCTACTGCTAAATCAGTTTCTTTAATTAAAGATGCAAAAGCGAAAGGACTGGATGTTACATGTAGCGTTAGTGCTCATCATCTAAGATTGACAGATGAAGAACTTCACGGATTCAATGGCAATACAAAAGTATCACCTCCATTACGTACTGAAAAAGATATAAATGCATTGATTAAAGGACTGGAAAATGGAACGATTGATATGATTACAAGTGATCATAACCCAATTGATATTGAGCATAAAAAAGTTGAATTTAACAATGCAAAATCAGGAACAATTGGACTAGAAAGTTTGTTCGGAGCAGTAAACGCTGCAATAGATCTAAACCTTTTTATCGATTGCCTTACGATAAATCCGAAATCTAGATTTGGGCTACAAAATTATTCAATCCAAGAAGGTGAGCCAGCAGACTTGACTCTTTTTACACCTAAGCATCAATATACGTTTTCAGAATCCGAGATAAGTTCCACCTCAAAAAACACAATATTTATTGGCAAAAAAATGATAGGGAAAGCCTATGGAATTATTGCCAATAATCAACTAATACTAAAGCCATAAAAAGTATGAATAATAATTCTGTAAATGAAGGAAAAACCGCTGCAATTCTAAGTTATTTATGGTGGGTTGGGTTGATCATAGCATTTATTATGAACCAAAGCAAAAGAAATTATTTTACTTCTTTTCATATAAGACAATCAATTGGGTTATCAATTGTATTATTCGTTATAAGTATTTTCACCAAATATGGAATCCCTGTTTTTGGTAGTATTCTATTTTTGGGCTGGTTTGTATTGTGGGTAATTGGAATTCTTGGCGCTATTAAAGGAGAAGAGAAAGAAGTTCCTTTTTTAGGTGAAAAATTTCAAGAATGGTTTAGAAATATCTAAGAAAAAAATTCATGAAAAAGTTATCGCTAGAGCATGTTGTTCGCTCTGCTAAAAACAAATCAGACAAAACACCATTGTTAATCTTACTACATGGATATGGGAGTAATGAACAAGATTTGTTTTCTTTTGCTTCAGAATTACCTGAAGATTTATTCATTGTTAGTGCTCGAGCACCTATGACCATGAACCCAGGGTCTTACGCTTGGTACACCATACATTTTGATATGAATAATGGCAAGTTTTCTGATATAGATGAAGCGAAGGAATCAATTTCTAAAATTTCCACTTTTATCGATGAAGTAAAAGAAGAATATCAAGTTGGAATCGAAAACACTTTTTTACTAGGCTTTAGCCAAGGTACTATATTGAGTTACGCCATAGGGTTAAACTATCCCGAAAAAGTACAGCATATCATTGCATTAAGTGGGTATATAAATCTAGATCTTTTAGAATCAGGACATAGAATAAACAACTTTTCAAAATTAGATTTTTTCTGTTCACACGGAACTGTAGATCAAGTGATACCTGTAGAATGGGCTCAAAATGCTGAACCTTACTTAAATGAATTAGGAATAGAAAACACCTACAAAGAATACATGGTGGGGCATGGTGTTGCTCCGCAAAATTTTTACGACTTTAAAAAGTGGATCGAAGATAGAATGTAAACTTCAAATTCATTTATAATAAAACTTATTATACTTCTATCATTAACTCATCATAAGCCAAGAAAACATTTTTAGGCAATTGTTTTTCAACCTCCGCATGAAATCCTAATTTATGACTTATATGTGATAAATATGCTTTCTGAGGCTTTAGCTCTTCAATTAAGTGCAGCGCCTCCTCAAGATTTAAATGTGAATAATGTGGTTCAATTCTAAGAGCACTTAAAACCAATACATCTAACCCTTTCAGTTTATCCTTTTCAATCTCTGAAATTGTTTTTACATCCGTTAAATAAGCGAAATTTTCAATCCTATAACCACAAACTGAGAGTTTACCATGCATCACTTCAATTGGAATAATCGTTTTACCCCCTAATTCAAATGGAGATAATTCAATTTCATTAACAACAACCTTTGGTGCTCCGGGATACCGATTCTTTGTTTCAAATATGTACGCAAACCTTTTTTTTAAATCGTCTAGAACCCTTTTAAAACCAAAAATTGGCATTGCCCCTATTTTAAACACAAAAGGCCTAATATCATCTAAACCAGCTACGTGGTCCGCATGTTCGTGCGTAAAAAGAACTCCATTTAAGTTAGAAACTTGGGCACGTAACATCTGATAACGAAAATCTGGACCGCAATCTATCACGAAACAATTTTCATCCCATTCTAACAATATCGAAACTCGCAATCTTTTATCTCTCTTATCTGTTGATAGACAAACTGGATGCGTACTGCCAATAATAGGAATTCCTTGAGAAGTTCCCGTTCCTAAAAATGAGATTTTAATTTTTGACTTTTTCTTCAATTTTAACGAATAAATACAATCTCAAATATAGGAAATTGTTACTTTTGTACAAGAAATAAAACTTTACATACTATGTCTTCAGTTTCTAAAGGTGATAAAAAAATAGACAGTGCTCCTTCTTCGAAAAGAAAGGCCTTAAGGGTCAATTTAAACGACAATATTTACGGAACGTTTGCAGAAATTGGCGCGGGCCAAGAAACTGTTCGTAACTTTTTTAGGGCAGGTGGTGCTTCTGGAACAATTGCGAAAGCGATGAGTGCTTATGACAAAGACTTTTCTGATGCCATATATGGTATTGAAGATGATCAAAGGTATGTTACCGAATCTCGTTTAAAAAGAATGTTGACGCACGAGATTCACTTAATGGAAGACCGTTTAAGTCGAAAAAAATACCAAAACACTTTATTCTTTTCTTACGCAAATACTGTTGCAACAATAGATTTTGCTAAGAAATTTAAAGGTCACGGATGGGTAGGTGTTAAATTTCAATTAGATCCTTTAGAGGATTACAATGAAATAATTTTGCACATTCGATTTAAAGAAAATGATGCTAAACTACAACAAGAAACCCTTGGAACACTTGGTGTAAATCTTGTCTATGGTGGTTTTTATCTGCATGACACTCCGAAGGATTTGTTAAAATCTCTCTATGATAATTTAGATAAAGATCAGATAGAAATTGATATGATTAATTTCTCTGGACCTCGATTTGCTTATGTAGACAATAGATTAATGAGTTTACAACTGGTAAAAAACGGCATGACAAATGCCGTAATGTTTGGACCAGACGGAAACAATTTATTACCTGCACAACAACTTTATAAGAAGAACATATTAACCCTTAGAGGTAGTTTTAGACCTGTAACTAAGGTAAATATGGACATTTTCGAACGTGCTACTGAGCTTTTTTATGCTGAGAAAAGTGTAGACGAAAAAAACACGAAAATAATTTTTGAAATTACCTTAAGTAATCTTTCTGCAGAAGGTGAAATTAACGAACGAGATTTCTTAGACCGTGCAGAATTACTCTGTTCTCTTGGACAATATGTTATGATATCAGACTTCTCTGAATATTACAAATTGGTAGAATACTTCTCTGAATTTACTAAGAAACGTATGGGTCTTGCAATGGGCGTTTATAACTTAGTTCAAATTTTTGATGAAAAGTATTATAGAAATTTAAGTGGTGGCATATTAGAAGCATTCGGAAAATTATTCTTTAAAGACTTAAAGATTTATTTATACCCATTAAAAGATGCTGAAACTGGAAATACCATTACAAGTGAAACATTAAAAGTTCATCCTAGAATGAAGGAATTGTATAAATTCTTTAAATACAACGGTAAAGTTGTAGATATTGATAATTACGATCCAGAAATCTTAGATATATTCTCTAGAAAAGTGTTTGAAATGATTAAGAACGGGGTTGAAGGTTGGGAAAAAATGCTTCCTGAAGGAATTTCCGAAATCATTAAAGACGAGCGATTATTTGGGTATTCTAAGAGAAAATTTTTAGCGAAAAAATAAAGCTAGATTAAACTTTCTGTATTTTTTTTCGTCTAAAACAAAACTAATCAAGAATTGTGTTAGAAGAACAAGAATTAATACAAGCACTAAAAAACAAAAGCACTCAAGAAAGTGCTTTTCGTTCTTTAATGTCGCTTTATAAAGAGCGCTTGTATTGGCATATTCGAAAAATTGTGATTTCTCATGACGATGCAGACGACGTTTTACAGAACACCTTTGTGAAGGTTTATCGAAATATTGACAATTTTAAAGAGGATAGCAAAATCTATTCTTGGATGTATAGAATTGCAACCAATGAGTCTATTACGTTTATTAATAAGCGTGCAAAACAAAAAGCAGTAGACATTACAGAATATCAGCAACAACTTGCAGATTCATTACATGCAGATTCCTTTTATAATGGATCTGAAATTCAGATTTTACTACAAAAAGCAATTGCCACGCTGCCACAAAAACAACAACTTGTATTTAATATGAAGTATTTTGATGAAATGAAATACTCAGAAATATCAGAAATTTTAGACACAAGTGTTGGAGCTTTAAAAGCCTCTTATTTTCATGCAGTAAAAAAAATTGAAAAATTTGTTACCTCAAATTAAACCGTTGCACAATATAAACGTCTAAGTATTAAGATGAAGAAAAAAGAATTTAAAAATATCGCTCCAGTACTATATGAGTTAAAAAGTCTTGATAAAGGCTTTAGCACTCCTGTCGAATATTTAAATTCTTTCGATTCCAATTTTAATGAGACAAAAATTCTCGCAAGATTTAATAAAACAAATTCATTTAACACACCATCTTCATATTTTACAACTATAGAAGATACTGTTATTGACGGAATTAATCAAGAGAACAATTCGGTTCCAAATGGGTATTTTGACACTTTAGAATCTAACGTATTTGAAAAATTAAACCAAGAACCTAAAGTAATAGAACTAAACACTTCTAAACGAAAGTGGATTGCAACTGTGGCTATTGCTGCTAGTTTAGCCCTGTTATTTACTTTGCAAATATTCACTAGTTCAAGTAATTTAGATTTTTCTTCCTTGAGTTCTACCGAAATTGAAAATTGGATTTCAGAAGGAGAAATGGAAGTAAATAGTTATGAAGTTGCAACACTTTACGACGATTTAAACCCAGACAACTACGACATTTACGATTCTTATAACGAAGATGATCTTTTAGATTATTTAGATAACGTTAATATAGAGTCTCTAATTTTAAATGATTAAATAAACGAACATGAAATTTAAAACAATCTTTATTTTAGTGCTCACTTTATCTATAGGCTTATCATCCTTCGCTCAAGAAAAGAAGATGAGTAAATTTAAATCTCTTAAAATTGGCTACATAACGGAGATTTTAGAATTGACAGCCGGTGAAGCGGAGAAATTTTGGCCAATCTACAATTTACATTATGATAATATCCGTAAAATCAGACACAGCGTAAATAGAAAATTAAGGGGTGATTTAAATAATCCTGAAAAACTAAACGCAATGAGCAATGAAGAGGCTCAAGTGATTTTAGATAAATTATTAAAACAAGATTCTGAAATGCAGAAAGAACAGGCTTTAATGTTTAGTAAATTGGAAGACATATTACCTGCCAAAAAATTATTAAAACTTCATAAAGCCGAAGGTGATTTTAATCGTAAAATACTTGAACAGTATAGAAAACGAAAAGAAGCAGAAGAAGTAAATGAAAAGAAATAAAAAAGGGAAGCAAATGCTTCCCTTTTTATTTATGAGTACATCTTCTGTCTCAATTCTTTTATTTTTGAATCTTCTAAAAACTCATCGAATGTAGCTAATCTGTCTATAACTCCTTTAGGTGTTAATTCAATGATTCTAGTTCCCACAGTCTGAGCAAATTCATGATCATGTGTAGATAACAATACAGTTCCTTTAAAGTTTTTCAACGAATTATTAATCGCTTGAATTGACTCTAAGTCTAGGTGATTCGTTGGTTCGTCTAACATTAAAACATTTGCTCTAGTCATCATCATTCTAGAAAGCATACAACGCACTTTTTCCCCTCCTGATAATACATTACATTTTTTCAACGCCTCTTCACCACTGAAAATCATTTTACCTAAGAATCCACGTAAAAACACTTCTTCACGCTCCTCTTCAGTTGTTGCATATTGTCTTAACCAGTCTACCAAGTCTAATTCCGCATTTTGGAAAAATTCTGCGTTTTCTAAAGGTAAGTAAGACTGTGTAGTTGTAACTCCCCAAGAAAACTTGCCATTATCCGCCTTTAAATTACCATTTAAAACTTCGTAAAATGCAGTTATAGCCCTAGAGTCTTTTGATAATATAATTACCTTATCTCCTTTATTTAGATTAAAATGGATATCATTAAATAAAACTTCACCATCTAATGATTTAGACAATCCTTCAACATTTAAAATCTGATCTCCAGCCTCTCTATCTCTTTCAAAAATAATGGCTGGATACCTTCTACTCGATGGCTTAATATCTGCAACATTTAACTTTTCTATCATTTTCTTACGGCTGGTTGCTTGTTTACTCTTCGCAACATTCGCAGAAAATCTACGGATAAACTCTTCTAATTCCTTCTTTTTATCCTCCGCCTTTTTATTTTGCTGCGCTCTTTGCTTAGCCGCTAACTGACTACTTTCATACCAAAACGAGTAATTTCCACTGTAGTGATTGATTTTACCAAAATCAATATCAGATATATGTGTACATACCGCATCTAAAAAGTGTCTATCATGCGAAACAACTATTACAGTATTGTCATAGTTTGCCAAGAAATTCTCTAACCAACCAATCGTTTCAAAATCCAAGTCGTTGGTAGGCTCATCCATAATCAGAACATCTGGAGAACCGAATAATGCCTGTGACAAAAGGACTCTCACCTTAGATTTACCATCTAAGTCCCCCATTAAAGTATAATGCATATCGTCCTTTATTCCTAAAGATGATAACATGGTAGCAGCATCGCTTTCAGCGGTCCACCCTCCCATTTCTTCAAACTTCTCACCAAGCTCTCCTGCCTTAATACCATCTTCATCAGAAAAATCTGGCTTGGCATAAATAGCATCTAATTCCTTTTTTAAATCGAATAATGGCTTATTACCCATCATTACCGTTTCAAGAACAGGAAACTCATCAAACGCAAAGTGATCTTGAGACAATACAGACATTCTACGCCCTGGCTCTAAATGAATACTTCCAGATGTAGCCTCTTGTTGCCCTGAAATAATTTTTAGAAAAGTAGATTTACCAGCACCATTGGCACCAATAACTCCATAACAATTCCCTTGAGTAAACTTAGTGTTCACCTCATCAAACAAAATTCTCTTCCCGAATTGTACGGATAAATTTGAAACCGATAGCATATTAAATATTTTATTAAATTTTTGCAAAAGTACAAAAAATTACCACTTTTTTAAGACTCCATTGACTCTCATTTGTATACTTTCACATCGAATTCTCATTTGAATTCATTTGTATATTTTTAACATCTGTTTAACACCATGGCATCGACTAAATTGTATTTTTGTCTGTTAAACAACATTACAATTTACTAAATGCACTACAAAAACCTCATAGCGATTACCTGTGTTCTTATTACACTCTTAAGCTGTAGTAGCGCCAGTGAAGTTTGTGAAGCCACATATTTTGGCGGACAAATTGTAAATCCACGTCAAAAATTTGTGACTTTAACAAAAAATGAGGTTGCCATAGATACTTTTTACCTAGATAAAGACAATACTTTTCTTGCGGAAATAATCGTAGATAAAGAAGGCTTATATGGATTTAAACATGCCATAGAATTTCAATACGTTTACATTGAACCAAAAGACAGTCTTTTGATTCGATTAAATACTTGGGATTTTGATGAATCTTTGGTTTTTAGTGGACGAGGATCGGAAAAAAATAATTTTTTAATTTCTTTATACTTACAAAATGAAAAGGACGAACATATGTTTGGTCCTTATTACAAGTTAGAAAGCAAACAATTTGAAGAAAAGGTTGCGCAGGCTGAGTCTCTAAACAACTTTTTATATGAACAACTTAAGGAATCTGGTGTTCCTATTAGTAAAAAGTTTGATGAGTTAGCACAAGTTGCTATTAACTATCCTCTATACCTAAGAAAAGAGAAATATTCGTGGAAATTTGACAATCCGCATAAAGTTGAGGATAAACTAGCACTTTCTAATACGTATTTCGATTATAGAAATAAAGTCGATTTAAACAATGAGGATTTAGCGTCTTACTCACCATTTTATAATTATGTAAACAATTATTTATATGGTTTAGCTTTAACGGATTCAGAAAATAGACGTATTACATTAAAAAATAGGTTAGACGTTATTATTGAACATATTTCTTTTGAACCAACTAGAGATATGTTAATGTATCATGCATTGTACAACGATTTTAGAAGAAGTAGTCAATCTTGCTCTGTAGATCCGGTCGGATTAGAAATATTTATGGAGAACTGTACGGATAAAGAATATATTGATAAAGTAAATATATTAATTGATGATTGTAATAAAATTACGCACAATACTAGTTTAGATAATTTCGAAATCGCTGACACTAAAAACAATGTGTTAAACATCAATAAATTGATCAAAAATAAGGAGTCCGTTGTATATTTCTGGTCTCCAGAAATTATAAGCCCTAACATGTTAATTAAACGAGTGAAATATTTAGAAAAAGAATTCCCTAATATTCATTTTATAGGTATTAACTTAAATCCTTCACCTTATAGCAATGTTGTTGATCATAAAATTGGAAATCAGTACTATTTAACAAAAAGTAGTACAGCTCATAATTTTGTTAAAAGTTCTGAACCAAGAACAATTTTAATTGATAAAAGAGGTGTCGTTTCAAATAGTTTCACTTATTTATCATCTCCATACTTAGCAAAACAGATTAAAAAATTGAATTCTCAATAAATATAATCGGTTGTTAAGAAATAGGATTTACTCCGTAATTCCATACATTTGCACCCATGCAAGCAAAGATTAATATCCAGAATAAAAAAGCTCGTTTCGAATATGAAATTCTAGACGAATATGTTGCTGGAATTAAATTAAGCGGTACAGAAATAAAGAGTGTCAGACAAAGTAAAGCAAGGATTACAGAGAGTTTTTGTGAATTTAATGAAGCCGGAGAATTGTTCGTTATTAACATGTTTATAGAGGAGTATTCTCATGGTAATTTTTACAATCATAAACCAAAAAGCGCCCGTAAACTTTTACTTAACAAACGAGAATTAAAAAAGCTTCGTAAAGAGATTCAAAACGTTGGTTTAACCATCGTTCCATTAAAGTTATTTATGACTGATAAAGGTTGGGCAAAATTAAATATCGCCTTATGTAGAGGAAAAAAACTGTACGATAAGCGAGAATCTATGAAAGACCGCGATAACAAGCGTGACTTAGCTCGTATAAAAAAGAATTTTTAATGAACTATAAGGTTTTCTTTCAATTAATTAGATGGAAAAACCTAGTACTTGGCATTGCTACTTTAGTATTAATTAAATACTATTTAACACCTTCGTTTATAGAAAATTCTAGTTTCTCTTTCTTAAATTTTGTTTTATTCACAGTGGGTATAGCATTTATTTCAGCAGGCGGCTACATTTATAATGATATTATTGATATAAAAGCGGACCTCATAAATAAACCCAATAAAGTATATATAGGATCCTTTATTTCCGAAAACATTGCAAACAAGACTTCCATTAGCTTTTTCACAATTGGAATTACAGCAGGGTTTATCGCTGCCGTAAATAATAATTCCGCTGCTCTAACATTCTATTTCTTAGGACTTGCTCTATGTTTAGTCGTTTATTCCAAATATTTAAAATCGATACCAATCATAGGGAATTTGGTTGTAGCTTTGCTCGTTAGTTCAAGTGTTTTCATAATTTCACTATTCGAAAAAATTGAATTTAACTCTATAGAATTTCAGTTAATTAACTATTATGCTTTGTTTGCTTTTTGGATAAATCTTATCCGAGAATTAATAAAAGATATAGAAGATATTAATGGCGATTTCAAATTAAACTTCACGACACTTCCAATTATAATTGGTGTAAAACGAACACGGGATTTAACCTTAGGTATCAGTATAATATTATTTATAATTCTAACATTATTAATATTTCGAATTAAACGATTTAACGAGTATTTATTCTATTATTCCTTGATTTCATTACTACCGGCAATGCTTTATTTTATATTTAAGTTGTATGGCGCAAAAACTAAAAGAGACTATTCCAATTCCAGTCTTATTTTAAAATTAATTATGCTTATAGGAATTCTATCTATTTTTACATTTTAATTCAAGAATCAAAAAATTGAAACTTAATAAATACAACATCATTCTTGCTTCTGGATCACCAAGAAGACAACAATTTCTAAAAGATCTACAACTCGATTTCAAAATTGACGTAAGAGAAATTGAAGAAGTATTCCCTCACGTTCTCAAAGGAACGGAAATAACAGATTTCCTTGCCAAATTAAAATCAGAACCTTTCACTGATTTAAACAACAATGACTTACTAATAACTTCAGATACTATTGTCTGGCTGAATAATGAGGCAATTGGAAAGCCCAAAGATAGAAACGATGCAATTAAAATTCTAAGTCAACTTTCGGGAAATATGCATGAAGTTATTACCTCTATTTGCTTTAAAACAACGAATTCTATTAAAATAATAAACGATGTTACCAAAGTTTATTTTAAGGATTTAAGTAAAAATGAAATAGAATACTATGTTGATAATTTTCAGCCATTTGACAAAGCTGGGAGTTATGGAATACAAGATTGGATAGGTTATATCGGTGTAGAAAAAATTGAAGGAAGTTACTTTAATGTAATGGGATTTCCTGTTCATAAGTTCCACCAAGAAATGTTAAAATATTAAGGCAAAATGTAAAGACAAACACTTACATTTGTGCCATCACAACTATTAATAAAGTCATGAAAAAATACACTTTTACCGAAAAGAAAGATACACGCTCTGGATTTGGAGATGGTTTAACAATTTTAGGAAGAACAAACCCTAATGTCGTTGCACTTTGTGCCGATTTAATAGGGTCTTTAAAAATGCAAACATTTATCGACGAAAATCCTGATCGCTTTTACCAAGTAGGTATTGCAGAAGCCAATATGATGGGTATTGCTGCTGGATTAACAATTGGTGGTAAAATTCCGTTTACCGGAACATTTGCCAACTTTTCTACGGCAAGAGTTTATGATCAAATTAGACAATCTATAGCCTATTCAAATAAAAATGTAAAAGTATGTGCTTCGCATGCAGGATTGACACTAGGTGAAGACGGTGCAACTCATCAAACTTTAGAAGATATTGGTTTAATGAAAATGTTACCAGGGATGACTGTAATAAACCCATGTGATTACAACCAAACTAAAGCAGCAACTATTGCAATTGCAGAGCATGCAGGTCCTGTCTATTTAAGATTTGGACGTCCTGCAGTTCCAATTTTTATGCCGGAAGACCAAGAGTTTGTGATTGGAAAAGGAATTCAATTAACAGAAGGCGCCGATGTTACTATTGTAGCTACCGGACATTTGGTTTGGGAGGCATTACAAGCATCTGAAGCGCTAGAAGCAAAAGGTATTAGTGCAGAAGTTATAAATATTCATACTATTAAGCCTTTAGATGAAGAAATTATCCTTAATTCTATTGCTAAAACAGGTTGCATCGTTACGGCTGAAGAGCATAACGTAATTGGTGGTCTAGGAGAGAGTGTTGCTAGAACCTTGAGTTTAAATAACCCAGTTCCACAAGAGTATGTAGCGGTAAACGATAGTTTTGGTGAGTCTGGAACTCCAGCACAATTAATGAAAAAATATGGTTTAGATGCTAAAGCTGTTGAAAAAGCAGTAGAAAAAGTGATTGCCAGAAAATAAGCCGTCATTTTTGTCGTTATTAGTCTAACTAAATCTTAGCAAATTTTTATGAAAAAATTAATTACGTTTGTTGTACTGTCAATTGGTACAGCGTCGGTCAGTCATGCTCAAATTATAGAATGGGGACTAAAAGGAGGAATCAATTTTAACTCTAATGGAGACCTAGCAAAGGAAATAATAAATATTTCCGAAACCACAACTATAGAATCTAATAACAGTACAGGTTTTCATATAGGAGCATTTGCTAAAACTAAAGGGTCACTTTATGTTCGTCCGGAGATTATATATACTCAAACTCAAAGTGATTATGAATCTGAAGGAAGTTTTAAAATGCAGAAAATAGATATGCCCATATTGGCGGGTGTTAAAGTATTTAGCATACTTAATATTTTTGTAGGTCCGTCATTGCAATATATAATAGACACTGATTTAGATGGGTTCAATATAAGTGATGTTGAAAATGATTTTACCGTGGGGTTGAATATAGGAACAGGTATTCAATTAGGAAATTTGGGAATCGACTTAAGGTACGAACGCGGACTTTCGGACAATGAAGCAGCCATTTTTAACAACACAGATTTTGAAGGGAAAATAGACACAAGGCCCGAACAAATAATCTTAAGTTTGTCGGTTAAAATGTAGATATTTAGATTTTTATCTATTATTAACCTACTTTTTTTAATAATAAAATCAATGGTTTTGTGTTAAAGTTTATATATTTATCCTTTATTAAAATAAATTAACCAACTTGAGTTATGAAAAGAACGTCCCTACACTTGTTATTTATTTTATTGAGTATTAATGCGGTATCGGCACAAGATTTCACTTTTGGTATTAAAGGTGGATTAAACTTTAACTCAATAGGTGAATTGTATCATTATGGCCCTAGAGGAGGTAACGGAGTTACACCCAGTGAAGATACATACTATACTGCGGATAAAGCCAGTAGTTATCATTTTGGAGGCTATTTAAAATTAAATTTCGATTATTTTTATTTTAGCCCTGAAGTTGTTTATACTTCCCTTACTAGCAATTATGAATTAGCACTTGAAACTTCAGAATGGACTCAATCTAATATTGATATAGGATTATTCTTCGGTTATAGAGTGTTTGGTCCAGTAGCCGTTTATTTAGGCCCTTCGATAAGTATGATTAATGATCGTCAATTAGAAGGAAATGAAGAAAAAGCGTCTACTCCATGGACTTATGAAAAAACCAATTTAGGTGTTGGTGCAGGTTTAACGTTTCAATATAATAGATTTGGTATTGATGCAAGGTATGTATATGGAATGACCAAAGTAGAACACGTAGAAATTGACATGGTTAGAGCAAAATATGGGACGAATAGAGGAGCTATGCTAGAATATAATCCTAGTCAATTTATTATTAGCGCTACGATTGACCTTTTTTCCTTTGGTGGTGAAAAGAAGAAAAGAAGATCCAATTCTAATTGGAATGATCATCGAAATTTATAATGAGTTATTACAAAGCAATTTCAAGTAAAAGAAAACTCATCAGTTTCCTTTTTTTTGGGCTTTTTCTTTGTTCAGCCTATATTCAATTGAACGATCCTGACCCTTATCATTGGTTTGCTATTTATTTTATTGTTGCGCTGCTTCATGTATTCTCATTATTTAAGCCAATTTCAAAAAGAATTTACTGGTTTATTTTCTTTCTACTTATCGCCTACTCATTATATCATTTTTCTTATTTCATGGATTGGATAGAGATTGATAATAAAAATGAAATTTTTGGTGAAATGGTATATGAAAAACCCTATTTAGAAGGAACTAGAGAGTTTTTAGGGTTACTTATATGCGCTCTAAGTTTATTATATCCATTAAATAAAACCAATCAAAAATAAGTCTAGCCTGCGCTTCTTTATTTCATTAGTTATTTTCTTTGGTTGAATATCCCATTCAACTCAACATTTAATAACGACAATGCTGTCTTTTATTATAAATTATTACGTTTTCCCAATTAATTCATGCTTTTGGGCATCGTAAATAAACTTTTATTATAAGTATAAATTAGCCTAAAATTATATATTTGTTACATATCTTCAATGTTTATGAGTAAACAAATTTACAGTATCATTACAGGTACAGGATCTTACATTCCTACCGAAAAAATTCTTAATCAGGATTTCTTATCTTCCACTTTTTACGAAAAGAATGGAGATCCGATTAAAAAAACCAATCAGGAAATTGTTGAGAAATTTGAAGAAATTACAACTATTGCTGAAAGAAGACATGTTTCTGAAGATTTAAACACTTCTGATATTGCTTTTTTTGCAGCTGAACAGGCCATTAAATCAGCGGGAATAGATAAGGAGGAGTTAGACCATATTATTATTGCTCACAATTTTGGGGAAGTAAAAATTGACAATAAGCAGTTGGATATTCTACCCAGCTTGGCTGCCCGAGTAAAATTTAGACTAGGTATAAAGAACCCTAATGCTGTAGCATATGATGTTACCTTTGGTTGTCCAGGGTGGATTCAAGGTGTTATTCAGGCGAATTACTATATTAAATCTGGCGATGCCAAAAAGGTGTTGGTTATTGGAGCAGATGTGCTTTCTCGTGTTTATGATCCGCATGATCGTGATGCTATGATATTTGCTGATGGGGCAGGTGCCGTTATTTTGGAAGGGAAAGAAAGTGATACTCCAATTGGAATACTTTCACATGCCACTAGATCGGATACTTTAGAGTTTTCAGAAATGTTAGTAATGGGCGACTCATTTCATCAAAGTACGGCTACAAAAGGACTTAAATACATGAAAATGAATGGACGAAGATTATATCATTATGCATTGTCTACGGTGCCTTCTGCTATGAAATCATGTTTAGATAAATCTGGGATTCCAATAGATCAAATTAAAAAGATTCTAATCCATCAAGCCAATGGTAAAATGGACGAAGCCATCTTAGAACGCTTTTATAAGTTGTACGAAAGTACTCCTCCGGATGATGTGATGCCTATGACTATTTCTTGGCTAGGTAATGCTTCCGTAGCTACGGTCCCTACACTTTTAGACTTAATATTAAAAGGAGAACTAAAACCGCATTCGATCAATTCTGGAGACAGTTTAATTTTTGCCTCTGTTGGAGCAGGAATGAATGTTAATGCGTTTATTTATCAATATTAATTTTTCTTCTGTAACATCGGTACAAATCTAAAGTCGCCAAATTCGTGTTTTTCAAATTCTTTGGCCGATTTTCGAATAAACAAGGTCATTATTTGAGTTTCATCACCAACGGGAATAACAAGCCTACCTTCTATTTTTAATTGACTCAGTAAAGGTTTGGGAACGAAAGGAGCACCTGCTGTTACAATTATTCCATCAAAGGGAGCCTCTTCAACCAATCCTTTATAACCATCCCCGAAAATTAGTTTTTTCGGCTTATAGTTCAATTTTGGCAAAAATAATTTTGTCTTTTTATAAAGTTCACGTTGGCGTTCGATCGTAAATACTTTTGCTTTCAATTCTAACAACACGGCCGTTTGATATCCTGAACCCGTACCTATCTCCAACACTTTATTTCCTTGATGCAAATTCAATAATTCAGATTGAAATGCCACAGTATAGGGCTGAGAAATTGTTTGATCTGCCGCTATAGGAAATGCTTTATCTTGATAAGCAAAAGCTTCAAAACTAGAATCCATAAACAAATGACGAGGAATCTTTTGCATTGCGGCTAATACTTCAGTATCCTTTATTCCTTTGTTAATGAGCACGTTTATTAACTTATTCCGAAGCCCTTGATGCTTTAATGTGTCTTTCAATTTGAAAAAATTTGGATAGCTAAAAGTAATCATTTACCAACAAAAAAATTCTTATTTTTGAACAAAACAAAGTACATGTTAAAAGTTGGAGTTTTAGGTGCTGGACACCTTGGAAAAATACATTTAAGATTGTTAAATCAATCTTCTAAATATGAATTAGTTGGGTTTTACGACCCTCTAAAAGAGAATGCTATTAAGGTTTCAGAAGAATTTGGATATAAAAATTTTGAAACAATTTCTGAACTAATAAAAGAAGTAGATGTGGTGGATATTGTAACTCCAACACTTTCTCATTTTGAATGCGCAAAAGAAGCCATTGAAGCTGGTAAACATGTTTTTATTGAAAAACCAATAACCAATACTGTTGAAGAAGCGCAGGCCATTAGAGTTTTGGCTAGTCAAAACCATGTATTAGGGCAAGTTGGTCACGTTGAACGTTTTAACCCGGCATTTACAGCCGCCAAAGATAAAATTAACAACCCTATGTTTATTGAATGTCATCGATTGGCCGAATTTAATCCTAGAGGAACAGATGTACCTGTAGTGTTAGATTTAATGATTCATGATATTGATATTATTTTAAGTGTTGTGCCATCAACCGTTAAAAGTGTGCACGCCAGCGGTGTTTCAGTAATTTCTGACACACCAGATATAGCAAATGCAAGAATTGAATTTGAGAATGGGTGTGTTGCAAATTTAACCGCAAGTAGAATTTCTTTAAAGAATATGCGTAAAACAAGGTTTTTCCAAAAGGATGCCTATATCTCTGTAGACTTTTTAGAAAAGAAAAGCGAAGTAGTTCGGATGAAAGATGTTCCTGAAAACCCAGATGAATTTGCAATGATTCTTCAAAATGCTGAAGGTGTTAAAAAGCAAATCTATTTTGAAAACCCTAGTATAGAAAATAATAATGCTATTTTAGGTGAATTGGAGACATTTGCCGATGCTATTGTAAATGAAACAAGACCAATCGTAACCTTAAATGATGGAACCAAAGCATTAAAGGTGGCACATCAAATAATTTCAAATTTTTAATCGATTCAACATGAAAATTGCTACAACATATGGAATCAAAAGTTACTACCGAACATAAAAAAGGGAAGGCAGAAATATTTAAAAATCCCTTTTTAGAAAGTTTAACCAAAACTAGTTTAACATCTAATATTATTGTCTATGGATCAACCGTCATTCTGTTAATCTATATTGCATTAGTAGTTAAAAACATACCAATAAACACCTTTATTAGTTTGTTCATTATTTCAATATTTAGTTGGACATTGACAGAATACCTATTACACAGATTTTTATTTCATTGGATAAATGAAAATAAATATGTGCAACGTTTTCATTTTATTATGCACGGTTCTCATCATCAATACCCAAAGGATACAGAGCGATTATTAATGCCTCCAGTTCCAGGATTGATTATGGGGTTTATTTTGTTCGGATTACAATATGTACTATTTAGTATTTTTGGTTATGGTGTGCTTACATGGGGGTTTTTCCCAGGATTCTTTTTAGGGTACCTCTTGTATTCGTTTTTGCACCGAGCAACACATGTATACAGTCCTCCAAAGAAATATTTTAGTTGGATTTGGAGACATCATCTTTTACATCATTATAAATATCCTAATAAAGCATTTGGGGTATCAAACACAATATGGGATCGTGTATTTGGTACGATGCCTCCAAAACGAAAAACACAAAAACAATGAAGAAAATAGCAGTAATAGGTGCAGGAACTATGGGAAATGGTATTGCTCATACATTTGCACAATGTAATTTTTCAGTTCACCTAGTCGATATTTCTGAAGAAGCACTTGCAAATGCCAAGGTAACAATTGAACATAATTTAAATAGATTGTTATCCAAAGAAAAAATTTCTGAAGAACAAAAAAATACAACATTAGAAAACATAAATACTTTTACAAATTTAGAAGAGGGCGTCTCTAATGTAGATTTGGTAGTTGAAGCGGCAACAGAGAACTTAGAACTAAAGTTATCCATTTTTAGAATGTTAGACAAAGCCTGCCCTCCTAACACCATACTAGCAACAAACACCTCTTCCATTTCTATAACTGAAATTGCTGGGGTAACTACGAGGCCTGCAAAAGTAATTGGAATGCATTTTATGAATCCAGTACCAATAATGAAGCTTGTAGAAATTATTAGAGGGTATTCTTCTTCTGACGAGACTACAAAAGAAATTATGGAGTTGTCGGAACAACTAGGAAAAGTTCCAGTAGAAGTCAATGACTATCCAGGTTTTGTAGCCAACCGCATATTAATGCCAATGTTGAATGAATCCATCGAAACATTGTACAATGGCGTTGCTGGTGTTAAAGAAATAGATACCGTAATGAAACTAGGAATGGCACACCCAATGGGTCCATTGCAATTAGCAGATTTTATTGGGCTAGATGTTTGTTTATCTATCTTGAACGTAATGTACAACGGATTTAAAAACCCAAAATATGCTCCATGTCCTTTACTCGTAAATATGGTAAACGCTGGAAAATTAGGTGTAAAATCAGGTGAAGGCTTTTACGATTATTCTGAAGGAAAGAAAGCCGAGAACGTTTCTAATCAGTTTTCTTAATTGAAAAAATACAAATAAAAAAGCCGCTCTTTGAGCGGCTTTTTTATTGTACAATATTAATTTTAGTTATTTCCCAAAATTAAAGGCATTCCATCTTTTCCTCCAACTACTACAACTTTAGTATTCGGTGATTCTGCTAATTTTAAT
>MPDD01000028.1 GCA_001874265.1 Bacteroidetes bacterium MedPE-SWsnd-G1 | reverse complement strand
AGTTTAAAATTTTAAAAACAGGTAATATTGAAATAGTTGGTGTACGTGCTCCACATCCTGATCTTGAAAAAGAAACAAGAAGAGATATTGGATTATTGCCAGAAATTAAACCTGGAAAATTTGATGGTAAAGAAGTGAATGTAATGTATATGTTACCAATTACGTTTAACATCACTGGCGACAGTGAAAGTAAATAAAATGAATTCTGTGAAAAAGAAATTTCAGTATGCTATTAAAGCTTTTTTAGTGTTAAAAACCGAGGTGAAATCTTCGGTTTTTACTGTTTTAGATTGATTGTTTTTACAGCAAGAGTTACCGATAGTCTAATAGAAATTGGAAAAATAACTAATTTTTAGAACGGGAAATAGAAGTGAAATAATTGGTTAATATATAAAGGGCTATTATTGAGGTTATTAAAATTTAAAAGACTATGTTTGTATTTAGCGCTTAATTAAATATCTAAGTTAAGTGTTAAATTAATCATAGAAAAAATTTACATGTATCGTAGTCCCTATAGACTGTTAATAGTAGTCTTTATTACTATTAATGGATTATTTAATCATTCTTTATATTCACAAAAACAATTAGATTCTTTATTTGCTGAAACGGCATTCCAATTAAATTTAAGCAAGGAATGTAAAGCTCAAAATGCTTTGAATCAAATTCAAGAGTTATATCCAGAACTTTCTGAAAAAGACGCTTTGCGTTTTATCTATTATCAGGCGGCCATTAATATTAACAATGGAATAGATGATTTGGCGCTGGAAGGATTGTTAACGGGATTTACAAAATTAAAGAATTTAGAAACATCAAAATACCATCATTTATACGCCGAAGAAATCGGACGGATTTATGGAAGAGCTAATGACTTTAAGCTTGCGATAGATTTTTTTAAACAAGGTTTAAGTTTTGCAACCGAACAAAATGATTCGCTTGCAATTAGTAGTGCCTATTTAAATATTGGAAGCATTTATCAAATGAAGCAAGAAATGGGTATTGCTGAAGTAAATTATGAAAAAATGCTACGCTTTTTTCCTACTGAAGGAGGAGATACTGAAACATTGGCAACGGTATATAGCAATTTAATAGGAATAGCCTTAGGTAAGGGAGAATTTGATTTGGCGCAGGATTATGGAATAAAATCGGTCGAAATTCATACCCAAAATAAAGATACCCTAAAGTTGGCAGGGGTACTTTCTAATTTGGGATCTATTAGTATGTACTTAAAAGAATTAGATAAATCTAACGATTATTATTTTAAGGCGTACGAATTGTTGAAAGACCGAACAGATACAAAATCTAGAGAAATAACAGCCTTAACCTTAGATAATATTTCTCAGGTGTATTATTTAAAAGAAAGTTATAAGAACGGATATGATTACTTGTTCGAAGGCACCTCAATAGAGCGTGAGTTAAGTAAGGAAAAACTAGCGAACAAAATATCTGAAATTGGTGCGAAATACGCTTTAGAGGAAAAAGAAAAGCAAACGGAAATAGAGCGCTCAAAAAAAGAAAGCCGTGAATTACTTTTATACATTTTAGGAATTGCCTTGGCAGGAACTTTAGTTTCAATATTTCTTTTTATAAGAGCAACAAAATTAAAAAGAGCTAAGACTAAACTTGAATTTGAAAGAGAAAAGATTGAACAAGCACACGAAATAGAGAAAATGCAAAATGATGTGCAAATGAAAATACTAAATGCAACCTTAGATGGAAGGGAAGCCGAGCGAAAACATATTTCTGAAATATTACATGACACTGTAAGTTCTTTGCTATCGTCTGCTAATTTGCACGTAGTTGCTGTAAAAATGCAGTTAAAAGAACAGTCACCACCTGAGGTGGAAAAGATTCAGGCTATTATTTCAGAGACTTCTGATAAGGTTAGAGATCTATCTCATAAATTAATGTCTTCCGTTCTATTAAAGTTTGGATTACGTACCGCAATTGAGGATTTATGTGAGAAATATTCAAATTCAAGGTTAACATTTAAGTTTGAAGCAAAAGATATAGGAAGATATGATGAGCATTTTGAAGTGAAAACGCATCATATTATTGAAGAGTTGGCAAATAACATTATGAAGCATAGTAATGCTTATAATGCATCTATTAGAATGAGGGTTGTAAAGAATAAATTAAATATCGAAATTTTTGATGATGGAGATGGATTCAATTTACAAGAAGTGACTAAAAAGGATGGACTTGGTCTAACACAAGTGAAGGCTAGAGTCAAGGTTATGAATGGGAAAATTGAAATTAAACCATTTGAGAATACCGGGACTCAAATCTATATAGATCTTCCTATTCCAAATTAAAATTGTATTTTCACCTTATTATTTATTCCAAATGATACAACGCTTTACTTGTTTATTTTTTTGTGGATTGTTATTGATGTCATGCGATTTTTTTCAAAAGAAAAAACTTGCTGAAGAAGAAATGATTGATACCATAATAGATTATAAATCGGTAGATACGTTTCCATTATTTCCTGATTGTGACAGTATTCCTTCACATGAAAAACAACGTGTATGTTCTCAAATAAAATTATCGGAGCATATATTTGCGTCGCTCTCTGAAAGTAATATTATAACTGCCAGAAAGGTTGCTGATACGGTTAGAGTAAAGCTACTTGTTTCAAGTTCGGGAAAAGTTTCACTTACCAATGTAGAAATGTCAGATAATTTATTAAAGCAAATACCTACAATAGATAGTTTGCTTAAAAATAGTATTGCAACTATGCCGGTTTTAAAACCAGCATTGAAAAGAGGGATTCCTGTTGCGACAGAATTTAGCCTTCCAATAGTTATTGTGAATTAATCATTTAACATTTGCCACAACTTGTCTTTTAGCTCCACCAAGCCCATTTGAGCCACAGAAGAAATAAACATATGTGGAATTTCTTTCGGAACTTCTTTTTCAAGTTCTGTTTTCAATTCCTCATCTAACATATCAGATTTAGAAATAACTAACAGTCGTTCTTTATCTAAAAGTTCTGGATTGTGCTGTTTTAATTCATTTAACAATACCGCATACTCTTTTGCTATATCATCGCTATCAGCAGGAATTAAAAAGAGCAATGTAGAGTTACGTTCTATATGTCTTAAAAATCGATGTCCTAAGCCCTTTCCTTCATGTGCTCCTTCAATAATACCTGGAATATCAGCCATTACAAATGTTTTGTAATCGCGATATTTTACAATACCAAGGTTTGGTTTTAATGTTGTAAAGGCATAATCAGCAATTTTTGGTTTTGCAGCCGTTAAAACAGAAAGTAAGGTAGATTTACCAGCATTCGGAAAGCCAACTAAACCAACATCAGCCAATATTTTTAATTCGATTTGAAACCATCCATCTTTACCATCAATTCCAGGTTGTGCATAACGAGGAGTTTGATTTGTAGAAGACTTAAAATGCCAGTTACCGCGACCACCTTTACCACCTTCTTGTAAAATAATTTCTTCACCATCAGCAGTGATTTCATGAATTATTTCTTCAGTTTCTGGGTCTCGTACAATAGTGCCAAGCGGTACATCTATATAAACATCCTTACCGTCTTTACCAGTACTTCTGCCGGAAGAGCCGTCACCACCATGCTCGGCCTTAAAGTGTTTTTTAAACTTCATATGAAACAAAGTCCAAAGATTTTTGTCTGCACGTAAAATAACATGGCCTCCACGTCCTCCATCACCACCATCGGGTCCACCTTTGGCAATATACTTTTCGCGATGTAAATGCACAGAGCCTTTACCTCCTTTTCCAGAAGCAGCGTGAATTTTTATATAGTCGACAAAATTTCCTTCAGTCATGATTTCAAGTTTTATTGTTCAATTCTGAATGGTAAAATCAGGTAAACAATTTAATTGATTGCTCTTTTAAAGCGTGTCTATGATAGCACTTAATCTATCTGTAATTTCTTCAATACCACCAACACCGTTTGCACCAAAGTATTTGTTTTGCTTTGCGTAATAGTCTTTTAAAACGGCCGTTTTTGTATTGTACTCATTAAATCGATTGCGGATTTTCTCTTCATCTTGATCATCCGATCTTCCACTCGTTTTTCCACGTTCTAATAAACGCTCAACTAATAAATCTTCAGAAACTTCTAAAGCAATCATTCCATTAATGGTTTCTCCTTTTTCGGATAAGAATGCATCCAAGGCTTCTGCTTGAGAAGATGTTCTTGGGAATCCATCAAAAATAAATCCTTTGGCGTCAGCATTTTTTTCTACTTCTGCCTTTAACATATTAATTGTTACTTCATCAGGAACCAAATTTCCATCATCCATATAAGACTTTGCCAAAAGACCTAATTCTGTTTGGTTTTTGATGTTAAACCTAAATACATCTCCAGTTGAAATGTGTACAAGGTTGTATTTTTCTTTTAATAAATCTGCTTGTGTTCCTTTACCGGCACCAGGAGGGCCAAATAATACAATATTAGTCATGTTGGGTGTTGTTATTTTATAAATGCTGTCTATGTTTCTTCCTAAATTATCATAATCCAATCCATATCCTACAATGAATTCATCGGGAATAGATAGACCAATAAAATCTATTGGTAATTCTTTTTTAAATACATCTGGTTTAAAGAAAAGTGTGGCAATTTTTAATTTACCAACATTTTTATCCTTAAAAATTTCATAGATTTTTTGAAGCGTGTTTCCGGTATCAATAATGTCTTCTAAGATTACTACAGTTCTACCTGTTAAATCTTCATTTATACCTACCAATTCGTTTACTTCTCCTGTTGATTGCATGCCTTCATAAGATGCCATTTTTACAAAAGAAACCTCACATGCACGAGGATATTCTCTAATAAAATCTGCAACGAACATAAATGACCCATTTAGAATTCCAATAAAAATTGGCACTTCATCTTTACAGTCGTTGGCTATTTCATTAACTAAATTGCTTATAACTTTTTGAACCATTTCTTTAGAAATATATGGTTCAAAGTATTTGTCATGCAGTTTAATAGTGCTCATGTCTTTTCGAATAGGAAAATGCAAAAATAACAAAAAACCGCCTCATAGTGAGACGGTTTCTTAGCTTATTTGAGTTGGGTTTATTTTTTACCCTTGTCTAATTTTTTTGACGTGTCATACATAATTGGAGATGCAATAAATAATGATGAGTATGTACCCACAATTACACCAACAATTAAAGCAAACATAAATCCTCTAATAGAATCTCCACCGAAAAGGAATATTGCAGATAACACTACTAATGTTGTAATAGAAGTATTAATTGTTCTACCTAATGTATTGCTCAATGCGCTGTTTACAATTCTATTGAATTTCCAAGAACTATGCTGATTTGTATACTCTCTAATACGGTCAAATATTACCACGGTATCATTCAATGAATACCCAACAACTGTTAAAATTGCTGCAATAAATGATTGTCCAATTTCCATATCAAATGGCATCACTTTGTATAATAAAGAGAAAATAGATAATACGATTAATACATCGTGGAATACTGCGGTAACAGCACCTAAACTATATTGCCATTTTCTAAATCGTATTAAGATGTATAAGAATACAACCAATAACGATCCAACGATAGCCCAAGTTGCAGCAGTTTTAATATCATCTGCAATTGTAGGCTCAACTTTTATCTGACTTTCTATACCAGCAGCACGAGGACCTTCATAATCAACTTTAAATTGATCTAATGTCATTCCGTCTGGTAAATAAGTTTGTAATCCTGTAAATAGTAAATCTCTTACTTCATCATCAACAGTGTTTCCATCTTCGTCAATTCTGAACTTCGTTGTAATTTTTAACTGACTTGCAGCACCGTATGTTTTCACCTCTGGAGCATCTTCAAAAACATCTTTCAATGTTCCTGCAACTTCAGAAGCATTCATTGCGTTTTCAAATTTAACAACGTAAGAACGTCCTCCAACAAAATCAACTCCGTAGTTTAAGCTGTTAGTAAACAAAGAACCAATACCTCCTAAGATAATCAATCCAGAAATAGCGTATGCAATTTTTCTTTTCTTTAAGAAATCTACATTGATATTTTGGAACCAACTCTTAGTGATGTTGGTGTTAAAAGTTAAACTGCTGTTTTTATTCGTAGACCAGTTTAAGATAATACGCGTAATAAATACTGCTGTAAAGAATGAAGTTACAATACCTAACATTAAGGTGTAAGCAAATCCTTTAATTGGTCCAGTACCAAATACAAATAAGATAACACCTGTTAAGAATGTAGTAACGTTGGCATCTAAAATTGCAGATAAGGCTCCTTTAAAACTGAATCCACCAGCAATGGCTTCTTTCAATCCTTTGCCCCCTGATAATTCTTCTTTAATACGTTCAAAGATAATTACGTTCGCATCTACAGACATACCAATTGTTAAGATAATACCTGCAATACCTGGTAATGTTAATACTGCGCCAAATGACGCTAACCAACCAAATAAGAATAGGATGTTAACTGCCAAGGCAATGTTTGCATATAAACCTGCTTTACCATAATAGAATACCATCCAAATTAAAACCAAGATTAAGGCCAATCCGAAAGATCTAAAACTGCTATCAATTGCTTTTTGTCCTAAAGATGGTCCAACAACCGCTTTTTGAACAATATGAGCTGCAGCTGGAAGTTTACCTGCTTTTAATACGTTTGCTAAATCTTCTGCTTCAGTAATGGTCATGTTTCCACCAGAAATAGAAGTGCTACCCGCTAAGATAGGATCTCCTACTCTAGGTGCAGAGTGTACTTCGTTATCTAAAACTACAGCAACAAATCCTCCGTTTGCATTTTCCGTAGTTAATTTAGCCCATAATTTTGTTCCAACAGAATTCATTTTCATGCTAACTTCTGGGTTGTTACCAAATTGGTCAAAACCTTGTCTAGCATCGTCAATTACATCTCCCTCAATTGGAGCAATATCTTCACGGTTAGATTTAATAGCATATAAACCTAAGATTTCTCCATTTGGCTTTGCGTCCCATAAGAACTTAGCATAACGCTGCTCTGATGGTAATAATGCTCTAATATCTTTGTTTGCTAAGAATGCATTTACTTTTGCTGTATCCGCAACAGCCGCTTGTCCAATTAAAGAACTTGCTTGCTGTGGGTTCTGAGCAACATTTGGATATAAGTAAGCAAATAATCTGTTTTGTCTTGTTGGAGTCGTAATTGAATCAGAAACTTCTCCTAATAAGTCGTCTAAGTTTTCTTCAGTTGAAGCAGTGTCTGCAACTTCTTCGGTTGCAAATAACTCCGCTGTTTTAGCATCAGCGGCATATAAGAAACTTTGAATATCTACATTTTTATATGCTTCCCAAAACTCTAATTCAGCTGTACTTTGTAATAATTTTTCAACACGATCAACATCTTTTGCTCCTGGTAATTCAATTAAAATTCTTCCTGAAGTTCCAATTCGTTGAATGTTTGGTTGTGTTACACCAAATTTGTCAATTCTGTTTCTTAATACTTGAAACGCAGTAGAGATAGAAGCGTTAATTTCTTCTTCAATAATTGGCTTTACTTCGTCGTTTGTATTTCTAAATGTAATTTTATCACTTAAAGATTTGTTACCAAAAATGCTAGGGTCACTAAGGTTAACAGTTCCATTACTTACCGTTTCAAACTCTTCAAAAAAGATATCTAAGAAACGTTGGTTACTACTTTTTTGTTTTGCACTTGCAGTTTCTAAAGCTTCTCTAAACACTGGGTTTTTAGAATCGTTAGACAATCCTACCAAGATATCCTTAACAGATACTTGCAAAATAGCGTTGATACCTCCTTTTAAATCCAACCCTAAATTCATAGACTTGTCTTTAATATCGTTGTAAGAATAATTGAAAAGAGGAACAATGGTATCGTTTGCTACAGAATCTAAATAGATTCTCTCAAACCTTGCTATTTGTGTAGCATCACCCGCTGCTTTTTCAATCGCAAATTCTTTTGCATCATCCGTAACATTTTTTGCGAACCAAGTAAATGATAATTGGTACAAACTCACTAATCCAAAGAGGATTGCAAATAACTTTATAAGTCCTTTGTTTTGCATTCTAAACTAATTTTAATCTAATATTTTTTATAAACGTGCAAATATAAAATTTTCAGCACGAAATGCTAGTATTTTTTAAGATTAATTCAAGGGCTTGATTGTTAGCGAATTCACTATATACATGGGATTGTTGATTGTTCCGTAAAAAACTGATTATTATCAGGAATGCACAATTTAGGAAATAGTATATTTACGTACTTAAAAATTTATGCCATGAGTTACAAAACAGACATTGAAATAGCACAAGAAGCAACCTTAATTCACATTAAAAATATTGCTAAAAAAATCAATATTGATGAGGATGATATGGAGATGTATGGAAAGTATAAAGCGAAATTACCGCTAGACTTAATTGATGAATCGAAAATAAAAAACAGCAATTTAGTGTTAGTTACGGCATTAACTCCAACACCGGCTGGTGAAGGAAAAACTACGGTGTCGATAGGTCTTACAGAAGGATTGAATAAAATTGGAAAACAAACAACCGTTGTTTTAAGAGAACCTTCTTTGGGGCCAGTATTTGGAATTAAAGGTGGTGCTGCTGGTGGAGGTTATTCTCAAGTAGTTCCGATGGAAGACATCAATTTGCATTTTACAGGAGATTTTAATGCGGTTGAGAAGGCAAATAATTTACTATCGGCATTGATAGATAATAATTTACAGAGTAAAGTTGGTAATTTAAATATTGATCCGAGAACAATTCTATGGAAGCGAGTTATCGATATGAATGACCGCGCTCTAAGAGATATTACGATAGGGCTAGGAGGTACTGCTAACGGAATTCCTAGACAAGACGGATTCAATATCACACCTGCATCTGAAGTGATGGCCATTTTATGTATGGCTACAGATTTTGAAGATTTGAAACAGCGCTTGGGCGATATTTTTATCGGATTTACATTTGATAAGAAGCCAATTTTCGCTCGTGATTTAAATGCAGAAAATGCGATGGCTATTTTATTGAAAGATGCTATTAAACCAAATTTAGTACAGACTTTAGAAGAGAATCCGGCAATTATTCATGGAGGTCCTTTTGCGAATATTGCGCAAGGAACCAATACTATTATTGCTACAAAAATGGGGCTTTCCTTGAGCGATTATGTGGTGACCGAGGCTGGTTTTGGTGCAGATTTAGGAGCAGAGAAGTTTTTAGATATAAAATGTGCGGCGGCAGATTTGAATCCTAAATGTGTGGTGTTAGTAGCGACTATTAGAGCGCTAAGACATCATGGTGGAGCGAAGAAGGACGAATACAACACACCTAGTTTAGAGCGGGTAACAGAAGGGTTTAAAAACCTAGAAAAGCATATTGAAAATATTAGAAAGTTTAATATTGAACCAGTAGTTGCAATTAATTCGTTCATTTCTGATTCTGATGAGGAAGTGCAATTTATAAAAGATGCGTGTGCTAATTTAGGAGTGCAGGCAGTTCTTTCAGAAGGATGGGCTAAAGGAGGTGAGGGAACTCAAGATTTGGCAAGAGCAGTTGTAGATGTTGTAGAAAACAAAGCAACTCAGTTTAAGCCAATTTACGATTGGAAATCGCCTATGAAAGAAAAGATAGAAACCATTGCGAAAGAAATTTATGGAGCTGATGGCGTGGTATTCGATAAGAAAGCAGTGTTAAATTTAAAAAGAATAGACCGATTAGGATTTAATGATTTTGCGGTGTGTATGGCAAAAACCCAGAAGTCGTTTTCGGATGTTGAATCTAGAATTGGAAGGCCAACCGGATTTAAAGTGACGGTAAGAGAAATTGAAATTGCTGCAGGCGCTCGTTTTGTAATTCCAATCCTTGGAAAAATGATGCGGATGCCAGGTTTACCAGGTGTGCCAGCATCAACAAATATGACAATAGATAATAAAGGTGTTATTTCTGGATTGTCTTAGATAATTTTTTTCACAAAAAATAAATGTCATTTTGAGCGAAGTCGAAAAATCTCAATTAGTTATTAGGGATTCTTCATTTTATTCAGAATGACTTTTTTTAGTACCTAACTTGGAATTCTATTATTCATTATTTTAAACCATAACGGCGGAATTAATGCTAGTAGCATCATACCTGGATAGCCAGTTATCATTTGTGGAGAATCTGGATGAGAATCTAAAATTTGATACGGTTTATTGGCCCTATGATGATGGTCAGAATGGCGCGATAATTCAAATAATAATAAACGACCTACCACATGGTCAGAATTCCACGAGTGCATTGGATTTACGACTTCGAATCTTCCGCTTTTCTTTTGTTTTCTCCATAATCCATAGTGTTCAATATAATTCACTGTTTCTAGCAAAAGAATCCCAAAAATGGCCGCAACTAAAAAGTATAAAAGCACGTTCATGCCAAATAAAAGATAAATGGCAATGCACATACTAATTTGAAAAATGGTATACCAAAGCATTCTATTGTCTAAAGATAAAAATGACACCTTTTTAATTTTTAATAGTTTTGTTTGTAACTGCCAGGCCTTAACATAACTTCCGAATTGAGAGCGAATCCAAAATGAATAAAGCCATTCATTTTTTCTAGCCGTAGCCGGGTCTTTTCTAGTAGCCACGTCAAAATGATGTCCGTAATTATGATATATTAAAAAGTGAGTTTCCAAGGAGGTTAAGAGTAGTAATTCACCAATAAATTGTTCAAATCTATGATCTCTATGCCCTAATTCATGTCCCACATTAATTCCAAAAACACCACACATTACGCCCATTGAGGTTATCCTTCCAATAATTTCAACTGGGCTATATTCTTGATTCCAGGTAGTTAAAAAGAAATAAAGGGCGATTAGTTGTATTGGTAAAATAGTATATAGAACTACGGAGTAGAACCATGATTTTTCCGCCATCTCTCGAGATACTTTGTCTAAGTTGTTATGGTCTGGCTTTAAAAATAATTCCAAGGTAGGAACAACTATAAAAGCAATAATTACAGGAAGAAAAGTTTGCCAGTCATTGCTAAAGAATGACCACATAGCCGAAATTGGGACTATAAAAATAATGAGGTATTTAAGTTTTGCCATTTCGTATAATTGAAATAGCAATATACATAAAAAGAAAAATCCCCAATTGATGAATTGAGGATTCTCTACATATATTAAGGAAGGATTAGTTTAATAAACCATTTGTTTTTTTAACTCCTTCAGCGCTTTCAGTTAATTTCGCTTTTTCAGCGGCGTCCAATTCTATTTCCACGATTTTTTCAATACCGTTTTTACCTAATACAACAGGTACACCGATACATAAATCATTTAATCCGTATTCACCTTCTAATAATGCAGAACATGGGAAAATTTTCTTAGAGTCTAATGCAATTGCCTTAACCAATTCAGAAACTGCAGCTCCTGGCGCGTACCAAGCACTTGTTCCTAAAAGACCAGTTAATGTTGCTCCACCTACTTTCGTGTCTGCAGCAACTTGCTCTAATCTTTCTTCTGATAAAAATTCAGAAACTCTTACACTGTTTCTAGTTGCCATTCTTGTTAATGGAACCATTCCTTTATCTGAATGACCACCGATTACCATTCCGTCTACATCAGAAATAGGAGCACCTAATGCTTCTGCTAAACGGTATTTAAAACGAGCGCTATCTAAAGCACCACCCATACCAATGATTCTATTCTTTGGTAAGCCAGTTGCTTTGTGCGTTAAATAAGTCATTGTATCCATAGGATTTGATACAACAATTATGATAATCTCTGGAGACTGTGCAATTAAACTTTCAGAAACCATTTTTACAATTCCAGCATTGATTCCGATTAATTCTTCACGTGTCATTCCTGGTTTACGAGGAATGCCACTTGTGATAACTGCTACATCACTTCCTGCAGTTTTAGAATAATCACCTGTTGTTCCAACAATATTAGTATCAAAACCATTTAAAGAGGCTGTTTGCATTAAGTCCATTGCTTTTCCTTCAGCAAATCCTTCTTTAATATCAAGAATTACAACTTCCGAAGCAAAATCTTTCATTGCGATATACTCTGCACAACTCGCTCCTACGGCACCTGCACCAACAACTGTTACTTTCATTTATATATTTTTTTAGATTGATAAAATTTTGAGTCGCAAATTTAGTGATTTTAAGACGATTAAAAGAATAGATTTTATAATAAAAAGGTAAATTACAGTCAATAAAAAAGCCTCGTAAAAACGAGGCTTTTAAATTTATATTTTAGCGATTTTATACGTCGATATTTGCATATTTCGCATTATTTTCGATAAACTCTCTACGAGGCGGTACTTCATCGCCCATTAACATAGAGAATACCCTATCTGCTTCTGTTCCATTGTCTATTACAACTTGGCGTAAAGTTCTGAACTCTGGATTCATTGTTGTATCCCAAAGTTGCTCAGCATTCATCTCTCCAAGACCTTTATATCTTTGAATCGATGCACTTCCACCCATTTTTTGAACAATTAAATCACGTTGGTCATCATTCCAAGCATATTCTCTTTTTTGACCTTTCTTAACTAAATATAAAGGTGGAGCGGCAATATATACACAACCTTCTTCAATTAATTCTTTCATAAACCTAAAGAAGAACGTTAAAATTAACGTTGCAATGTGACTACCATCAACATCGGCATCACACATAATTACCACTTTCTTATATCTAAGTTTTGATAAGTTTAGAGCTCTTGGGTCTTCTTCTGTTCCAACAGAAACACCCAATGCCGTAAACATATTTTTGATTTCTTCGTTTTCAAAAACCTTGTGTTGCATGGCTTTCTCAACATTCAATATTTTTCCTCTTAATGGTAAAATTGCTTGGAACATTCTATCACGTCCTTGTTTTGCAGTTCCACCCGCCGAATCTCCCTCGACTAAGAATATCTCACATTTTTCTGGATCTGTCTCGGAACAGTCACTTAATTTTCCAGGTAAACCACCAATAGACATTACTGTTTTACGTTGCACCATTTCACGTGCTTTACGTGCTGCATGCCTGGCTTGTGCCGCTAAGATTACCTTTTGAACAATTGTTTTAGCATCGTTCGGGTTTTCTTCTAAATAATCGGTTAGCATTTCAGAAACTGCTTGACTCACAGCAGCAGTAACTTCTCTATTTCCTAATTTTGTTTTGGTTTGTCCTTCAAACTGAGGTTCTGCAACCTTAACAGAAATAATTGCCGTTAATCCTTCACGGAAATCATCACCAGCAATTTCGAATTTTAAGTTTTTCAACATCCCTGAATTATCTGCATACTTTTTAAGGGTAGCCGTTAACCCACGTCTAAATCCAGAAAGGTGTGTTCCACCTTCGTGTGTATTAATGTTGTTTACATATGAATGTAAATTTTCTGAGAAAGAAGTATTGTAAACCATGGCAACCTCTACAGGTACGCCATTTTTCTCTCCTTCCATAGAGATAACTCCAGCAGTTAATTGCTCACGAGTTGCATCTAGGTATTCGATAAACTCAGGCAAACCTCTTTCACTCATAAAAGTTTCAGAAACTAGATTCCCCTCATCGTCTGTTCTTCTTTTATCTGTAATAGAAATGGTTAATCCTTTATTAAGGTATGCTAACTCGCGTAATCTTGCAGATAAAGTATCGTAACTATATTCTGTAGTAATCGTAAAGATCGTATCATCTGGAGTAAATGTTACAACTGTTCCATTCTCTGTTGTTTCTCCAATAGATTTAACTGGGTAAAGCGCTTTTCCTTTTTCGTATTCTTGCTCCCAAATTTTACCTTCTTTATAAACGGTCGCTTTTAAATGATTAGAAAGTGCATTTACACAAGAAACTCCAACACCGTGCAATCCACCAGAAACTTTATAAGAATCTTTATCAAACTTACCACCGGCACCAATTTTAGTCATTACTACTTGTAAAGCAGATACGCCTTCTTTTTTGTGAATTCCAACTGGAATACCACGTCCGTTATCTTTTACAGAAATTGAATTATCTTCGTTAATCCATACATCAATGGTGTCACAGTGACCACCCATTGCCTCATCAATAGAGTTGTCTACTACTTCATATACTAAGTGGTGTAAACCTCTAACTCCTACATCTCCAATATACATGGAAGGACGCATACGTACGTGCTCCATTCCTTCAAGGGCCTGAATACTATCGGCCGAATAATTGTGTTTTTTTGCTTCTTCGCTCATAAATTAATTATGTTTTCTGTTCTAAAAAAAATCCTATCAAATATAAGGCTTTAAGCGTGTTATTTTTCTTAAATACATGTTAGATATTCATAGTTATTAACATTTTCTATAAATGCAAAAACGTCTTAGAATGGCTAAAAACAGTCTTAAAATTGAAATTAGCGTTTATTTATATGTAACTTGAACTGGAAGAAACACAAATGCATTAGAAGAGTTTTATAGCCTTATTTAAATTGATAAATAGATGGTGAAAAAGTCAAATTGCGATTCGATTTGCGTTAGTTGAAAGCGAATTCTATACCGAAAAAATAGTTGTAAAAATTATGGGATGCGGTATAGGTGTTTCTGATTTTAGTTTTATTTTTGCGCATGCAACACAAAGTACTTATTTTAGATTTCGGTTCGCAGTTCACGCAATTAATTGCACGTAGAGTTCGAGAGCTCAACATATACAGCGAAATACACCCTTACAATAGCAAAAAGTTTAACGTTTCTGATTACAAGGCAGTAATTCTGTCGGGTAGTCCACACTCAGTTAGAGGAGAAGAAGCACCAAATCCAGATTTGTCAGAAATAAAAGGAAAGATTCCTTTGTTAGGCGTTTGCTATGGAGCGCAATATTTGGCTCATAATTATGGAGGTGAGGTAGGAGCGTCTAATACGCGTGAGTATGGAAGAGCTCATTTAACGCACTTAGACACTTCTGAAACGTTATTCGCTGGAATCAATGAAGGAAGCCAAGTTTGGATGAGCCATTCAGATACAATTTTGTCTTTACCTTCTAATTATAAAATGATTGCAAGCACAGAAGATGTAACCAATGCGGCTTATAAAATTGAAGGAGAAGATACTTTTGCAATTCAATTTCATCCAGAGGTATATCATTCTACTGATGGAGCACAATTATTGGAAAACTTTTTAGTTAAGATTGCAGGTTTAAATCAAGAATGGACACCAGATTCATTTGTTGAAACTACCGTTGCTGCTTTAAAAGAAAAAGTGGGTAATGATAAAGTTGTTTTAGGTTTGTCTGGTGGAGTAGATTCTACAGTTGCTGCGGTACTTTTAAACAAGGCTATAGGTGAAAATTTATATTGCATATTTGTAAATAATGGATTGTTGCGTAAAGACGAATTTGAAAGTGTATTGAAGCAGTACGAAGGTATGGGCTTAAATGTAAAAGGCGTAGATGCTGCTGATCGATTCTTAAAAGAGTTGGCTGGCGAAAGTGATCCAGAAGGAAAACGTAAAATAATTGGTCGTGTATTTATTGAAGTATTTGATGATGAATCACATTTATTAGAAGATGTGAAGTTTTTAGCACAAGGAACTATTTATCCTGATGTGATAGAATCAGTATCTGCAACTGGAGGACCAAGTGCAACAATTAAAAGTCATCATAATGTTGGCGGTTTGCCAGATTTCATGAAATTGAAAGTGGTAGAACCTTTACGTATGATTTTTAAAGATGAGGTTCGTAGAGTTGGAAAATCTCTGGGTATTGATGCTGAGTTGTTAGGGCGTCATCCTTTTCCAGGTCCAGGGTTAGGTATTAGAATCTTAGGAGATATTACTGCGGAGAAAGTAAGAATGTTGCAAGAAGTAGATGCTATTTTTATCAATGGATTGAAAAAATGGGGCTTGTATAATGATGTATGGCAGGCTGGCGCAATGTTATTACCAGTAAACTCTGTTGGAGTGATGGGTGATGAGCGAACTTATGAGAAATGCGTTGCATTGAGAGCCGTTGAATCTGTAGATGGAATGACAGCCGATTGGGTAGATTTACCATATAAATTTTTACAAGAGACCTCAAACAAAATAATAAATAACGTAAAAGGCGTTAATAGGGTAGTATATGATATTAGTTCAAAACCGCCTGCTACGATCGAGTGGGAATAGTTTTTGATGCTGTCTAATTAAATTAAGGATATGAAGAAATTTGGTGTTTTAGTTTTCATGGTATTATTTGTTGTGTTCAATTCGTTCAGTCAACAAAAGAAATACATCTCTTATACAGTTAAGGCAGGAGAGACTATGAAAAGTATTGCTAAGGATAATAATATGAAGCAAAAGGATTTATTGCGTTTAAATCCGGATGTAGCTAAAAAACCAAAAGCAAATACGGTTATCATTATTCCAAATAGAGCATTTGTAGAAGGAGTAGCGGATTCAGAGGGCTTGCATACTGTTCAGCGCAAGGAGACTTTATTTAGCATAGCTCAAAAATATGGAGTGACTGTAGAAGCGATTAAAAAAGTAAATAATTTAACTGGAGATTATTTAAGTACCGGAAGAATTATTCGAATTCCAGATGCTTCGGAAGTAGAAGAAATGGTAGTTGAAGAGGAGATAGATCCGAATGCAATTATGCACTTAGTAGTAAAAGACGATACCGTTTATAATATTACTAAGAAATATAGTATTACTGAAGAGGAGTTGTATGGAATGAATCCGGCATTAGAGGACGGGTTGAAATTGGGGATGAATTTAAAAGTAGGGGAGAAAGAAGATGAGCGCGAATTAGAAGAATTGAATTTATTTGTTGATGAAGTAACGAACAAGCCTTTAAATGTTTTGTTGATGTTGCCTTACAAGTTGAAGTCTTTTGATTTTGAAGATGAAGAATTTGAATGGGACAATAGACTGTTAAATATTGTAACAGATTTCCATTCTGGTACTTTGATAGCGGTGGATTCATTGCGTGCTCAAGGAATGAATGTTTCTTTAGATGTTGTTGATACCGAAAACAGCGCAGGTAAAGTTTCTACAATCGCAAATTCCTATGATTTTGATGAGGTAGATGCTATTGTTGGTCCGTTATTTATGAATAAGGCTAAGCAAGTTTCAAAAACCTTAAATGATGTGCCGGTTATTGCACCAATCTATTCTAAATCTCAAGCAAGTGTATCTGATAATAATTTGATAAAAGTTGCACCTAATAAAGAGTTGTTAGAAGCAAAAATAGAGGAACATTTAGTTGATACCTATACGAATGAGAAAGTTATAATTGTTGGTGATAATTCAAGTGCTACGGCTATTAGAATTAATAGAGTAAAGGAACTTTTGAGTACACATGATTCAATTGGAGAAATAACCGTTATTAAACCGATTGGTGGATATATTGCAAAAGATCGTTTTATTGAAGTAATAGATACCATTCAGAAAAAGAACTGGGTTATTCTTTTAAGCGAAGACAATATTGTTACAAATGATGCTGTAAACAATTTGGGAACTTTACCATTAGAAAATAGAGAAATTCAAATGTTTGCTCCGCAAAAAGGAAACAATTATAAAGACGTGATGAACGAGCATTTGGCTCGATTGAATTTCACGTACGCATCAACAGAATTTAACAATGTAACCAGTAGTGCATATGCTAACTTTCAAGGAATGTACAGAAAGAAATATCATGTACGACCATCTGATTATGCTAAAAGAGGTTTTGATGTAATGTATGATACTTTGTTGCGTTTGTCTATTGGAGAGGATTTTAATGAGGGAGCAACACTTGGTGTTTCAGAACGTGTATTGACCAAGTTTGATTATAAAAAGCGCTTGTTCGGTAGTACAGAAAATAAAGGAATATACTTATTGCAATACCAAAGTGATTTGAGTTTAATAGAATTGAATTAACTCTGATTTAGAAAAATAAAAAAGCAGCCATATGGCTGCTTTTTTATTTTTCTAAATCAGAGTTAATTCAATTCTATTAAACTCAAATCACTTTGGTATTGCAATAAGTATATTCCTTTATTTTCTGTACTACCGAACAAGCGCTTTTTATAATCAAACTTGGTCAATACACGTTCTGAAACACCAAGTGTTGCTCCCTCATTAAAATCCTCTCCAATAGACAAACGCAACAAAGTATCATACATTACATCAAAACCTCTTTTAGCATAATCAGATGGTCGTACATGATATTTCTTTCTGTACATTCCTTGAAAGTTAGCATATGCACTACTGGTTACATTGTTAAATTCTGTTGATGCGTACGTGAAATTCAATCGAGCCAAATGCTCGTTCATCACGTCTTTATAATTGTTTCCTTTTTGTGGAGCAAACATTTGAATTTCTCTATTTTCTAATGGTAAAGTTCCCAAATTGTTTACAGCATCATTTGTAACAATATTGTCTTCGCTTAAAAGAATAACCCAGTTCTTTTTCTGAATGGTATCTATTACTTCAATAAAACGATCTTTTGCAATATATCCACCAATCGGTTTAATAACGGTTATTTCTCCAATTGAATCATGTGTACTCAAAAGTTCCTTTAGTCTATTAATTCTAATAGCCGTAGCACTTGAATTATCACCAACAATTATAACTTTCTCATTCGTATAGGTATCAACTAAATGTTCCTCTATTTTTGCTTCTAACAACTCTTTATTAGGTGCAACTTTTATCAAATTATTATCAGATACACTTGCTTGAGATTTAGAATAGATTGGTGCAATAACCGGCACATCATTTAAGGTTTTTGAAACTTGCTTAGCCTTATTCATAAATAACGGACCAACAATAGCATCTACCTCATCAAAATCATAGGAATTTGCGATTGTAGAAACTTTACCTGCGCTGTTTTCGGTATCAACAACATCTAAAGAAACATTCATTCCTTGAGCACGCAATGAATCCACCGCTATCAAAGTACCAGAATGGAAATCTGTTACAATATTTAACAGTCTATTGTCCCATTCAAATTCTTCATCTTCAAAATCAAAAGACTTCAACTTGTAAGGCAACATCAACAAAACATTTAAAGGCTTGTTCGTTACTTCATCAACAAATAAATTCAATTCTTCTAATTCGCGCTCATCTTCTTTCTCCCCTACTTTTAAATTCATCCCCAATTTCAACCCTTCCTCTAATGCCGGATTCATTCCATACAACTCCTCTTCAGTAATACTATATTTCTTAGTAATATTATAAACGGTATCGTCTTTTACTACTAAGTGCATAATTGCATTCGGATCTATCTCCTCTTCAACTACCATTTCTTCTACTCCCGAAGCATCTGGAATTCGAATAATTCTTCCGGTACTTAAATAATCTCCAGTTAAATTATTTACTTTTTTAATCGCTTCTACAGTCACTCCATATTTTTGAGCTATGCTAAATAAAGTCTCCTTGCGCTGAACAGTATGCAAGCCCTCTGAATCCGCTACTCCTTCTACAAATGCTCTATTTGGAATAATGATAACCGTATTTGCTTTTGGTTTTTTAGCTACATCCGGATTTAAACGCAATAAATCCTTTTGGTTCATATTATTATCCTTAGCAATACTTTTCATAGTCTCTCCTGCCTTAACTGTATAAGAGATGTATTTCTTTTGTTGACTGAACGAATTGAACACAACAAATAATACCATGAAAACTAAAACACCAAATTTCTTCATATCCTTAATTTAATTAGACAGCATCAAAAACTATTCCCACTCGATCGTAGCAGGCGGTTTTGAACTAATATCATATACTACCCTATTAACGCCTTTTACGTTATTTATTATTTTGTTTGAGGTCTCTTGTAAAAATTTATATGGTAAATCTACCCAATCGGCTGTCATTCCATCTACAGATTCAACGGCTCTCAATGCAACGCATTTCTCATAAGTTCGCTCATCACCCATCACTCCAACAGAGTTTACTGGTAATAACATTGCGCCAGCCTGCCATACATCATTATACAAGCCCCATTTTTTCAATCCATTGATAAAAATAGCATCTACTTCTTGCAACATTCTTACTTTCTCCGCAGTAATATCTCCTAAGATTCTAATACCTAACCCTGGACCTGGAAAAGGATGACGCCCTAACAACTCAGCATCAATACCCAGAGATTTTCCAACTCTACGAACCTCATCTTTAAAAATCATACGTAAAGGTTCTACCACTTTCAATTTCATGAAATCTGGCAAACCGCCAACATTATGATGACTTTTAATTGTTGCACTTGGTCCTCCAGTTGCAGATACTGATTCTATCACATCAGGATAAATAGTTCCTTGTGCTAAAAACTTCACATCTTCTAATAAATGTGATTCATCATCAAATACTTCAATAAATACACGACCAATTATTTTACGTTTTCCTTCTGGATCACTTTCGCCAGCCAACTCTTTTAAGAATCGATCAGCAGCATCTACGCCTTTTACATTTAAGCCCATACCTTCGTACTGCTTCAATACACTTTCAAATTCGTCTTTACGCAACAATCCATTATTTACAAATATGCAATATAAATTTTCACCTATAGCCTTGTTTAAAAGTACCGCAGCAACTGTAGAATCTACTCCACCAGACAAACCTAAAACAACTTTATCATTACCCACTTTTTCTTTTAAAGCAGCAACGGTAGTTTCAACAAATGAATCTGGTGTCCATTCTTGATTTAAACCTGCAATCTTAACTAAAAAGTTTTCCAATAATTGTGCTCCATCAGTAGAATGATATACCTCTGGATGAAATTGAATTGCAAAAGTATCTTCTCCTTCAATTTTATAAGCCGCATTGGTTACATCTTCTGTGCTTGCAATCATTTTATAATTAGAAGGTAAAGACAAAATTGTATCTGAATGGCTCATCCAAACTTGGCTTCCTTCATTGATTCCAGCGAATAACGTTTCAGAAGTGTCTAAGTGCGTTAAATGAGCTCTTCCATACTCACGCGTATTAGACGCTCCTACCTCACCTCCATAATTATGAGCCAAATATTGCGCTCCATAGCAAACGCCTAACAAAGGAATCTTTCCTTTTATTTCTGACAAATCTGGATTTGGTGCTTCTTCTCCTCTAACTGAGTGTGGACTACCCGACAGAATTACTGCCTTGTAATCAGAAACGTTAAACTTTTTGCTATTGTAAGGGTGTATTTCGCTGTATATGTTGAGCTCTCGAACTCTACGTGCAATTAATTGCGTGAACTGCGAACCGAAATCTAAAATAAGTACTTTGTGTTGCATGCGCAAAAATAAAACTAAAATCAGAAACACCTATACCGCATCCCATAATTTTTACAACTATTTTTTCGGTATAGAATTCGCTTTCAACTAACGCAAATCGAATCGCAATTTGACTTTTTCACCATCTATTTATCAATTTAAATAAGGCTATAAAACTCTTCTAATGCATTTGTGTTTCTTCCAGTTCAAGTTACATATAAATAAACGCTAATTTCAATTTTAAGACTGTTTTTAGCCATTCTAAGACGTTTTTGCATTTATAGAAAATGTTAATAACTATGAATATCTAACATGTATTTAAGAAAAATAACACGCTTAAAGCCTTATATTTGATAGGATTTTTTTTAGAACAGAAAACATAATTAATTTATGAGCGAAGAAGCAAAAAAACACAATTATTCGGCCGATAGTATTCAGGCCCTTGAAGGAATGGAGCACGTACGTATGCGTCCTTCCATGTATATTGGAGATGTAGGAGTTAGAGGTTTACACCACTTAGTATATGAAGTAGTAGACAACTCTATTGATGAGGCAATGGGTGGTCACTGTGACACCATTGATGTATGGATTAACGAAGATAATTCAATTTCTGTAAAAGATAACGGACGTGGTATTCCAGTTGGAATTCACAAAAAAGAAGGCGTATCTGCTTTACAAGTAGTAATGACTAAAATTGGTGCCGGTGGTAAGTTTGATAAAGATTCTTATAAAGTTTCTGGTGGATTGCACGGTGTTGGAGTTTCTTGTGTAAATGCACTTTCTAATCATTTAAAAGCGACCGTTTATAAAGAAGGTAAAATTTGGGAGCAAGAATACGAAAAAGGAAAAGCGCTTTACCCAGTTAAATCTATTGGAGAAACAACAGAGAATGGAACAGTTGTAACATTTACTCCAGATGATACGATCTTTACGATTACTACAGAATATAGTTACGATACTTTATCTGCAAGATTACGCGAGTTAGCATACCTTAATAAAGGATTAACCATTTCTATTACAGATAAAAGAAGAACAGACGATGAGGGGAATCTAGTTTCTGAAACTTTTATGAGTGAAAGAGGTTTGCCTGAGTTTATCGAATACCTAGATGCAACTCGTGAGCAATTAACTGCTGGAGTTATCTCTATGGAAGGAGAGAAAAATGGCGTACCTGTAGAGGTTGCCATGGTTTACAATACTTCTTTCTCAGAAAATTTACATTCATATGTAAACAACATTAATACACACGAAGGTGGAACACACCTTTCTGGATTTAGACGTGGGTTAACGGCTACCCTTAAAAAGTATGCAGATAATTCAGGGATGTTGAAAAACTTAAAATTCGAAATTGCTGGTGATGATTTCCGTGAAGGATTAACGGCAATTATTTCTGTTAAGGTTGCAGAACCTCAGTTTGAAGGACAAACCAAAACAAAATTAGGAAATAGAGAAGTTACTGCTGCTGTGAGTCAAGCAGTTTCTGAAATGCTAACCGATTATTTAGAAGAAAACCCGAACGATGCTAAAACAATTGTTCAAAAGGTAATCTTAGCGGCACAAGCCAGGCATGCAGCACGTAAAGCACGTGAAATGGTGCAACGTAAAACAGTAATGTCTATTGGTGGTTTACCTGGAAAATTAAGTGACTGTTCCGAGACAGATCCAGAAAAATGTGAGATATTCTTAGTCGAGGGAGATTCGGCGGGTGGAACTGCAAAACAAGGACGTGATAGAATGTTCCAAGCAATTTTACCATTAAGAGGAAAAATATTGAATGTTGAGAAAGCCATGCAACACAAGGTTTTTGAAAACGAAGAAATCAAAAATATGTTTACGGCATTGGGTGTTTCTGTTGGAACAGAAGAAGACCCAAGAGCTCTAAACTTATCAAAACTTAGATATAAGAAAGTGGTAATTATGTGTGATGCCGATGTTGATGGTAGTCACATTGCAACGTTAATTTTAACGTTCTTCTTTAGGTTTATGAAAGAATTAATTGAAGAAGGTTGTGTATATATTGCCGCTCCACCTTTATATTTAGTTAAGAAAGGTCAAAAAAGAGAATATGCTTGGAATGATGACCAACGTGATTTAATTGTTCAAAAAATGGGTGGAAGTGCATCGATTCAAAGATATAAAGGTCTTGGAGAGATGAATGCTGAGCAACTTTGGGATACAACAATGAATCCAGAGTTCAGAACTTTACGCCAAGTTGTAATAGACAATGGAACAGAAGCAGATAGGGTATTCTCTATGTTAATGGGCGATGAAGTACCGCCTCGTAGAGAGTTTATCGAAAATAATGCGAAATATGCAAATATCGACGTATAAAATCGCTAAAATATAAATTTAAAAGCCTCGTTTTTACGAGGCTTTTTTATTGACTGTAATTTACCTTTTTATTATAAAATCTATTCTTTTAATCGTCTTAAAATCACTAAATTTGCGACTCAAAATTTTATCAATCTAAAAAAATATATAAATGAAAGTAACAGTTGTTGGTGCAGGTGCCGTAGGAGCGAGTTGTGCAGAGTATATCGCAATGAAAGATTTTGCTTCGGAAGTTGTAATTCTTGATATTAAAGAAGGATTTGCTGAAGGAAAAGCAATGGACTTAATGCAAACAGCCTCTTTAAATGGTTTTGATACTAATATTGTTGGAACAACAGGTGATTATTCTAAAACTGCAGGAAGTGATGTAGCAGTTATCACAAGTGGCATTCCTCGTAAACCAGGAATGACACGTGAAGAATTAATCGGAATCAATGCTGGAATTGTAAAAATGGTTTCTGAAAGTTTAATTGCACAGTCTCCAGAGATTATCATAATTGTTGTATCAAATCCTATGGATACAATGACTTATTTAACGCACAAAGCAACTGGCTTACCAAAGAATAGAATCATTGGTATGGGTGGTGCTTTAGATAGCGCTCGTTTTAAATACCGTTTAGCAGAAGCATTAGGTGCTCCTATTTCTGATGTAGACGGAATGGTAATCGGTGGTCATTCAGATAAAGGAATGGTTCCATTAACAAGAATGGCAACTAGAAACAGTGTAAGAGTTTCTGAATTTTTATCAGAAGAAAGATTAGAGCAAGTTGCTGCAGACACGAAAGTAGGTGGAGCAACATTAACTGGTCTTTTAGGAACAAGTGCTTGGTACGCGCCAGGAGCTGCAGTTTCTGAATTGGTTAAGGCAATTGCATTAGACTCTAAGAAAATTTTCCCATGTTCTGCATTATTAGAAGGTGAATACGGATTAAATGATTTATGTATCGGTGTACCTGTTGTATTAGGTAAAAACGGTATTGAAAAAATCGTGGAAATAGAATTGGACGCCGCTGAAAAAGCGAAATTAACTGAAAGCGCTGAAGGAGTTAAAAAAACAAATGGTTTATTAAACTAATCCTTCCTTAATATATGTAGAGAATCCTCAATTCATCAATTGGGGATTTTTCTTTTTATGTATATTGCTATTTCAATTATACGAAATGGCAAAACTTAAATACCTCATTATTTTTATAGTCCCAATTTCGGCTATGTGGTCATTCTTTAGCAATGACTGGCAAACTTTTCTTCCTGTAATTATTGCTTTTATAGTTGTTCCTACCTTGGAATTATTTTTAAAGCCAGACCATAACAACTTAGACAAAGTATCTCGAGAGATGGCGGAAAAATCATGGTTCTACTCCGTAGTTCTATATACTATTTTACCAATACAACTAATCGCCCTTTATTTCTTTTTAACTACCTGGAATCAAGAATATAGCCCAGTTGAAATTATTGGAAGGATAACCTCAATGGGCGTAATGTGTGGTGTTTTTGGAATTAATGTGGGACATGAATTAGGGCATAGAGATCATAGATTTGAACAATTTATTGGTGAATTACTACTCTTAACCTCCTTGGAAACTCACTTTTTAATATATCATAATTACGGACATCATTTTGACGTGGCTACTAGAAAAGACCCGGCTACGGCTAGAAAAAATGAATGGCTTTATTCATTTTGGATTCGCTCTCAATTCGGAAGTTATGTGAAGGCCTGGCAGTTACAAACAAAACTATTAAAAATTAAAAAGGTGTCATTTTTATCTTTAGACAATAGAATGCTTTGGTATACCATTTTTCAAATTAGTATGTGCATTGCCATTTATCTTTTATTTGGCATGAACGTGCTTTTATACTTTTTAGTTGCGGCCATTTTTGGGATTCTTTTGCTAGAAACAGTGAATTATATTGAACACTATGGATTATGGAGAAAACAAAAGAAAAGCGGAAGATTCGAAGTCGTAAATCCAATGCACTCGTGGAATTCTGACCATGTGGTAGGTCGTTTATTATTATTTGAATTATCGCGCCATTCTGACCATCATCATAGGGCCAATAAACCGTATCAAATTTTAGATTCTCATCCAGATTCTCCACAAATGATAACTGGCTATCCAGGTATGATGCTACTAGCATTAATTCCGCCGTTATGGTTTAAAATAATGAATAATAGAATTCCAAGTTAGGTACTAAAAAAAGTCATTCTGAATAAAATGAAGAATCCCTAATAACTAATTGAGATTTTTCGACTTCGCTCAAAATGACATTTATTTTTTGTGAAAAAAATTATCTAAGACAATCCAGAAATAACACCTTTATTATCTATTGTCATATTTGTTGATGCTGGCACACCTGGTAAACCTGGCATCCGCATCATTTTTCCAAGGATTGGAATTACAAAACGAGCGCCTGCAGCAATTTCAATTTCTCTTACCGTCACTTTAAATCCGGTTGGCCTTCCAATTCTAGATTCAACATCCGAAAACGACTTCTGGGTTTTTGCCATACACACCGCAAAATCATTAAATCCTAATCGGTCTATTCTTTTTAAATTTAACACTGCTTTCTTATCGAATACCACGCCATCAGCTCCATAAATTTCTTTCGCAATGGTTTCTATCTTTTCTTTCATAGGCGATTTCCAATCGTAAATTGGCTTAAACTGAGTTGCTTTGTTTTCTACAACATCTACAACTGCTCTTGCCAAATCTTGAGTTCCCTCACCTCCTTTAGCCCATCCTTCTGAAAGAACTGCCTGCACTCCTAAATTAGCACACGCATCTTTTATAAATTGCACTTCCTCATCAGAATCAGAAATGAACGAATTAATTGCAACTACTGGTTCAATATTAAACTTTCTAATATTTTCAATATGCTTTTCTAGGTTTTTAAACCCTTCTGTTACCCGCTCTAAACTAGGTGTGTTGTATTCGTCCTTCTTCGCTCCACCATGATGTCTTAGCGCTCTAATAGTCGCTACTAACACCACACATTTAGGATTCAAATCTGCCGCCGCACATTTTATATCTAAAAACTTCTCTGCTCCTAAATCTGCACCAAAACCAGCCTCGGTCACCACATAATCGCTCAAGGAAAGCCCCATTTTTGTAGCAATAATAGTATTGGTTCCTTGCGCAATATTCGCAAAAGGACCTCCATGAATAATTGCCGGATTCTCTTCTAAAGTCTGTACTAAATTTGGTTTAATAGCATCTTTCAATAAAATAGCCATCGCATTTTCTGCATTTAAATCACGAGCGAAAATTGGCTTCTTATCAAATGTAAATCCGATAAAAATATCGCCCAAGCGCTGTTTCAAATCTTCAAAATCTGTAGCCATACATAAAATGGCCATCACTTCAGATGCAGGTGTGATATTGAATCCGTCTTGTCTAGGAATTCCGTTAGCAGTACCTCCTAGCCCTATCGTAATATCTCTTAGAGCGCGGTCATTCATATCGATAACTCGCTTCCATAGAATTGTTCTCGGATCAATATTTAAATTACCAACTTTACTCTGTAAATTATTATCTATCAATGCCGATAGTAAATTATTTGCCTTCTCAACCGCATTAAAATCTCCTGTAAAATGCAAATTGATGTCTTCCATCGGAACTACTTGAGAATAACCTCCACCAGCAGCACCACCTTTAATTCCAAATACGGGCCCCAAAGAAGGTTCTCTTAAAACAGCGGTTGTTTGTTTTCCAATTTTATTCAATCCTTCTGTAAGACCTATCGACACCGTAGTTTTTCCTTCACCAGCCGGTGTTGGAGTTAATGCCGTAACTAACACTAAATTGCTGTTTTTTATTTTCGATTCATCAATTAAGTCTAGCGGTAATTTCGCTTTATACTTTCCATACATCTCCATATCATCCTCATCAATATTGATTTTTTTAGCAATATTTTTAATATGAATTAAGGTTGCTTCTTGTGCTATTTCAATGTCTGTTTTGTAACTCATGGCATAAATTTTTAAGTACGTAAATATACTATTTCCTAAATTGTGCATTCCTGATAATAATCAGTTTTTTACGGAACAATCAACAATCCCATGTATATAGTGAATTCGCTAACAATCAAGCCCTTGAATTAATCTTAAAAAATACTAGCATTTCGTGCTGAAAATTTTATATTTGCACGTTTATAAAAAATATTAGATTAAAATTAGTTTAGAATGCAAAACAAAGGACTTATAAAGTTATTTGCAATCCTCTTTGGATTATTGAGTTTGTACCAATTATCATTTACTTGGTTCGCAAAAAATGTTACGGATGATGCAAAAGAATTTGCGATTGAAAAAGCAGCGGGTGATGCTACACAAATAGCAAGGTTTGAGAGAATCTATTTAGATTCTGTAGCAAACGATACCATTGTTCCTCTTTTCAATTATTCTTACAACGATATTAAAGACAAGTCTATGAATTTAGGGTTGGATTTAAAAGGAGGTATCAACGCTATTTTGCAAGTATCTGTTAAGGATATCTTGGTAGGATTGTCTAACGATTCTAAAAACCCAGCGTTTAGAGAAGCCTTAGAAACTGCAAGTGCAAAACAAAAAAGTAGTAACCAACGTTTCTTAGATATCTTTTTTGAAGAGTTTGAAACGGTAAGTAATGGAACTGTTAACCTTAGTGACCCTAGCATTTTTGGCAACAAATCTTTATGTGATAAAATTACATTTAGAAATACAAACGACGAAGTAAAGCCAATTATTGAAGAAGAAATTAACGCTTCTATCTCTACTGCGTTTCAAGTATTAAGAAACAGAATTGACAAATTTGGTGTAACACAACCAAACATTCAACGAATTGGAACTTCAGGAAGAATTTTAATTGAATTACCAGGAGCAAAAGATGTTGATCGTGTTGAAAAATTATTACAAAGTACAGCTGAATTAGAGTTTTGGGAAGCATATAAAAATGTAGATATTCAAAGTTTCTTATATGCCGCTGATGCTAAAACAGCGGAGTTATTTGCAACCGAAGAAGTTGCAGACACTGCTTCAACTGAAGAAAACTTAGACGACTTATTAGGAGAAGTTTCTGATTCAATTACGACTCCAACAAGACAAAACAGATTATTTGCTTACTTATATCCAAATGTTGCTCAGAACCCACAGCAAGCAAGTTCTTTAATTGGACAAGCGGCTGTTGCGGATACAGCAAAAGTAAATGCATTCTTAGCAAACAAAGATATTAGAGCATTATTACCATCAGAGCAGCGTTATGCTAAGTTCTTATGGGACGCAAAGCCAAATGGAGAAATCTTAGGTTTATATGCTATTAAATCTAACCGTGAAGATATTGCTCCAATTGAGGGAGATGTAATTGACGATGCTAGACAAGGTTTTGACCAATTTGGTAACAACCCAGAAGTTAGCATGAAAATGAATTCTGTTGGAACAAAATTATGGGCTAAATTAACTACGGAAAATGCAAACGGAGGATTTGTTGCTGTAGTTTTAGATAACGAAGTACACTCTGCACCTAGAGTAGGAGATCCTATCTTAGCGGGTAGCACTTCTATTTCTGGTGGAAACATGACCATTACTGAAGCAGAAGATTTAGCAAACGTATTAAAAGCAGGTAAACTTCCAGCTGCAGCTCATATTGTTCAAAAAGCGGTTGTTGGACCATCTTTAGGACAAAAAGCAATTGATAGCAGTTTTAGATCTTTCGGATTGGCCTTAATCTTGGTTTTAATTTGGATGGTATTCTATTATGGTAAAGCAGGTTTATATGCAAACATTGCCTTGGCAGTTAACATCCTATTCTTATTTGGTTGGTTAGCGTCATTTGGCGCAGTATTAACATTACCAGGTATTGCAGGTATTATCTTAACAATTGGTATGTCTGTAGATGCGAACGTAATTATCTTTGAACGTATTAAAGAAGAATTATCAGGGGGCAAAGGATTGAAAGAAGCCATTGCTGGTGGATTCAGTTTTAAAGGAGCCTTATCTGCAATTTTAGATGCCAACGTTACTACATTCTTAACAGGTGTTATCTTATTTGTATTTGGTACTGGACCAATTAAAGGATTTGCTTACACCTTAATGTTAGGTATTGTAACTTCATTCTTTACAGCAGTATTTATTACGCGTATTATCTTAAACTGGTCTACGAATAAAAACAGCAGTTTAACTTTTAACACCAACATCACTAAGAGTTGGTTCCAAAATATCAATGTAGATTTCTTAAAGAAAAGAAAAATTGCATACGCTATTTCTGGATTGATTATCTTAGGAGGTATTGGTTCTTTGTTTACTAACAGCTTAAACTACGGAGTTGATTTTGTTGGAGGACGTTCTTGCGTTGTTAAATTTAAAAACGCAATGAATGCTTCTGAAGTTGCAGGAACATTGAAAGATGTTTTTGAAGATGCTCCAGAGGTGAAAACATACGGTGCTGCAAGTCAGTTAAAAATTACAACGAAGTTCAGAATTGACGAAGATGGAAACACTGTTGATGATGAAGTAAGAGATTTACTATTTACAGGATTACAAACTTATTTACCAGACGGAATGACATTAGATCAATTTAAAGTTGATTATGAAGGTCCTCGTGCTGCTGGTATAGAAAGTCAGATAAAAGTTGAGCCTACAATTGCAGATGATATTAAAACTGCTGCAACTTGGGCTATCGTTGGATCGTTATTGGTTGTATTCTTATACATCTTAATACGATTTAGAAAATGGCAATATAGTTTAGGTGCTGTTACCGCAGTATTCCACGATGTATTAATCGTATTATCTATTTTCTCTTTATTATACAAAGTGATGCCATTTGATATGGAAATTGGACAATCATTTATTGCAGCAATTTTAACAGTTGTTGGGTATTCATTGAATGATACCGTGGTAATATTTGACCGTATTAGAGAGTATACAAATCAGCATAGTTCTTGGAAATTCAATAGAATTGTAAACAGCGCATTGAGCAATACATTAGGTAGAACAATTAATACTTCTATTACAACATTAGTAGTGTTATCTGCAATATTCCTTTTCGGTGGAGATTCTATTAGAGGATTTATGTTTGCTTTAATTGTTGGTGTAATTGTGGGTACATACTCATCATTATTTATTGCATCTCCAATTATGTATGACACGTCAAAAAAATTAGACAAGGGTAAAAAATAAACCCAACTCAAATAAGCTAAGAAACCGTCTCACTATGAGGCGGTTTTTTGTTATTTTTGCATTTTCCTATTCGAAAAGACATGAGCACTATTAAACTGCATGACAAATACTTTGAACCATATATTTCTAAAGAAATGGTTCAAAAAGTTATAAGCAATTTAGTTAATGAAATAGCCAACGACTGTAAAGATGAAGTGCCAATTTTTATTGGAATTCTAAATGGGTCATTTATGTTCGTTGCAGATTTTATTAGAGAATATCCTCGTGCATGTGAGGTTTCTTTTGTAAAAATGGCATCTTATGAAGGCATGCAATCAACAGGAGAAGTAAACGAATTGGTAGGTATAAATGAAGATTTAACAGGTAGAACTGTAGTAATCTTAGAAGACATTATTGATACCGGAAACACGCTTCAAAAAATCTATGAAATTTTTAAGGATAAAAATGTTGGTAAATTAAAAATTGCCACACTTTTCTTTAAACCAGATGTATTTAAAAAAGAATTACCAATAGATTTTATTGGTCTATCTATTCCCGATGAATTCATTGTAGGATATGGATTGGATTATGATAATTTAGGAAGAAACATAGACAGCATTTATAAAATAACAACACCCAACATGACTAATATTGTATTATTTGGCCCTCCTGGTGCCGGTAAAGGAACACAAGCAGATTTATTAAAAGAAAAATACAACCTTGTACACATTTCAACTGGAGATGTATTTAGGTTTAACATCAAAAACCAAACAGAATTAGGTCTTTTGGCAAAGTCTTATATGGATGATGGAAATTTGGTTCCTGATGAAGTAACAATTAATATGTTAAAGGCAGAAGTAGAAAAAAATGCTGACGCCAAAGGATTTATTTTTGATGGATTCCCAAGAACATCTTCACAAGCAGAAGCCTTGGATGCATTCTTATCCGAAAAAGGAGAAACCATTAATGGAATGATTGCTTTAGAAGTTTCTGAAGATTTATTAGTTGAGCGTTTATTAGAACGTGGAAAAACGAGTGGAAGATCGGATGATCAAGATGAAGAGAAAATCCGCAATCGATTTAATGAGTACAATACAAAAACGGCCGTTTTAAAAGACTATTACGCAAAGCAAAACAAATACTTTGGTGCAAACGGTGTTGGTGGTATTGAAGAAATTACAGATAGATTAAGTGCTATCATAGACACGCTTTAAAAGAGCAATCAATTAAATTGTTTACCTGATTTTACCATTCAGAATTGAACAATAAAACTTGAAATCATGACTGAAGGAAATTTTGTCGACTATATAAAAATTCACGCTGCTTCTGGAAAAGGAGGTAAAGGCTCTGTGCATTTACATCGCGAAAAGTATATTGCCAAAGGTGGACCCGATGGTGGTGATGGAGGACGTGGAGGCCATGTTATTTTACGTGCAGACAAAAATCTTTGGACTTTGTTTCATATGAAGTTTAAAAAACACTTTAAGGCCGAGCATGGTGGTGACGGCTCTTCCGGCAGAAGTACTGGTAAAGACGGTAAGGATGTTTATATAGATGTACCGCTTGGCACTATTGTACGAGACCCAGAAACTGAAGAAATAATTCATGAAATCACTGCTGATGGTGAAGAAATTATTTTACAAGAAGGTGGTAAAGGTGGTCGCGGTAACTGGCATTTTAAGTCTTCTACAAATCAAACTCCTCGTTATGCACAACCTGGAATTGATGGTAAAGATGGATGGTTTCAAATCGAATTAAAAATATTGGCTGATGTTGGTTTAGTTGGCTTTCCGAATGCTGGTAAATCTACCTTACTTTCTGTTTTAACGGCTGCAAAACCAAAAATTGCTGATTATGCCTTTACAACATTAAAACCAAACCTTGGTATTGTAAAATATCGCGATTACAAAACATTTGTAATGGCTGATATTCCAGGTATTATTGAAGGAGCACATGAAGGAAAGGGCTTAGGACATCGATTTTTAAGACATATAGAACGTAACTCTACATTGCTCTTTTTAATACCTGCTGATAGCGATGATATAGCAAAAGAGTATGCGGTATTGTTAAATGAATTAAAACAGCACAATCCAGAACTTTTAGATAAAGAACGACTGTTAGTTATTTCTAAATCTGATATGTTAGATGAGGAATTGAAAACAGAACTTGAAAAAGAAGTTCCGAAAGAAATTCCACATATGTTTATTTCTTCTGTGGCTCAAATGGGCTTGGTGGAGCTAAAAGACAAGTTGTGGCAAATGTTAAATGATTAATTCACAATAACTATTGGAAGGCTAAATTCTGTCGCAACAGGAATCCCTCTTTTCAATGCTGGTTTTAAAACCGGCATAGTTGCAATACTATTTTTAAGCAAACTATCTATTGTAGGTATTTGCTTTAATAAATTATCTGACATTTCTACATTGGTAAGTGAAACTTTTCCCGAACTTGAAACAAGTAGCTTTACTCTAACCGTATCAGCAACCTTTCTGGCAGTTATAATATTACTTTCAGAGAGCGACGCAAATATATGCTCCGATAATTTTATTTGAGAACATACACGTTGTTTTTCATGTGAAGGAATACTGTCACAATCAGGAAATAATGGAAACGTATCTACCGATTTATAATCTATTATGGTATCAATCATTTCTTCTTCAGCAAGTTTTTTCTTTTGAAAAAAATCGCATGACATTAATAACAATCCACAAAAAAATAAACAAGTAAAGCGTTGTATCATTTGGAATAAATAATAACGTGAAAATACAATTTTAATTTGGAATAGGAAGATCTATATAGATTTGAGTCCCGGTATTCTCAAATGGTTTAATTTCAATTTTCCCATTCATAACCTTGACTCTAGCCTTCACTTGTGTTAGACCAAGTCCATCCTTTTTAGTCACTTCTTGTAAATTGAATCCATCTCCATCATCAAAAATTTCGATATTTAATTTATTCTTTACAACCCTCATTCTAATAGATGCATTATAAGCATTACTATGCTTCATAATGTTATTTGCCAACTCTTCAATAATATGATGCGTTTTCACTTCAAAATGCTCATCATATCTTCCTATATCTTTTGCTTCAAACTTAAATGTTAACCTTGAATTTGAATATTTCTCACATAAATCCTCAATTGCGGTACGTAATCCAAACTTTAATAGAACGGAAGACATTAATTTATGAGATAGATCTCTAACCTTATCAGAAGTCTCTGAAATAATAGCCTGAATCTTTTCCACCTCAGGTGGTGACTGTTCTTTTAACTGCATTTTTACAGCAACTACGTGCAAATTAGCAGACGATAGCAAAGAACTTACAGTGTCATGTAATATTTCAGAAATATGTTTTCGCTCGGCTTCCCTTCCATCTAAGGTTGCATTTAGTATTTTCATTTGCACATCATTTTGCATTTTCTCTATTTCGTGTGCTTGTTCAATCTTTTCTCTTTCAAATTCAAGTTTAGTCTTAGCTCTTTTTAATTTTGTTGCTCTTATAAAAAGAAATATTGAAACTAAAGTTCCTGCCAAGGCAATTCCTAAAATGTATAAAAGTAATTCACGGCTTTCTTTTTTTGAGCGCTCTATTTCCGTTTGCTTTTCTTTTTCCTCTAAAGCGTATTTCGCACCAATTTCAGATATTTTGTTCGCTAGTTTTTCCTTACTTAACTCACGCTCTATTGAGGTGCCTTCGAACAAGTAATCATATCCGTTCTTATAACTTTCTTTTAAATAATACACCTGAGAAATATTATCTAAGGTTAAGGCTGTTATTTCTCTAGATTTTGTATCTGTTCGGTCTTTCAACAATTCGTACGCCTTAAAATAATAATCGTTAGATTTATCTAATTCTTTTAAGTACATACTAATAGATCCCGAATTAGAAAGTACCCCTGCCAACTTTAGGGTATCTTTATTTTGGGTATGAATTTCGACCGATTTTATTCCATAATCCTGCGCCAAATCAAATTCTCCCTTACCTAAGGCTATTCCTATTAAATTGCTATATACCGTTGCCAATGTTTCAGTATCTCCTCCTTCAGTAGGAAAAAAGCGTAGCATTTTTTCATAATTTACTTCAGCAATACCCATTTCTTGCTTCATTTGATAAATGCTTCCAATATTTAAATAGGCACTACTAATTGCAAGCGAATCATTTTGTTCGGTTGCAAAACTTAAACCTTGTTTAAAAAAATCTATCGCAAGCTTAAAGTCATTAGCTCTTCCATAAATCCGTCCGATTTCTTCGGCGTATAAATGATGGTATTTTGATGTTTCTAAATTCTTTAATTTTGTAAATCCCGTTAACAATCCTTCCAGCGCCAAATCATCTATTCCATTGTTAATATTAATGGCCGCCTGATAATAGATAAAACGCAAAGCGTCTTTTTCAGAAAGTTCTGGATATAACTCTTGAATTTGATTCAAAGCATTTTGAGCTTTACATTCCTTGCTTAAATTTAATTGGAATGCCGTTTCAGCAAATAAAGAATCTAATTGTTTTTGTGAATATAAAGAATGATTAAATAATCCATTAATAGTAATAAAGACTACTATTAACAGTCTATAGGGACTACGATACATGTAAATTTTTTCTATGATTAATTTAACACTTAACTTAGATATTTAATTAAGCGCTAAATACAAACATAGTCTTTTAAATTTTAATAACCTCAATAATAGCCCTTTATATATTAACCAATTATTTCACTTCTATTTCCCGTTCTAAAAATTAGTTATTTTTCCAATTTCTATTAGACTATCGGTAACTCTTGCTGTAAAAACAATCAATCTAAAACAGTAAAAACCGAAGATTTCACCTCGGTTTTTAACACTAAAAAAGCTTTAATAGCATACTGAAATTTCTTTTTCACAGAATTCATTTTATTTACTTTCACTGTCGCCAGTGATGTTAAACGTAATTGGTAACATATACATTACATTCACTTCTTTACCATCAAATTTTCCAGGTTTAATTTCTGGCAATAATCCAATATCTCTTCTTGTTTCTTTTTCAAGATCAGGATGTGGAGCACGTACACCAACTATTTCAATATTACCTGTTTTTAAAATTTTAAACT
>MPDD01000027.1 GCA_001874265.1 Bacteroidetes bacterium MedPE-SWsnd-G1 | reverse complement strand
GATTAATTAATTTATTCTTGATTGGGAATGTTTGATTCATCGGTAGTCCAACCACCTCCCAATGCTTCATATAATTTTACTAAAGATATCATTTCTTGTTTAAATGCTTCTGAAGCTCTTAATTCAGCGTTGAATTGAGAACTTTGCAGGTTTAATACTTCTAAGTAGCTTGTAAGTCCGCCATCATATCTAACCCAAGACAATTCTGCAGCCTTTGTTGCCATTTGCATTTGGTCATTTCTAAGAGCGTACTCATTGTTATAGGTTTCAACGGCAATCATAGCATCTTCAACTTCTTTAACTGCATTTATAAATGTATACTGATAATTATTTAGTAATTCTTCTGTTTTTAACTTCTCAATTTCTACACTTTTTTTAATTTTTCCAGAGTTAAATATAGGTCCCAATATTTGGGCACCAAAAGAAGCGAATAATAGAGATGGGTTTACTACTTCTGCCCCTAAATCTGCAGATAATGTAATGCTAGGATATTTTAAAGCCTCTGTTACACCAATATTAATAGTCTGGGCATTTAAATTACGTTCAGCAATTAATATATCTGGTCTCCTATCTAGTAATTCAGATGGAACACCAACAGGGACTTCTGGCAAAGAAAGTTGTTCATATAAGGGCAATCCTCTTTCAATTGAAACTGGAGTACTTCCAAGTAAAATACTGATACTATTTTCTATTTGAACACGAGAACGTTCAAAAACTTCAACCGCAGTTTGTGCTTCACTTAATTGTATTTTAGCCTGATACAAATCAACATCACTAATCATCCCGGCATTTGATCTGGCCTGCATTACATCTAAATTTGCTTGAAAATTCTTAGCAGTCTTTTCAGAAATTGAAAGTCTATTATCTAAATCGCGCAAGCCTATATATGCTTGTGAAACAGCTGATATTAAACCCATTTGAAGGGCTCTATAAGCCTCCTCAGTTGCTAAATAATTCTGTAAGGCAATTTCATTTAAGTTTTTAATCTTATGCCAAAAATCAATTGTATATGAAACATTTACTACTGGAGATACAGAATTGGAAAATTTTGAATTTTCAGAATTTACGCTAGAACTTCCAACAACTCCATAATTGATAGAGGGGTATAAATCTGCTTTAGAAATATCTAAAGCCAGTTGAGATTGTTGAATCCGCAATGCCGCCATTTTTACATCTTTATTATTGACAAGGGCAGAATCAATTAAATTGACCAAAACAGGGTCTTTAAAAAGTTTCCACCAAGGAATATTTGAAATAGCGCTATCCTTAGGGAATTGCTCATTGTATTCTTGAGCTATATTTTGTTCAGGTCTCACATATTCAGTTCCAACATTACATGAATAAACTCCAATTATTAGTATGCCAACTAGAATTAGTTTAATTATATGAGAACTATATTTTTTAACGAGAATCATGTATTCTTTAAAGCTTTATTTTTTTGATAATAATTTAGCAAACCGAAAGCAATTACAACATATATAACCGCAAACGAGATTTGGATCACTCGAGCCCAAACGGCTTCTCCTGCCGCATCATCTGAGGATGTAACGGAACCCAAAATTAAAAGAAAGGTTGAGAAACCAGTTCCAAATATTGCGGCTGTTTTTTTTGTTGAAAAAAGGTTGGATGCAAATATGAGTCCTACAATTAAAGTTAATAAAACCATAAATGAAAATATAGGAACGACAACTAATAATTTATACGCCACAATAGCACAAAGCCCTCCAAAAATGTTGGCTATAATCATTACCATACCTGTTTTTATATTTGATAGCGCCGGGCTAAAAGAAAGTATTGCTGCAAAAATTAAAACTAAGATTCCTCCAGATAATTTAAAAATAAAGAATAGAAGCAATAAAGGCAGTAAAACAATCATAATATTCATAGCATATCTAAACTGAACCAGATCATTATTTTTTACAGATAACCCTTTAGACTTTTCAAAAAAAGCATCTTCCTTATCCCAAGGAAAAATAACAAACATTAACTGAGTTAGTGAAATTGCCATAAGTGTATTGAAAACAAGGCTGAGCGCTACAAAAGCAGAAACGGCCTTTGCCTCTAGCGCAAGTAACGGAATTAACAGGACACTCATTAGTGCAAATAGTTTTATGATCATGGGTAGTTTTTGAGAATAATAAATCCATAGTACCCCGAGGCATAACATTGGCATGAAAACCAATGGGTAATCAATAAATATTTCACTGAAGTAATACGAAAAACCTGTGAGAATTGTCAAAACTAAAATAAAACCAAATCCTTTTTTAAACGATAATGGCTTTGTTCCAGGAGCCATAAAACTCAATGCTAAAATAGAAGTAAGATAGGAGAGAGGATAGTCCATTAAAGTTGTAACAGTTAAGATTAAACAAGTACCAAGTACATATCTTAGAACTGGTTTAGATAACCTCCAATTATATATACTCGTTTTGTTTATAGACAGTTTATCTAACATATGATAGCCATGCGTTTAATTTTATCCTAAACGTTGCAATTGCATTTAAAAAAGAGTGATTTCCAGTATAAACTACAACATCTGCCTGACCTCCTAAACGATAAAAATTTTTTAATTCTGAATCGGGTTCAAATGCAATAATAACGGGAAATCTCTGAGGATCTCTCAACCACGTTGTTTTATTGCTTATGGAAGGCAATCCTCCTTTGTTTGTTTGATCTGTTGCAACTCCATAACCCATACTTCTAATGGATCCTTCAAATACTTTGCCTGGTGCAATATCGAATGAAATTTTCACTTTGTTACCGATACGCATTAAAGACAAGTTGTTTTCCTTCATATCTGCCTGAATCCAAATATCACTATTAGAAATTAATGTAGTTAAAGGTTGCCCAGCAGCAGCATAATATCCCAAATCTATATCAAAACTTTCAATCACACCATCGGTAGGGGCGATAACCGTTGCAAATTCTAAATTTAATCGGGCATTTTCTAAATCTTGAATCGCTGCTCTAATCTTAGGGTTGTCTGGTCCAGAATCGCCTAAGGATTGTTTTGCACGTTCTAAATTAGCTTCAGAGGAAGCCACTTGTTCCGTTGCTTGAAGAAGCGCCGTTTCTGATTGATCAACATCCGCTTCTGAAAGTGCTCCTGAATTCTCTTGCATTACTCGTTGCACTCTTGCCCAATTTCTTTCAGCCCTGTCTAATTGTGCTTTGGCTACTCCTAATTTTCCAGCAGCAGATTTAACTGAAGATGTACTTGCGGCAATAGATTGTGTCGTATTATCTATATTTGCTTCTGCTTTTTTAACAGCTATTTCAAATGGTTTTAAATCGAGTTGAAATAATGTGTCTCCTGCTTTAACTTTCTTATGAAGATGAATATTAATATCTGTTACATAACCAGAAACTCTCGGAGATACCGGAGTAATTAATCCTTTTATTCTAGCTTGATCGGTGTAGGGCGTATGCCTTTCAGAAGAAATATACCAAACAAAGAATACTATTGAAATTAGAATTACAACTGAAGTAATTAATTTAATCGGGCTTTTTTGTGTTTTGTCGGAGTTAGATTTTTCATCTTTAGTGACTTCTTCAACTTCGGAATTTATTTCTTCGAGGGTATCGTTTTGTTCAGACATATTATTTTTTTAATGAATTTTTCCAAATAAATTGCATTACAGAAAACATCAAGGTTGTTGACCAACCGAGCAATAGAATTCCATTCATAGCTTCAAAACCAGCTAAAATCCGATTAGATGAACTGATTGTGATTTCTCCATAACCCAATGATGTAAAAGTGACCAATGAAAAATAAATGGCCTTTTCAAGAGTCTCGAATTCAGTGATATTTGGAAGTAAATAATACAATAGTCCCCAAACAATAGCTTGAGAAAAATTTAACAATAAGAGAAAAGATGCAGTCGACACTAGAAGTTTAACTGAAGTTTTATCTAATTCTAATTTAGTGAGGTTTTTTATTTTTTTTCCAACATAGCGCATCCAAAAACTTGAGCCATAAGCTTGTATAGCCACGGTAATACCTATTATCACCAGTCCTAAAAAAATATTAAGCAATAGTCCAGTAGGTATAAGTAGAAAGTAATTCAGTATTAAATTTGAAATCATAGCATTATTCAATTGATAACTCAAATATAATAATTTTAACATAGTAAATGGGGGGCATTTCTTCTTCTATATAATTTAGAAATCAATATTTAGGAGTTTCGCTGCGTTTCTATTATATTTGTAGAACATTTAAAAAACATTTATTAAGAGTAATGGCAAAGTCACAACAAACATTTAACAAATCTGAAAAGGAAAAAAAGCGTTTAAAAAAGCGTGAATTAAAAGCAAAGAAAAAGGAAGAGCGTAAAGCAAATGCAGTAAAGGGTGCTAAACTTGAAGATATGTTGGTATATGTTGATGAAAATGGTCAATTGACGGATACGCCGCCAGATCCAACGAAAAAAATTAAGGTGGATGCTGAAAGTATTGTTTTAGGTATTCCTAAAAAAGAAGAGATGGAAGAAGAGTCAAAAGAGAAACAGGGTAAAGTTTCATTTTTTGATACTTCAAAAGGTTTTGGTTTTATTATTGATTCAACAACTCAAGAGAAATATTTTGTGCATGTCAGTGGATTGATTGATCAGATTGGAGAAAATGATAAAGTTTCTTTTGAGTTGGAGAAAGGCTTAAAAGGAATGAATGCAGTACGAGTTAAGAAAATTTAAGATATTACATTTTAAGATATATAAAAAGGAGTTCGATGGGACTCCTTTTTTATTGAAATAGAAATTAATTTAATTATGAAGTATACTTTCCAAATTTTAATCATTTTTATTACTTGTTCTCTAAATGCTCAGGATAAATCTAATAAGGATAGTATAGATACTAAAGACAAAAAGGTGAGTCTTGTTGGTATACCAATGATTAATTACAGTAATAGTTTCGGCGCTTCGTTTGGAGCATATGGCTCTGGATTTTATCATGCGCAAAAGAATGATACCGTTTCGCCACTTTCTTCAAGTGGAGTCATTGGTATGTATACGACTAATAAGACATGGTTTGCTGGTCAATTAAATAAACTATACTTCAATAAGGATAAGTTGAGAATAAAAACAGCGATGGGAGCTGGGAATATAAATTTTCAGACCTATGTTAGTTGGCCTTCATTTATGAATTTGTTTCCGATAAATGTAGCTTCATCAGATGATGATGGAAAATTTATAGACTACAGTACCTCCATGTTTTTTGTTTATGCAGAAATCTTGTTTAAAATGTATAAAGATTTGTACGTTGGTGCGCATTTCGTGTATTCTCATTCTGAAACTGATTTCGATCTTCCATTGGCGCCAAATGAGATAATAGATCAATTTGGTTTTGGAGTTTCGTTTGCTAATGATTCAAGAAATAACCAATTGGCACCAACTGAAGGAATTCATGCTAAGTTTAATACCTTATCTTTCTTGGAGGATTTTGGAAGTACAAATTCGTACACAAAACTAAATATGGAATACACTCATTATTTTCCTATAAAAGAGAGAAATACTGTATTGGCACGTTATTATGGCGATATATCAACTGGAGATGTACCATTTGCCGGACAAAATGTTGTAGGTAGAGATGATTTACGTGGTTATTCAAATGGGAAATTTAGAGGTAATCAAGTTCATGCTATACAATCTGAATACAGACATTGGTTTGCCGATCGTTGGGGGTTTGTGGCTTTTGGAGGTGTTGCAACTGCCGTTGATTATCTTTCTGAAGTGAATATTGGAGACATGCTTCCTGCAGCTGGTTTTGGTGTTCGATTTTTAGCGATACCAAAATCGAAAATTAATATTGGTATAGATGTGGCTGCTGGAAAAGATGACTGGGGCATATACTTTAGAATAGGGGAGGCATTTACAAGATAGAAATAGATAAATAAATAATATTTAAGAGAGCCAAAATGGCTCTCTTTTTTGTTAAAAAAATCATAAAAAACCTTCTCATTAGTTGTATATGCAACTAAATTGAAAATAAAAAGTATATTCGCGCTTCAAACTTTTAAATAATGATTGATTTTCAAAATACATTGGGTCCATGGATGGGAAGAACCATGAAGTTGATGGATATTCATTTTCAGGATGAATTCAAAGAAAACAACTTGTTACTTAGTAAAAATCAATGGATTGTATTAAAGGTTTTAATGGAAAATGATGGATTGGCACAAAATGAATTGGCATTCATTACAAACCGTGATAAAACATCATTAACTAGGCTTTTATCAGGCATGGAAAAAAAGAACTTAGTAGCTAGAATTCCTTCTAAAACAGATAAGAGAATTAATAATATTTTCTTGACTAAGAAAGGAAATCAAATATTTCAAAAAACATTACCAGTAATACAAAAGTTGATTGAAGATATTCAAGCACCATTGAGTGAAAAAGAAATTGAGCAAACAATTAAAACATTGCAAAAAATTCAAACACATTTAATCACAAAAATCGATAGTTGAGATAGCAACTAAAAATTATGAGACAATTAATTATCATTATTGCTACTGTAGCATTGTTAGTCATAGGCTACTTTACAATGAGCGCTTTAGGAAATAGCAAAAAAGGGTTTAAACCAAAAACAGAGAAATTAGAGAAAGTTGCATTTGTAAATACTGTTCAAAATGGAGTGATTCCAATAAAAATTAAAGCAAATGGAAATTTAACAGCTAAGAATAAAGTTGAAATATTTTCTGAAGTTCAAGGTGTATTGCAAGTTACATCAAAAGAATTTAGACCTGGAGTTCAATATAGAAAAGGGCAAACCATATTAATGATAAATAGTGACGAGCATTATGCCAATTTGCAGTCACAGAAAAGCATGTTGCAAAATTTAATTGCTTCAATTATGCCAGATATCCGATTAGATTACCCAAACTCGTTTGATGTTTGGAATAATTACTTATCATCTTTTAATGTTGACTCAAGTGTAAAGCCATTACCTGAACCTGGTTCTGAACAAGAAAAATACTTTATAACAGGGAAAAACATTTATACGACCTATTATAATGTAAAAAACCTTGAGGCACGTCTTCAAAAATATAACATCGTTGCTCCATTTAACGGGATATTAACCGAAACTAGCGTAAACACTGGTGCGCTTGTAAGATCGGGACAAAAAATGGGTGAATTTATTGACCCAACGGTTTTTGAAATGGAAATTGCAATTAATGCCGCATATGCCGATTTATTAAAAGTTGGCAAAGAAGTTACCTTATTTAATTTAGACAAATCTAGTTCTTGGTTGTCTAAAGTGGTAAGAATAAATGGTAGAGTAGATCAGCGTTCTCAAACGGTCAATATATATGTTGAAGTGAGAGGAGATAATTTACGAGAAGGAATGTATTTAGAAGCTAATGTGCCTGGTAGAGATGAATTAGATGCATATCAAATAGCAAGAAAAGTTTTAATAGATAACAAAGCTGTATTTGTTGTTGAGGACAATATATTAAAATTACAGGAAGTAAATATTATTCATTTCGATGAAAGTACTGCAGTTATAAAAGGTTTGCAAAACGGAACGAAAATAGTGTCCAAGCAAATTCCTGGAGCATATGAAGGAATGACTGTTAAAATTATTGAGGAATAATTATGAAAAAATTAATTTCTTACTTTATAAAATACCCAATTTCTGGATGGATAATAATCTTAGCCTTTTTTATAATGGGAGTGCTCGGTTATTTGAATATGAAATCATCGTTTTTTCCACAAACGCGAACGAAATTCATAAGTATCAATGCCTTTTATCCTGGCGCTTCTCCTCAAGAAATTGAAGAAGGAGTAGTGCTTCTAATTGAAAACAATTTAAAAGGTACTGTTGGAATAGATAGAATCACCTCAACATCTTCTGAAAACTCTGCCAATATTATGGTAGAGGTAGAAAAAGGAAACGATGTAAATATTGTACTTGCAGAAGTAAAGAATGCTGTTGATAGGGTTCCAAATTTTCCAGCAGGAATGGAACCTCCGGTAGTTGCAAAAATTGAAAGTATTGCAGAATCTATCAGTTTTGTTGTAAGTGGAGAAAATGTTTCTTTAAAAACATTAAAAGATCTAGTTAGAGATATCGAAACGGATTTACTTCGAATGAGAGGTATCTCACAAGTAACTTTATCCGGTTTCCCTGATGAAGAAATTGAAATTTCTGTAAGCGAAGATGACTTAAGGGCTTATCAAATTTCTTTTCAAGAGGTTGCTACTGCTGTAAGAAAGGCTAATCTAATATCATCTGGGGGTTCTATTAAAACAGATGCAGAGGAGTATTTAATTAGAGCTAGAAATAGGCTTTATACTGCAGATGAATTAGATAATTTAATTATTAGAACAGAGCCTAATGGAAACTCGATTAGAATTAAAGACGTTGCAGTTGTAGTAGATCGATTTAATGAAACTCCGAATGCAAGTTATTATAATGGAAACCCATCTGTAAGAGTTCAAGTTGACAATACGAACAGTGAAGATCTAATTTCTACTTCAGAAAAGGTAAAAGAATATATTGAAGACTTTAATAGTAAGCACTCAAGTGTTCAGATTTATGTTACTAGAGATTCATCCATAACATTAACGCAAAGAACAGAATTGTTAGCTGAAAATGCTATTGTTGGTATGTTGCTGGTTTTCGTGTTTTTAGCGTTGTTTTTAAAGCCTAGATTGGCTTTTTGGGTAGCGTTTGGTCTTCCATTCTCATTCTTAGGAATGTTCATATTTGCTGGTTCTTTTGGAGTAACGATCAATGTATTATCACTTTTCGGGATGATTATTGTAATTGGTATTTTAGTAGATGATGGAATTGTAATTGCTGAAAATATTTATAGCGAATTCGAAAAAGGAAAATCACCTATTAAAGCAGCAATTGATGGAACAATGCAAGTTATTCCTCCAATTATTTCTGCTATTACTACCACAATTTTAGCCTTTTCTATCTTCTTTTTCTTAGATGGAAATATTGGTGAGTTTTTTGGGGAAGTAGCCACGGTGGTATCATTGGTTTTAGCAATTTCACTGCTTGAGGCCTTAGTGATTTTGCCATCGCACATTGCACATTCTAAAGCATTGACTCCAAAACAAAAAATGTTTGGGTTTAATAAGACCGCCGAAAAATTCATGAATTTTTTGAGAGATAAGTTCTATTCACCAGTGTTGGATTTCTTTATGCAGAATGTCTATACAAGAATTTTTGGCTTGATATTCCCAATTGTATTATTGATGATTACAGTTGGTGGTTTTCAAGGAGGTGTTATTAAAGGAACATTTTTTCCATCTATAGCAAGTGATAGAGTTCAGATTAGTTTAAAAATGCCTCAAGGTACAAATGAGAAAATTACGGATTCTATTGCTACAAAAATAGAAGAAGCCATTTGGAAAGTAAATGTAGATTTTACAGAACGCCAAACAAATAATGATACGGTAGTTCTAAATGTTATAAAACGAATTGGACCAGGAAGTGCAAGTGCTTCTGTAAATGTAAACTTATTGCAAGGTGAATTAAGGGATTTTTCAGCGGATGAGATTGCAAATGCGATTCAAGAAGAAGTTGGACCCATATATGGTGCTGAAACTGTATCATTTGGTTCTGGGACTGGCTTTGGAGGAAGAGCGGTTTCTGTTTCATTGTTGAGTAATAATATAGCAGAGTTAAAACTAGCAAAAACAGAGTTGAAGAATGAATTGCTTAAAAACCCGATGCTTAAGGATGTTAATGATACAGATCCAGAGGGAATTAAAGAAATTCAATTGAAACTTAAAAGCAGTGCTTATTTATTAGGTTTAACATTAAATGATGTTATTTCTCAAGTTAGAAGTGGATTCTTTGGTTTAGAAGCGCAACGTTTTCAGCGTGGTCAAGATGAAATTAAAGTTTGGGTTCGATACAATAGAGAAGAGCGTTCATCAATAAAAAACTTGGACAATATGCTTATTCAAACTCCTTCTGGTGATAGGGTAGCTTTATCTGAAATTGCCACTTATGAAATGGGTAGAGGAGAGATTTCTATCAATCACTTAGATGGACAGAGAGAAATTAGGGTAGAAGCAGATATGAAAAACAGAAAGGAGAGTGCAACTGCAATCCTTGATGATATTAAGACTAGGATTATGCCTGAGATAAATGCAAAATATCCAAGTGTAAATGCATTATACGAAGGACAGAACAGAGAAGCTACCAAGGTTTCGGAATCAGCAAGTAAAGTTGGATGGATTGTTTTGTTACTGATTTATGTGGTTATTGCGTTTACATTTAGATCATTCAGTCAACCTATTATGCTATTGCTAATGGTGCCATTTAGTATGGTAGGTGTTGCTTGGGGGCATTATATTCATGGGTTCCCGGTAAATATTTTATCGATGCTTGGTATTATAGCCTTGATAGGTATAATTGTAAATGACGGCTTGGTATTGATTACTAAATTTAATAACTATCTTAAGGAAGGGATGAAATACGATGAAGCCTTAACTGCTGCTGGAAAATCACGATTCCGTGCCATATTCTTGACATCTCTTACAACTGTTGCCGGTTTAGCACCGTTAATTTTTGAGACAAGTAGACAAGCACAATTCTTAATACCCATGGCTATTGCAATTGCCTACGGTATTGCCTTCGCTACCATGTTAACCTTGCTAACTTTACCAATTTTATTAAAATTCTCGAACGATTTCAAAGTATTGACAAAATGGTTCTGGACAGGTAAAAAACCAAGTAGAGAGCAGGTTGAAAGAGCAGTAAAAGAATTAGTTGTAGAAAATGAAGATTTAGATAATGAATAAACAAGGAAGTATGAAGAAATTCAGTTTTGTTATAAGTTTATTTTGTTCTGTTTTTTTAGTAAACGGGCAAGAAATACTTTCAATTGATAATGCATTGCAAATTGCATTAGAAAACAATTACGATATTAAGGTAATTGAGAAAGATCTTGAAATAGCAGAGAATAATACAAGTGTTTATAATTCTGGTTATTTGCCAACTGCGTCGGTGACAAGTGGAGCAGGATATAATAACAACAGTAGTTTACTTGAAACAGCAGATGGAACTAAGATTGAAGCTCATAATGTAGTTTCAACAAATTACAATGCCTCGCTAGGTGTTAACTATGTATTGTTCGATGGTTTAAATAGAAAATACTCCTACAAAAGGTTGAAGGAAGTTTACAATTTAACAGAATTGCAAGCAAGACAGGTAATAGAAGGTACCATGCTTAGTTTATACTTGGCTTATTTTGAGGTTGCAAGATTAAGTGAAAACGAAAATAACCAAAAGCAAACATTAGATATATCTAAAAGAAGATTGTTACGTGCAGAATATGCGTCTAGTTACGGCCAAAACACGAAATTAGATGTTTTAAATGCCGAAGTTGATGTAAATAATGATAGTATAAATTATTTGGATAGTCAGCGTCAATTAACAAATGCTAAACGAAATTTAAATGTAGTATTAGGTAGAGAAGCTGATATTACGAGTTTTAATGTTGATACTGATGTGCAGTATGCCATTGATTTAAACTTGCAAGTCTTGCTTCAGAATGCTTTGGATAATAACGTGTTGTTATTACAGGTAAATAAAGGACTAGAAATTAGCGACTATGATGTTTCTATTAGTAAATCTGGTTGGATGCCAACGGTCTCTGCAAATGGCTCTTACGGATGGAATAAAAACATTAATGATGAACCCGTTGGATTCTCGTTTGCAAACAGTCAGCAATATGGATTAAATGCAGGCGTTTCTCTTGGTTGGAATATATTTGATGGAGGAAGAACTAAAACGAATGTTCAGAATGCTAAAATTGCAATGGATGCACAAGAAATTGAAAAAGAACAATTCACTCAAGAATTAACGAGAGATGTTTACAATGCCTGGGAATTCTATCAGAATGCTCTGTTTAAATTACAAGTTCAAGAAACGAATGTACAAACGAATCAACGTAATTTTGAAAGAACAAACGAACAATACAAATTAGGGCAGATTAGTTCTATAGATTTTCGTTTAGCACAGGTTAACTTGTTAAATGCAGAACGAGACTTAAGCCAGTCTAAATACGATGCAAAAAATGCCGAATACCAATTATTGTATTTAGCAGGAGAACTATTAAATAATTAGATTGAAATTCAATTGATAAAAAAAGCACCAATTATATTGGTGCTTTTTTTTATATCCTACTTTGGTACGTATATAAATCGTAATAACGCCCTTTTTGAGCAATTAAAGCATCGTGTATTCCGCGTTCTACAATATTGCCGTCTTCTATTACTAAAATTTGATCTGCTTGTTGTATCGTACTTAACCTATGCGCAATTACAAAGGTAGTCCTATCTTTCATCAACACTTGTAAACTTTGTTGAATATATGATTCACTTTCTGTATCCAAGTTTGATGTAGCCTCATCTAAAATTATGATTTTAGGATCTGCTAATAGAGCACGCGCAATTGAAATACGCTGTCTTTGACCACCGGATAATTTTACACCACGTTCTCCAATTACCGTATCTAAACCATCTTCAAATCTATCAGTAAACTCATTTACATAAGCACCTTTTACGGCTTCTAGTAATTGTTCTTCAGTTGCATTTGGCCTTGGAAATAGTATATTTTCTCGAATCGTTCCTTCGTAAAGGAAATCATCTTGCAATACCACCGCTAAATTTTTTCTGAAACTACTCAAGTTTACTTGAGACAAATCAATTCCGTCGAGTGTGACTTTACCCGAATTCGGATTTAAGAAAGTTGCAGCTAACCCCGCAATTGTTGATTTACCAGAGCCAGATGAGCCTACTAAAGCTGTTACAGAGCCTTTAGGGGCATCAAATGAAATATTATGAAGTACTTCTTTATTTTCTTCATAACTGAAAGAAACATCATTAAAAACAATGTCACCAGTTATTTGTCCTAACTCCTTTGTTCGTTGCTCAGGGTTGTCTTCTTCAGGCATATTCATTAAGTCTTCCGTTCTATCCAATCCTGCCATAGCTTCAGTTAACTGACTTCCAATATTTCCCATTTGTACAATAGGAGCAATCATAAATCCTAAGAATAATGTAAAAGAAATGAAATCTCCCATAGATAAAGTTTCATTCATGACATAATAACCTCCAATACCCATAATTCCAGCAGATGCCAAACCTAATAAAAATGTTGAGGAACTTGACATTAATGCTGTAGCAGTTAAACTCTTTTTAACATTTAAATATAAGCGTTCAACTCCCTTTTCAAAAACTTTGCTTTCTTGTTCCTCCGCGTTAAACCCTTTTATAACACGCACACCATTAAGAGTTTCTGTTAGTCTTCCGGTAACTTCGGCATTAATCTTTCCTCGTTTTCTAAAGATTGGTCTGATATATCCAAAAGCCTTTAAAGCAACAAATCCAAAGATTCCAACAGGAACCAATACAAACAAGGTCATAGAGGTGCTAATCTTTAAAAGAATTACTAAAGATATAATAGATGTAAATGTACCTCCTATTAACTGTACCAAACCGGTTCCTACTAAATTCCGAACTCCTTCAACATCTGTCATAACTCTCGATACTAAAGCACCAGATTTATTATTATCAAAAAAGTTAATAGGTAGTTTTAATAGTTTTCGTTGCACCTTTGCTCTTAACAATGAAATGAGATGTTGAGCCTCTACACTAAGCAACCTAGTTAAAGAAAACGACGTTGCCGATTGTACAATGATGGCTCCAACTACTGCAAGAATTAATATTTTAAGTAATTCAATATCCTTACCAGGGATGATATCATCAATTAAATATTTGGTCGCATAGGGGAGTACTAGTCCGGCTAGACTTCGAAGAATAATTAACAATAAACCAATAAATACGATTTGTTTACGAGGCCAAATAAATTCTTTAAAGGCCCATGCGAAAGAAACTTTTTGTTTTGTCATAATTGTTCAATTGCCAATACCGAACCAAAATAAAAGATGTGCCACATCGTCATAATTTGGGTTTTACAGGTACTAAATATTCAAGTTTTTATTGTTTTAATTTCTTCTTTTGACGTTTCACTTCTTATTTAGGGCGTTTCACCTTAAAACGCTGATTTCAGGCAGTATAGTGGGTGTACATTTGTTGTGTAATTAAAAACAAAGGTTGAATTCTTTAAATATAATAAAATGAGAACTATATATAATTTATTAATTGTCTTAGCCGTATTAACAACAGTAATTATTGCATCAAGTGGATTTGTCGAAGGATTGTTATTCTTTTTAACAGGAGCCTCAATAATATCAATTGGAAGATACGCACACAGTATAATAACTCATAATTAATAAAAAAATGAAATCATTAAAATCAATATTAGAAATGGAATTACTTCAAGTGGATTGGAAAAACATTGTAAGTATTAATACCGATAGATTAAACGGTACCAAAAACACACATGAAAATGAAGAGATGAATTTTCTATTCATATAATTATCAATACTTAAAATCAAATAAATCATGAAAACTTTAAATAAAATAATAGGACTTCTGACAATTACACTTTTGGTTGTAAGTTGTTCATCAGTAAAAGTAACGGACTCTTGGAGACAAGAAACTTCAAAAGATATAATGGGAGAGCAAATAATGGTTGTTAGTGTTACTGATAATGAAATTTCAAGGCAACGTTTTGAGAAAGATTTAACAACAACATTAAATTCAAATGGATTTGAGTCTTTTGAGAGTTATGCTAAATATCCGGAAATGAATCCGACAAAAAAGGTTTCTCAAGAGGATATAACCAAGCTTAAGCAAAAGTTGCAAAGTAATGGAGTAAACCTAGTTGTAATAAGTGCTGTAAAGGAGATTAAAGAATACACAGAAACGAATACAACTGGATCTAGCTATGGAATGCCGATGTATGGTTATAGAGGATATAGAGGGTTTCACGGATATTATGGAGGAATGTATATGGATATGGGAACCAGTACTTCTACAACGAAAGTAAAAAAGAAATATAAACTAGAAACTGTAATTTATGATTTGTCTAAACCAAAGGACAAAGAACTAATAGCTGTAGTTTCAACAGAGATAGATGATCCGCAAAAATTGACAAAGATTTCTAAGGACTTCTCAGATAAAATAACAAAAGAACTAATGGAATTATTTCCAGTAAAGTAAAGTTTGGTTAGTTGATTTTGGACCGTTGCATAGATATTTAACCATATCGCAACGGTCCTTTTTTTTAACCCCATAATTTTAATAATTAATGTAACTTTGTTAATGTAGAAATAAATGAACTTACCAATCATAATGAATGTAAAACAAGTAAAACAAACTGTAATTTTAAGAGCTGCGGTTATTGTTTCGCTTTTAGTTAGTGTGCCTAGACTGTTATCATTTTATGATATAACAGATCAGATCAATGATGAACTAACAAGTTCCTCACCAAGAGACATAGCACTTCGATTTATTGCTGTTGTTACTTTTTCTTGGGCAATTCTGCAATTTAATACCAATACTAGGTTCAGATTTAATCATTTAAAATTATGGGTGAAATGGGTATTGACTATTGTGGTAAATATTATAATTTTAATTATCGCAATAGAATTATTATTGTTCATTTACCCATTGATCATTAATCAGACTATCGAGGGATTAGAGGCCACCTTATTTTATATCATTTATTCTGTTGTTTTATTGGTTCATTTCTTTCTTTCCGGAGTTTTACGCTATCAAATTATACATAGAGAAGATACGATTGAAAAAGAACTGTTGAAGCAGCAAAGTTTAGAAAATGAATTAACAGCCTTGAGAAATCAAATTAACCCTCATTTTTTATTTAATTCCTTAAACTCATTAAATTCTTTAGTTAGAGAAAATGATGATGCAACTCAATTTATTAATAAATTGTCTTTTATGTACCGTTATATCTTGCAGAGTAGTGATAGGAATATGGTAACTTTAAAAGAGGAATTAAAGTTTTTGGATAGTTATATTTACCTTATTAAAACGAGATATAGAGAGCGTTTTTTTATAGAGATTAATATTGATGAGACCATGTTGGGTAAAAGTATTCCGCCATTAGGTCTTCAAGTTCTAGTTGAAAATGCAGTAAAGCATAATGAAATTTCGGCTAGCAATCCTTTAACGGTAAAAGTATATACCAATAATGGATTTATTTGTGTAGAAAATGAAATAAGACCAAGACTAACATTAGCAGAAGGAACAGGTAACGGTTTATCAAATTTAGATAAACGATTGTTTCTTTTAAAAAAACAACACATAACCATTAGCGATACTGATAATGTGTTTAAAGTAAAATACTCATTGAACTGATATGAAAGTAGTAATTGTTGAAGATGAAATAGCTGCAAGTGATAACTTAAGTTACATGTTGCACAAAATAGATCCTAAAATTGAAATACTTAAGGTAATAGATTCTGTTCAAGGATCTATTGATTATTTTTCTAAGTCTGACAAAGCGGAATTGATTTTTATGGATATTCATTTGGCCGATGGCATATCGTTCGAAATTTTTGATAAGGTAAAAATTAATACTCCCATTATTTTTACTACTGCTTATGATCAATATGCTCTAAAAGCTTTTAAGGTAAATAGTGTTGATTATTTATTAAAACCAATTGATAAAGAAGAATTATCTGATGCAATTAATAAGTTTAAGAGCGCACCGGAAAAAGAATCAACAGATTCTACAAGTCAAATGGCTGGACTTTTGGATTTGCTCAAAGAAAGTCAAAAAACATTTAAAAGTTCATATCTAGTTCATTTTAAAGATGAGTTGATTCCATTAAAAACATCAGATATCTCCTATTTTTATATAGATACTGGAATGGTAAAAGCGATTACATTTCAGAATCAAAGTTATACGGTAGATAAAAAGTTAGAAGACATTGAAAACGAATTAAATCCGGATTTGTTTTTTAGAATAAATAGGCAATTTATAGCGAATAGGGAAGCAGTTGAATCAATGTCCTTTTATTTCAACGGTAAACTTATTGTAAAAACCAACCCACCGAGTAAAGAAAGAATTGTAGTAAGTAAAGCGAAATCGAGAGCCTTTAAAGATTGGCTCAATAAGTAACAATTGTTATATTGAATTAATTTCGATACATTAGCATAACAAATTATTGTAAATGCGAATCAAACAATTAATTCTTGCACTCTGTTTGTTACCTGCAATCTTGTTTTCTCAAGATTCTATACCCGAAGTTAAAAACGACTCACTAATTATTCAACCAAAACCAGTTGAAAAGAAAATTGTTTCTGCACCAATTGTGCTAAAAGGAGACACCATTTTTTTCGTTCAAAATTGGGCAGATACTTTTCCAGTAGAAGTTAGATCTGAAGAGGTTACAAGTAGACTCCAAAAATTAACCAAATGGTATGACAGTAAGAAGGATAGTATCTACGCTAAACAAATTAATGACTACATAGCCGTAATGTACAATGATGATGTTGCTTTTATTATTACCAAAAGTGATGCTGAAATTCAACAAGTTCCTTTGGATGGTCTTGCTGAAGTTCAAATGGTAAGTTTTATAAACACGCTAAATAAAGTTGAGGTTCTATCAACCGAAGAATGGCTAAAACGAATCGGATACTTTGCAGTATCATTATTAGTACTGATTGGTTTTATAAAATTAATCAATTACTTGTTTAAAAGATTAGATAAACGGCTTTCGAAAATTGAAAAGTCTTTTTTAAGAAAGAAGCGAAATATTTTAAAGTATTTTATTCCTAAGAATACAGCTAATATTTTTGTTTTTCTTTCGAAAATAGTTCGTATTGGACTAATTGTTATTACGTTGTTCTTCTATGCTCCTTTTATGTTTAGTTTCTTTCCTTGGGCAGAGAAGTTAGTTCATACATTTTATGGTTATATAGCAACACCCGTAAAGTTTGTTGTTTTTGGTTTTATAGATTTTATCCCTTCTCTTTTCTTTATAATTGTTATTGGATATTTAGCAAGATATATAGTTCGTGTTCTTAAGGAAATAGCTCTAGATGTTGAACTAGGTAATTTTAAAATTCCTAATTTCCATAAAGATTGGGCCAGACCAACAGAGAAAATTGTAAGTATCTTTATTTATGCATTTGCCCTAGTTTTAATATTCCCTTATTTGCCAGGTTCAGGTTCATCCGCATTTCAAGGAGTATCTATTTTTATCGGTGCAATTATATCATTTGGTTCTACATCGGCAATTGCAAATATTATAGCGGGTATCGTAATTACATATATGCGACCTTTTAAAATTGGAGATCGTGTTAAAATTGACGGTATTACTGGTGATATTATTGATAGGAATACATTGGTTACTTCTATAAGGACTCCAAAAAATGAAGATGTTACAATCCCAAATGCCAATATCTTAATGGGTAATATTGTCAACTATTCTAATAATAAAGACGCGAATACGATTTTGTATACTACGATTACATTGGGATATGATTTACCTTGGCAAAAAGCGGAAGAATTGCTTTTGCAGGCTGCAGATAGAACAGAATTGGTGTTAGATGATCCAAAGCCATTTGTATTAAAAACAAGTTTAGACGATTTTTATGTATCATATCAGTTAAACGTAAGTACTAAAGAGGCAAAACGAATTCCTTGGATATATTCTGAAATACATAAGAATATATTAGATGTGTTTGATGAAGCAGGAGTAGAGATATTATCACCGGGCTATATGGCTGCAAGAGATGGTAGTTTAACAACTGTACCAAGTCAATTAAAACCTGAGGATAAAAGCCCATTGCATAAAATTACGGATCACTTAACAGGAAGAAATCAAAAAGTAACAATTAAAAAAAAAGAAGAGCCAAATAAAGAGTAATTATAAAATTAACTGAAATAACTATTAACCAAAACTTAAAGAAATGATAAAATCAAATCTGATAAAAGGTATTGTATTAGCTTGCTTTTTATACGCTCCTATTGCAATTTCTCAAGACGATAATGAAAATAAAGACGATAAAAGACCTGTTAAAATTGGTGTAAAAGCTGGATTTAGTTTAGGAAATTTAACGGGAGGCGATGACAATATTTATACAAAGGAATATGAATCAAAAAGTGGGATAGATGTTGGTTTTCAGGTAACATTCCCTATTAGTGATTTAATTTCAATTCAAACCGAAATAAATTATACAGATAGAGGAGGGACAAGAGAAGGTATGCAGCCAGCACCGAGTGATGAGCTAAGTGGTATGTTAAATCAATTTTTACCTTTAATAGGGATGCCGTTGGTAACAGATGAAAACCCCTTGTTCGCAGATTTTAATAGTGAATTTGATATCGATTATATAGAGGTACCGATTTTAGTGCAATTTGGCTGGGGAGATGATTTAAGATTTCATATTGAAGCAGGGCCTTATGTAGGTTACATGTTATGCGCAACCCAAAAAACGATGGGCAATAGTGAGTTCTATTATGATGAAGCAGGAACCAATGAAGTTGTTGTTCCAAATCCATACTTCGATCCAACAAACCCTGCTAATGGACCGCAATTTGTGCCAATTGGAGCACAAGATCTTACCGCTGACACTGATATTACGGATGATTTGCGAACAATAAATTTTGGAGGGATAATTGGCCTAGGTTTGAGTAAAAACATTAGCGATAAAAGTTCTCTGTTTTTAAACGCACGTGGTTCTTATGGTTTTACCGCGATACAATTCGATGAAACATTTGGACAAAGTCATATTGGAGGAGTTGTATTTTCTCTGGGTTATGCCTACACATTATAGTTTAAAGTTTAATAAAGCCTGAAAAATGAGTCTGATTGTGAATCAGACTCATTTTTTTTTAGAATAAATGCGACACTTTTATTCTAGTTTCGTTATACTATTGAAGGCTAACCAAAGAAACCTTTTTTTGAAAGAAGAAGAATTAATAAAACAATGTAAAAAAAACAATTACGACGCTCAGTTGCAATTATATAATATGCATAAAAGACAAGTGTATAATGCAAGTTGGCGCATTCTTAAAAACAGGCAAGATGCAGAAGATGTTTTACAAGATTCTTTTATAAAGGGATTTAGCAAAATAGAGCAAGTTAAAGACGACACGAATATAGGAGCGTGGTTTAAAAGGATAGCGATAAACCGTTCTTTAGATGTTTTAAGAAAGAGAAATAAACAATGGATGGATGATATTGATGAGATTGAAATTGAAGCAGATATGAATTCTGATGATTTAATTGAAGAGGAAAGCATCAATATAGATTTAATTAAAGAGTGTATTCATAACCTTAGTGAGAAATATAGAGTGATTTTAACCCTGTATCTAATCGAAAACTATAACCATAGAGAGATTAGTGAAGAACTTCAAATTAAAGAAAGTACGGTTAGAAATCAATACATAAGAGGAAAGAAGAAATTAAAGGAAATGTTCCATAAACAGAAAAGTCATGAATTTAAAGCAATACATACAGCAAAATAAAGAACATTTAGATTCAGAAAATGTATCGATAGATGTTGATTTAAGTTTTGAAAAAAGACTGAAAAAAGAATTGCATCCGCAAAAAAGGAATAAAGTAATTTACCTAAGATTTATAGCTGTAGCGGCCAGTGTAGCTTTACTTTTTACACTAGGAAACATTGCAATAGAATCGGTAGATATCAAAAACGATAAAACACAGATATTAGCAAATTTAAGCAATGACTCTGCTGGAACTCGATTGGAAGGGGTGTATCATTTTGAGGATAAGTATGAAAAGGAAGATGCGCAAATTATGGAAACACTAATCTATATTTTGCATAATGATGAAAATGTAAATGTGAAGATTGCAACTGTAGAAGCCTTATTAAAATTCCCGAATAGTGAATTGGTAAGAGAAAATTTAATTACTGCGTTAGAAAAAGAAACGGCACCACTGGTGCAAATAAAATTGATTAAGTCGTTGGGTGCTTTAAGAGAAAATCGTGCACAAAAATCTCTTGAAAATCTAATGAATAATCAAGAAACCCTGCCAATTGTATTGAGCAATGCATCTTTAGCAATGGCAACAATTAATAATAAGTAAAACAGATATTATGAAAACAAAGCTATATTTAACTGTAATAATTTCTCTTTGTATCACATTTTTGATGCAAGCACAAGAAACTAAAATCCCATTCAATACTGGAGTTTTGAAACTCTGCTCTTCCAAGAATTTTAATATAAAAGGATATGATGGTAAAGAAGTAATGATTAAAAGTTTACATTCGAGCAAAACATCGTATTCCTTTTACAATAAGGGCTCTAATAATGAAAGAGTCGTTGTTAGGCAAGCAAGATCAACAGATTTAAGAAGTACTGTAAGGGCCCCAAAATCAAGAAAAGAAGGAGATTCTATTTATGTTGGTTATTTCTTTAGAACCGATGAAGCAGAAAAAAGTAAAGGATTAAAAAAATTAGGAAAAAAAGCCGAAGCAGAAGAGAATGGTATTTTTTTAAAGATAGAACAAAAAGGAAATGAGTTGATCATAACTGATGATTATGAAGATATGTTTGTAATGGTTAGTGATGAACGCTACGAGATTCTAATTCCTAATACAATAAAGTTAGATTGGGATACAAACGGATGTAGCAGTAAAAGGCAAACTAGATTTTTTAACTCAAAAGCATCAGAATTAGCCGATTTTAAAGGCGAAGTAGAAATTTCATCGACATTGAACAACTTGCAATTAACCGATGTTTCAGGGCCTGTTACAATCAACACAATTGGAGGTAATGTAACTGCAGTTTTTGATAAAACTATGCCGAATAAATTGTACTCTATTTATAGCAATAATGGGTTTATAGATATAACCTTACCTGAAAAATCTAGCGTAGCAATAGATGCTTCGGGAGATGATATTTTAAGTGATTTGAACTTCGATATTCTCTCTGAAAATGCCACTCATAGTGGACAGCAAATGAAATTGAAATTAGGATCTGGAAAAGCAAAGATGAAATTAGATGCTGGTTATGGAAATATATATTTGAGAAAGTAATTATTATATATTTTAATTAGAAGCCAAAATCGCTAATGTGGTTTTGGTTTTTTTTATTTTTGCTAATGCAAGAATTATTAAAATTATCTAATAAATGGTAAATAAAGAAGCATTTAAACCATCAATAAGTGTTTTAGGTTGTGGATGGCTAGGCTTCACCTTGGCAGAGAAAATGGTGTTGCAAGGCTTCAATGTTAAGGGTTCCACTACTTCAAAACACAAATTGTCTTTAATTGAAAATAAAGGGATTAAATCATTTATTGTTGATATAGATAATTTAACGACTCCAAATATTAATTCATTCTTAGATTCAGATATACTTATTGTAAATATTACTTCTAAAAGTATAGAAGGATTTCAACATTTCATCAATTTGATTAATAATTCACAGATAGATAAAGTATTGTTTGTTAGTTCTACGTCTGTATATCCATTTACAAATAATGAAGTTACCGAAGAAAGTTATTTAAAGGAATGTGAACTTGCTACTATAGAATCAATGTTTCAGTCGAGCACTAAATTCAGAACAACCATATTAAGATTTTCTGGATTGTATGATGAGCAACGGCATCCAGGGAACTTTATGAAAAAAGGTAGAATTATTCAAAACCCAGACGGCTATGTAAACCTTATACATAAAAATGATTGTATGAATATTATTCTTGAGGTTCTTAAACAAGAATGTTGGGGTGAAGTTTTTAACGGGTGCTCTAATAATCATCCTAAAAGAAAGGATTTTTATATTGAACAAACTAAGTTAATAGGTAAGGCTTCTCCGATATTTGATTATAACAAACCTACACAGTTTAAAATTATTAATAACTCAAAATTAAAGCGTGTTCTAAATTACACCTTTAAACATGAATTATAAATCAATTTGGCATGGATTTTGAAACATTTTTTAAATACCAATGAAACATAAAGTAAGTCTGCACAACTCCAAATAAGACAGATCTCTAAAAAGAAACATTGGTCATGAAAAAGGTTTGAATTTAACTCTTAAATCTTTGTTAATGCCTATTGATTTTCGTTGAAAATTCAGTAATAATGTTATCTTTGCGCTCATTTGGAAAAGAAAAGAAACAGCAAGAAGAATAACGAGTCTATGAGTTCAAATTCAAAAACAACCTCAAAGAAATCTAGATTTAAACTGTTACATCAGTATTACTCCTATACTGGGTTTTACAAGTTTGTAAGGCAGAGTATGGTTAAGTCTTTATTGCCTATAGGTTTATTTGTTTTTGCCTTAATAATGGTTCATCATTACTTAATTGATTTTAACGAACTATTTACCTCTATCGTCGATACATATTCACCGGCAGTAATTTTAAGTGTTTTTTTTGTTTCAGAATCCTTTCTAGGTTTAGTACCTCCGGAAATATTTATTGCATGGGCAGGTAAGAGTTCTCATCCAATGCTGTATTTAACATTGCTGGCTATTTTGTCATATACTGGCGGAATAATATCTTTTTTTATTGGTAAATCAATTTCTAAGTTGCCTTCAGTATACAATTATCTTGAGGTGAAAATGGAAAAACATATTAAGATGATTCGCAAATGGGGAGGGTTTTTAATTGTTGTTGGTGCACTTTTGCCTATTCCATTTTCAATAACAAGTATTGCAGCGGGTATTATTAATTATAAGTTTAGAAACTATATTCTTTTTGGACTTTTAAGATTTGTTAGGTTTTATTTGTACGCTTTAGTTATCTTTAACGTCGTTTAAATAGATGAAGAACAGATCTGACATATCTCGATTAAAACTCATGCGACTTTTTGTATTGAATTTTTTTCTATTGACTATACTTTTTAGTGTAGCAATAACCGTTGAATATGGAACTGATTTCTTGGTCGAATTTTCATTAGAAATAGAAAATGAAGACGCATTCGAAGTTGAATATGAAAAAGACTTTGAGAATGACGGTGAAAAAGAGAAGATAACTCATTATCAAAATTACTATATCCCAAATTATGGGATTTCTTCAGTTTACAGATTAAAAGAAGACACCATGGACTTCTTTGAAAAGATTAAATCACCACCTCCGGAGATTATTTAAGTAAACATTAAATTCAGAATAACTTTCGGTTTTTTTTAAAACCTACTCAATCTAATTATAAACGCACATTATTTTGTGCACAAACACAATTACTATTTATGAAATTATTCGATTTCAAACATTTTAAAAGTGACATGTTTGGTGGAATTACCGCCGGAATCGTTGCATTACCATTGGCTCTTGCTTTTGGTGTTAGTTCAGGGCTAGGCCCAAGTGCCGGATTATATGGTGCTATATTTGTTAGTTTTTTCGCTGCTCTTTTTGGTGGTACGAACACACAAATTTCAGGCCCGACTGCTCCTATGACCGCAGTTAGTATGGTTGTTATAGCGGGTATTGTAGCCACTTTTGAAGGAGACGTTTCAAAAGCGCTGCCAGCAATATTGACAGTATTTTTATTAGCGGGATTAATGCAGGTAGGTTTAGGATTGTTAGGGATAGGGAAATATATTAAATATATACCTTACCCTGTAGTGTCCGGTTTTATGACAGCCATTGGCGTTATAATTTTGGTGACACAAATATTGCCTACAGTTGGATATTATCCAAAAGAGGATGCGGATTTTGTAGAGCAATATAAACCACAGGCTGAAGCAGTTATCTTAGAAGGAATTCTAGAAGATGAAGCAGCAGAAGATATCTTAGTGTTAGAGCACTTTGAGGAAACAATAAACAGAGCCAATCAAATTACAGATGCGCAAATCTTAAAAGAATCTCAAAGTTTAGCGGGAAAAGATTCTTCGGGTGTCTTAGGATCTATTAAAGTTTTACCGAGAGCACTTCAAAATATTAATTGGTTGGAGTTAATTCTTGCACTTGGTACGATAATTATTATTTATGGATTTAAAAAAATTACTACTGCAGTTCCAAGTACGTTGGTCGCTTTAGTTGTAATGGCCGGAATTGCAATTGGTTTTGGATTAGATTATAGACCAATTGAAGAAATTCCAAGTGGATTGCCTATTCCAAACTTTGGAATCTTTACGGAGTTTAGTTTTGGTTCAATTACGCCATATATCTTTACGGCATTAACATTGGCTTTATTAGGAGCGATTGACTCCTTATTAACTTCAGTAGTTGCAGATAATATGACTAAAACGAAACACAAACCAAATAAAGAATTAGTTGGACAAGGTATCGGTAACAGTGTTGCTGCATTATTTGGAGGTATTCCGGGTGCAGGTGCAACTATTAGAACGGTTGTAAATATTAACGCAGGTGGTAAAACTCGTTTATCAGGTATGATGGCCGGAGTTTTATTGTTAGTTATTTTATTAGCGTTAGGTCCAATCGCATCAAAAATTCCAGCGGCAGTTTTAGCAGGGATTTTAATTACAGTTGGTATTGGTGTAATGGATTATAAAGGTTTAAAGGCGATTCCTTACATGCCAAAACCAGAGGTAATTATTATGCTTACGGTACTAATTTTATCATCAGTTTGGAACTTGGTTTATGCAGTGGGTATTGGTCTTGTAATTGCTTCATTGATGTTTATGAAGAAAATGGGAGATTTAACTGCAAAACGATCAGATATTAAACCTATTGAGGGTGAAAAAGGAGCAGAGGATGATTTAAGTATTCCATCAGATTTAAAGAAAGATATTTATGTTAAGCACATAAAAGGACCATTATTCTTTGGATCAACGAGTGATTTCCAAGAATTATCTAAACAAATTCCTGATTCTGCAACTGATGTAATAATTCGTATGGGACGAATGCAATATATTGATCAGTCTGGATTATATGCAATGGAAGATGTTGTTCAAGAACTTATGAAGAATGGTAAAAATGTATTCTTAGTAAATATGTTAGAACAACCTAAATATATGTTAGAAAGGATCGATATTATTCCTGATTTAATTCCAAATGAACACATCTTTGATCATTTTGAAGAAGCGGTAGCATGTATTAAAAAAGAACATTCAAATTAAATTTTAGAAAAAATGAAAGCACAAACTAAAGAAAGTCAAGATAAATTAAATGGAGCGGCAGCAATCCAAATATTAAAGGATGGTAACGAAAGGTTCGTTTCGAGTACTAAAGCAGAGAGAAACTTATTAGAGCAAGTAGGAGACACTAGTGGAGGACAATTTCCATTTGCAGCTGTTTTAAGTTGTATAGATTCTCGCGTACCTGCGGAGATTGTATTTGATCAAGGTATTGGTGATATTTTCAGTGCACGTGTTGCTGGTAATATTATTAATGAAGATATTTTAGGTTCTATTGAATATGCTTGTAAAGTTGCAGGTTCCAAAGCAATAGTTGTTTTAGGGCACTCTAAATGTGGTGCGGTTACTGCAGCATGTAAAGGTGTAGAACTTGGAAATATTACGGCATTACTAAGTAAAATTCAGCCTGCAGTAAATGAAATTAAACCTACAGTAGATGAATTTACTCCTGAAGCTATTGAAACTGTATCTGAAACCAATGTAAAGCACTCTATTGAGAACATTCGTAAAGAAAGTCCAATTTTAGCAGAAATGGAAAGCAATGGTGAAATTGAAATCGTTGGTGCAATTTATCATGTAGAAAGTGGAAAAGTTTCTTGGTTATAAACTAAGATTAAAAACTTTTATAAAGGCTTCGAAGAAATTCGAGGCCTTTTTGTTTTTTGGTAAATGACATACAATATTGTGTATATTTGAGACGCTAGAATAAATATAACCAATCTATAAAATTATAAAAATGAAATTACGCTACTCAATCTTACTCATTTGCTTTTCAATTTCGCTTTTTTCACAAAAGAAAGTATTAGATCACAAGGATTACGAGATATGGAATCAAATAAAAAACGACCAACTTTCTCCGGATGGAAAATTTGTTAAATATGAATTAGAAAAGGGTGAAAAGGATAAGACTTTAATGTTGAAGGATATTAAAGGAAATTTAGTGTTAACCTACCCAAGAGTCAGTAAAAGTCAGTTTACTCATGATTCCAAATATGTTTTATTTACAGTTAACGCGTGGAAAGACAGCATTGTAGAGTTGAAGCGAAGAAAAGTCAAAAAAGAAAAGTTACCTAAAGACACTTTAGTCATTTATAACATCAAGAAAAAGAGTCTTGTTAAAATCCCCCATGTAAAATCATTTTCAACTCCAGAAGAATGGTCTGGAACTGTTGCTTATTATTTAGAGGATGTAAAAGCAGAGAGTAAAAAAGAGAAAGAAGATGACAAAGTCGACAAGAAAAAAAATAATAAAACGAAGAAAGTTGGAAAGAAAACCGGATTTCATTTAGTGCTAAGAGATTTAGCAAGTGAGAAACAAGACACATTTAAGTTTGTGACTAAATATAGTTTTGCAAAAAAGGCTCCTAAGTTGGTATATGCTACTACAGGGAAAGATAAAGAATCTAATGCGGGCGTAGTAACTGTTGATATCAAAAATGGGAACAAAAGCTTAATTCATGAATCTAAGAAAGGGAAATATTATCAACTTAGTTTAAGCGAATCTGGAAAGAATATAGGATTTGTAGCAGATTTAGATACAACTAAAGTGCAGGTGAGGTCTAATGAATTGTTTGTATATAATGAAGGTGATCTAAAAGCGATAAAGCTAATGGATTCAAATAGTGCCCCAGAAGGTTATAGAGTTTCTTCCGATGGGAAAATTCATTTTTCTAAGGATGAGTCAAAATTATTTTTTGGATTAGCGAAACCACCTATTGTCAAAGATACCACTCTAATTGACGAAGAAATAGTGAATGTAGAAGTTTGGACATATGATGAACCTAGACTCTATACAGTACAAGAATTACAAGTAGATAGAGATAAAAAGAAATCTTTTGAAACCGCAATTCATTTAAATAACGGAAATAAATTAGTTCAAATTGCTTCAATAGAATATCCAAATGCTCAACTCGGGGCTAAAGGGGATTCTAAATACGCATTGGTTAGTGCTACAGAACCTTACGACTTAGAAAGACAGTGGCAAGGACATAGTACCTATGACTATGCCATTAGAAACGTAGAAACCGGCGAATTAACAAGGATGTTAGAAGGTGTTTATGCATCTGTCAGATTAAGTCCAAATGCTGATTATGCGTATGGTTATGACATGAATAAAAGTGAATGGTTTACATATCATATTGCCTCTAAAACATATAAAACGTTAACAAATGATTCTAAGTTTTATGATGAATTGAATGATTCTCCAAGACAACCTAGTTCATATCGATTGGCTGGTTGGACTGAGAAGGATGCCTCAATTTTAATTTACGACAGGTATGATGTTTGGAAATTTGATCCAAAAACAGGTGAACAAACCAACCTTACCAATGGTAGAACTGAAGGAATAACTTATAGAGTCATCAAATTAGATCGCGATAAAGAATTTATTGATACTAAAGAAGACTTACTACTTTCAACATTTAATAATACAACGAAGCATTCTGGATATGGTGCATATAATTTTAAGAAAGAAACATTTAAGCAACTCGTTTCAGGTCCATTTAATTATTCAACTCCTGAAAAAGCGCTGTTAAATAATCAAGTAATTTATACAAGATCTTCGTTCAAGGACTTTCCGAATATCAGAACTTCAGATTTAAGTTTTAGGGATGAAGTTGTATTGAGCGATGCAAACCCGCAGCAAGTAGAATATAATTGGGGGACTGTTGAATTAGTTGAATGGGAATCTTTAGATGGAGATAAAATGACAGGAATGCTTATAAAACCTGAAAATTTTGATCCAAGCAAAAAGTATCCAATGCTTGTTAATTTTTATGAGCGCAGTTCGGATCGTTTATTTAGGCATCAAGTTCCAAATCCTGGAAGATCATCTATTAATTATAGTTTTTATGCAAGTAGAGGATATGTCATCTTTAATCCAGATGTTAAATACAAAATAGGATATCCGGGAGAAAGTGCTTATAACTGTGTTGTACCTGGAGTTGAGGCGATGATTGCAAAAGGGTTCATAGATAAAGATAATATTGGTGTTCAAGGTCATAGTTGGGGAGGATACCAAATAGCGCATCTAGTTACTAAAACTGATATATTTAAAGCCGCTGAATCTGGAGCACCCGTTCCAAATATGATTAGTGCTTATGGAGGAATAAGATGGTGGACAGGTCTTAGCAGACAATTTCAATATGAGCATACACAAAGTAGGTTAGGAGCAACCCTTTGGGAAAAGCCTGAGTTGTACATCGAAAATTCTCCAATTTTTAATATTGATAAAATAAACACACCCTTATTAATAATGCATAACGACGCAGATGGTCACGTACCATGGTATCAGGGAATTGAATTTTTTGTAGCATTAAGAAGGTTAGGGAAACCGTCTTGGTTCTTGAATTATAATGAAGAACCTCATTGGCCTTTAAAAATGCAAAACAGAAAGGATTTTCAAATAAGAATGGCGCAATTCTTTGACCATTATTTAAAAGGTGAATCAAAACCAATTTGGATGGATCGTGGAGTGCCTGCTATAGAAAAAGGAATCAATCAAGGATTAGAATTAGTTGATTAACAATGTAACGGGCTTGATTTGAATCAAGCCCGTTTTTTATAAGCCTCTCATTTAAAAAGAATGTAATTGAGAATTAATGAAACTATATTAGCTGCATGAAAGAAAAATTCTCTGAAAAGGTAATTATTATATTAGCCTTCTTTTCTATTTATGTAATTTGGGGATCAACATATTTATTAAATAAAATTGCTGTAACACAATTACCAGCATTTATGCTGGCAGCCATTCGATTTACCGTTTCGGGAATTGTAATAATGATAATTGCTAAACTTTTAGGATTGTCTTTAAAGGTGACTAAAAAACAATTGCTAAATACTGCAATAGCAGGATTTTTGTTTCTCACTTTTGGAAATGGAATTGTTGTATGGACGCTAAATTTTGTGGATAGTGGCTTTGTAGCGTTAGAAATTTCAGCACAGCCTTTAGTGGTACTTATTCTAATGCGAATATTGCAGGGCAAGAAAATCCAAACAACCTCTATGATTGGAGTTATTTTGGGTGTTTTAGGTATTTACTTATTAGTAAGTCAGAATCATATAGTTTCTGGAGAGAACAAGTTACTGAGTATAGTGCTTATTTTTATCTGTATGTGCAGTTGGGCATATGCAAGTTTATTTGTTGGTAAAGCTGATTTACCAAAAAACTATTTTGTTAATACAGGATATCAAATGCTTATTGGTGGTGTTATGCTTTGTATTACAAGTTTTGCTCTTGGTGAAAAGTGGAGTAGTCCCGTAACATGGGATGCAGATGTATTCTATTCGGTTGTTGTATTAATAATTTTTGGGAGTATTATCGCTTTTACATCGTTTAATTATTTACTTAAAAAGGTTTCTCCAGAAAAAGTGGCTACCAATACGTATGTAAATCCGATCATTGCTTTGTTCTTAGGTTGGTATTTTTTAGGAGAAGTAATAACAGGGCAGTCTATTATTGCTGCATTTATTTTATTGTTAGGTGTTTATTTTATCAATAGTAAAAGAGAAGTTGCATTACTTTCTAGATTTAAAAAGAGAAATAAAAGTTAAAGCAGTTTAAAAATTTCACCAAAAAAAGCGCAGCACAATATGCCACGCTTTAAATTCAATTAAAAATAATTGAATTAGTTAATCCACATTATATAGACGATAGGAATTTATTTTTGTTGCAGCTGAATCGAACTTTAACATAAGTTGGCTGAATGAATTGTTGGAAGTATAATTAATGCAATTAATTAGAGTTAGTTATTAAGTTGTATACAAGTTCTTTTGTTAATTTCTGACCTTTAGAATCACTTCTAAGTTTATCAAACGAATACACAAAATCACATCCATTTTTAAAGTTACTGCAACCATATGCATTAGAACCTTTTAGTATGGTACCTTTTGAACATTTAGGACATTTAATAATAGTTGGAACCGGTTGTGTTTTCGGTTCTAATTTTAAATTGAATTGTTCATCGAACCTGAGAAGACCTTCTAGAGTTCCATTGTTAGTTTTAAAGCCCTTTAAATTAACAGTACATCCTTTTTGAAGTAAACGAACAAATTGTTTCTCTGAAATTTTCTTTCCTTCAAACTTAAAAGGCAATTTAAAAGTACATCCGTCTTTATATGCGCTACAGCCATACGCAGAAGAGCCTTTTAAAATTGTTCCTTGTTTACATTTTGGACAATTCTCAGAAGTAATTCCTTTTGATATAGTTTTCTTCTTAGTTGGTTTTGATTCAACTTTAGAATTGATGTGAGAAATATTCGCTTTAACTTTTTCCATTCTTACCTCATAAACTAGTTCATCTACCATTCTCTTCATGTTTTTGATAAATGTCCCTGCATTGAATTCACCACGTTCAATTTCTTTCAAACGTTTCTCCCAACGCCCCGTTAGTTCCGCTGATTTTAATAAGTCATTTTGAATGGTGGCAATTAATTGGATACCGGTAGAAGTTGGTATTAATTGCTTCTTTTTTCGTTCTATGTATTTTCTTCTAAAAAGTGTTTCAATAATATTGGCGCGCGTAGAAGGACGTCCAATGCCATTCTCCTTCATCAACTCTCGCATCTCATCATCATCTACTTGTTTACCCGCAGTTTCCATTGCTCTTAGCAATGAGGCCTCTGTAAATTGATTTGGAGCCTTGGTAAACTTTTCTGTAAAAGTAGGTGTGTGCGGGCCATTTTCGCCTTTTGTAAAATTTGGTAAAATATTTCCTTCTTTCTTTTCTTTCGTATCTGCTGACTCAAAAACTATGCGCCACCCTTTCTCTAAAATTTCCTTTCCGGTTGTTTTGAACAAAACATCGGCAGCTTTACCTTGTGCATTCGTATTTGCGACAATACAATCGTCATAAAATACAGCAATAAAACGCTTGGTAATAATGTCATAAACTTGTTGCTGATTATATTGTAAATTAATCTCTACACCCGTAGGAATAATTGCGTGGTGATCGGTTACTTTTTTATCATTAAAAACCTTGGTTGATTTCTTAATTGGCTTTCCAAATAAAGGAGTTGTCAATTTTTGATATCTTTTTAATTGCTTAAGTATCCCTTCAACTTTGGGATACACATCATTTGGTAAAAACGTGGTATCAACTCTGGGGTAGGTAACGGCCTTTTGCTCATATAGTTTTTGAACAATCTTTAATGTCTCATCAGCAGAAAAACCAAATTTCGTATTACAATAAACTTGAAGTCCAGTTAAATCGAATAATTTAGGAGCGTATTCTTTTCCTTTTTTCTTTTTGATTTCAGTTATCTCAAATTCCGATTGCTGTACTTTGTTTGCTAATTCCTGACCTTCTTCTTTTTTAAAAAAACGCCCTTCTTCATAACTAAATAAAGTATCTCTAAAACTTGTTTGCAATTCCCAATAGGGTTGAGGCTTAAAATTTTGAATTTGAAGGTAGCGCTCTACAACCATTGCTAAACTTGGAGTCTGAACTCTTCCAATGGAAAGCATTTGTTTATAACCTCCATGCTTAACAGTGTATAACCGTGTTGCATTCATCCCCAGCAACCAATCTCCAATAGCCCGTGAAAACCCAGCATAATATAAATTATCGTAATCTTCACTAGGTTTAAGATTTTTAAACCCTTCCTTAATGGCTTCTGTTGTTAAAGATGAAATCCACAAGCGTTGTACTTCACCTTTATAATCCGCTTGATTTAAAACCCAACGCTGAATCAATTCTCCTTCTTGCCCGGCATCACCGCAATTTATAACTACAGTTGCTTTATCAAATAAATTTTTAACAATATTAAACTGCTTTTGTATACCGTCATTTTTTGAAACTTTTGTCTTAAATTTTTCAGGTAGCATTGGTAGGTTATTCAAGTCCCAACTTTTCCAATGTGGTTTGTAATCATTTGGTTCATACAGTGTGCACAAATGACCAAAGGTATAAGTTACGGCATATCCATTTCCTTCAAAATAACCATCGCGTTTAGTAGAGGCTCCTAAAACATTCGCAATTTCTCTAGCAACGCTAGGCTTTTCCGCTATACAAACTTTCAATATGCATTAATTTAAATAAAATGCAATGTAAAATTTATTTAAGATATTTAGTACATGTTAAAGTAAGTTGTTGATAATTTTTTAGATTTTAAAGAGGTTTATTTTTAAGATCAATATTCTTATAACGTTGTTTTACTTGTGCTCCTTTTTTCATCCATCTATATAAAGGAACAAAACTGCCCAATGCAAATAAGGTCAATGCCAATAGAAGTAAGTTCCCTGTATCTTTAAATGTTGCTCCTGCTGTAAAAATGGCTAAAATAAGTGCTACAGAAATAGGTAGCGACAGCGCCAAAATAGCTAAAGCGAACTCAGAATTAAAGGTTTTATTCGAAGCACTAACATTTCGCTCCTTTAAGGCAATACTAGATATATGTGCAAAAGGCCAAAAACTACAGGAACTGAGTGAAAATACAACCATAAATAATGAAACATTCTCTGAAACATTAAAAATTGTTACAAAAGCGACAACTAAGAGCAACGAGATTCCTGCTCTAAACATTAGTATTGAAAATATTTCGGCAAACTCTTTTCTTTTATATTTAACTGCAAGTCCAATAAATAGTAAGACCAATGGCGTCATGAGCGAACTAAGTCGATTAAATAATTCTTGAATGTATAAAGGTAAACTTGCTAAATCTAAGTTTAGAGATAAAAGTACTAATGCCAAGCCAATACAAATATTTACAGGCTCTAAAATTAAAACCTTTAACAAACTTAAAATTTTTGATCTTAAACCACCATTAGATGTGTTTTGACGTTTATAATGCCAATTAATGGCGAAAATATAAAGTACAATTAAAACAAAAAATTTGTTTCCTAAATCGGCCATTGCAGCATTTGCTAGCATATCTTCTCCTAAAAATTCTAGTATAAACGGAAAACAGGAGAGTCCCGGAGCCAATGAAGAAACTAATAACTTTGCAGTTCTTACTTTTTGAGCATCAGAAACGCCTATGATATGTAATAATACAGGAGTTACTGCATAAAGAAAAACATTAAATAGTAATGCAATTGCTGGTAGAATGATTAAATCTGAACTTATATTTATCTTCAATAAGGCCAAAAAAATTGTAGCCGGAAGAGCCAAGGATAAAATTATTGTTTTTATCCCTTTTAGCTCTTCTTTATTTTTGAATTTACTTTTTAATAATAGACCAAGAATTATAAATAATACAAATACAATTGATTTTTCAATTGAAGCCATATATTAAGCAAATATTTCGTCCATGGCACCAGTAAATAGTTTCATTTCATCCATAGTACCAATACTTACTCTACACCAATTTTTATCCCAAAACTTAAAGGCTCTTACACCAACTCTTTTGGCATAAATTTTCTTAAGAAATTCATCTCCTTCCATAGGAATTTCAAAAATTATGAAATTTGTTTGAGAGGGCAGAGAAACATAATTCTTAGAATTTAAGTACTTATAGGTATATTCCCTAGCCTCGGTGATTTTTGATTTTGTGGTTTTGAGAAAATCTACATCGTCCATACTTGTTGTAGCTGCTACAATCGACGGCCCAGTTATTCCCATACCTCCTCTGGTAATAGGAGTAATTTTATCCATGATTTCTTTGCTAGTGACCATGTATCCAATTCTTAACCCTGCCATACCATGAATTTTAGAAAAAGTTCTAGCGACTATTATATTTTTACCCTGGCTAACTAAATCTACCATACTATCTTTTAAACCATTATTTGCTAGTTCTATATAGGCCTCGTCAACAAATACGGGTACTTTTTCTGAAATTCTGCTGCAAAAATCTTTCAATTTATTTGCGTCAGTTATGGATCCTGTTGGATTATTTGGATTACAGATATACACTAATTTCGTTTCACTATCTATTGCCGCTTCCATTTTTTCTAAATCGTGAGAAGAATCCGGTAGCAGTTTTATTGCTTTCCAGTTGCCTCCAACAGCTTCAGATACTTTAATTAAAGACATATAACTAGGATCCGCACTTACAACATTCCCTCCATTCTGAAAAAACACCATTGCTATTTTTTCAAGAATATCTGATGAGCCTGGTCCCATTAAAATTTGATCTTTAGTAACATTCTCTTTTTTAGCAATTTTATCCATTAAATTAGATAGGGTTTTCCACGCATATCTATTGCCTTTAAAAGTTTCTTCCTGAAATGCTTTTATCGCCAATTTTGATGGGCCATAAGGATTTTCATTTGCTCTTAAAATAGCTTTTAATGGTAATTCTACAGGTTCAATTGGTGGAGTAAATTCATTTAACGAATTTTCTATATCAAATAGATATTTATTATTCTTAAATTGAGCCTCCGAGACGTTAGTTGCCCAAATATCGTTTGGCATTAAAGCCATTGCTGCTAAGGATAACCCTCCTGTTTTTAACCAATTTCGTCGACTTACTTGATTTGATTTTCTCATTAGTTTGGTAATTATTTATTACGCATCCAAAATACATAAATATTAAGTATAATTTACTTTAAAGTTAATAACAATGAATTATATGTTAATATATTGCATTTTTTGAATGAATAATTTACAAAACGCAAACCTTCTTTTTGAAGAGAGATTTAGACTAAACTTTTTGTTATTGGTCTATTGTTTTTTACCTTATGTATAAAAAAAGCGCTTGTTTATTTCAAAATGACGCATTTTTATAGTGTTAATAAAAATTTTTAAAATGAGAAAAGTAATAGGATTATTATTTATAATTGGTTTGGTAGTGTCTTGTAATAATACGAAGCAAAAACAAGATTTTGTTAGTAACCCCCAATCATCTTATAAAATTCCGGTCCATGCATGGATGGGGCATAAAAAGGACGCAAGTGATGAAGAATTAAAGGCTCATTTTAAAGATTTAAAAGAAAAAGGGGTAGATGGTTTGATGTATAATGGAGGACATGACCCTGCAACTTATGCCCGCGCAGGTAAAATAGCAAAAGCTGAAGGCTTAGAATTTAATACTTGGGTGCCAACTATGGTGCAAGGAAAGAATAAGAATTTAAAACCAGAATGGTATGCTGTTAATAGAAATGGAGAGTCTGCATATGACAAACCAGCATACGTTTCGCATTATACTTTTCTATGTCCAAGTAAGGAAGGAACGTATAATTTCCTATCTGAATTATACGGTAGCATTGCAGATGTACCTGAAGTCGATGGAATTCATTTAGATTATATTCGATATCCAGATGTAATTTTGGCTAGAGGTTTATGGGATAAATATGGATTGACAATGAATGTTGAACATCCTCAATTTGATTATTGCTATTGTGATGATTGTACAAGTGGCTTCAAGGCAAAAACAGGTATTGATATTAAAAGAGTTGATGACGCTCCTTCAGTAGAAGAGTGGAAGCAATATAGATACGATTTAATTACTTCTATTGTAAACAGGTTAGCTGATGTTGTGCATGCAAAAGGAAAAAAAATAAATGCAGCGGTATTCCCTGGCCCACATTCGGTTGCCAAAAAATTAGTTCGACAAGAATGGGATAAATGGAATTTAGATGCTATATATCCAATGAATTATAATGATTTCTACTTGGAAGATACCAAATGGATTGGAGAAGTAACCAAGGAGGCTGTAACTTCAGTAGACAACAAAAAACCAATTTTTAGCGGTTTGTTCATATGTCCAAATCCAGAAAAGAAAGCATCACAAGCGGATCCTGAGAATCATGGATTGGTTCCCGAAGAATTAGAGGATGCTGTTAGAGAGTCAATGCTAAATGGTGCTGCGGGTATATGCTTATTTACTCCAGGAAGAATGACAGATAAAGATTGGGAAATCTTAGCAGAAATAATACATAATGATTACACCAAAAATTAATTAAATCAACTTAATTGTAAAAATGAGACTATTATAGAAATATTTTAGTCTCATTTTTTATTTGGTTTATTACAAATGAACTTTGGATATTTGAAATAACCTTTAATTGAGAAATCTTATGCATAATGAACTCCTGATAATCCTTCATGTCATTTAAGACAATTTTAAGCAAATAATCATAATTACCTGCTATATAAGAAACTTCCTGAATTTCATTAAAAGGTGCTATATATTTTTCAAATTCTTTAAAAGAGGACTCTTGGTGTTTTATAAGTGTAACCTGGCAGAATACTGTGAATTTTTTTCCAACGAGTTCTTGATCTACAAGCGCTACATATTTTCTAATAATACCACTTGCCTCAATTTTCTTTATACGCTCATGGGTAGGTGTTATTGATAGATTAATTTTCTCAGACAGTTGTTTTATGGACTGCTTCGAATCTTTTTGTAGTTCATTTATTAACAGAACATCTGTCGCGTCTAACTGAATCATGGTAAAAATTTCTTTTGTTTAATAATTGCAAAGGTAGTAAAAGAAATAATTGCTATCATATAAATTATTTTTAGAAAAATTTAGGTATTAT
>MPDD01000026.1 GCA_001874265.1 Bacteroidetes bacterium MedPE-SWsnd-G1 | reverse complement strand
GACCAGATGCAGCATTAGAGTTAGATATGGTTGTAGACTTAATGGTGAATGAATATCCAGGAATGGTTATTAGATTAGAGTCACATACCGATAGTAGAGCAGATGACGATTATAATATGGGCTTGTCTAACAGAAGAGCGAAGTCTACATATGATTATTTGATAGAGAACGGAGTTGATGCAAGTAGAATAACGAAGTACGAAGGCTTTGGAGAATCGCAGATGGTAGCAATAGAATTACCAGATGGTAAGACAAAGAAGTGTACAAACGATGTAAGATGTTCAGAGGATGAACATCAGTTAAATAGAAGAACAGAATTTATCATCATAAAGATGAAATAAGAGTAAATTAAAAATGAAGACTACTATAATGTAGATAGTTGCAGTTCATAAAAATATTGATTATCTTTGAGCAGTCGTAATGTAAAGACTTTAGAGACTATTGTTGTGGGGACGAGAATATCTATTAAGTTATTACGACTGCTTTTTTAAATAAAAACATTCAAATTATCCCCATATACCTCAAAATTTAAATACTAATTGTATCAACCTCAGTAAATTTTAATAAAATTATTGGCAGTCGCGAATCAAAATTTTTAGAGACTATTGTTGTGGGGACGAGAATATCTATCTTAATTTAATTCCGGCTGCTTTTTTAACATACGGTCACAGCGTTTACGAATTTTTTTATTGTTGTGGGGACGAGATATAGATTCGAGTTGTGACTGTTCATTTTAATCACCGATCATTATTTTATTGTGAGGTGATTTTTTAGTTATTACCTAAATAAACTCCCATTAACTATTTTAATTAAGTTAATGGGAGTTTGAAAACAAATTGCTTTGGGGTGCTATTGTTGTGGGGACAACTTAGTTTTTTTATCCTACATTCCTTTTTATCTTTTTATAAATATGTGTGTGAAATAGTTTCTTCCTTCAGCATCTTGTTTAGTAGAAATGCCAAAGTCTGTAAAGTTTTCATTTTCTATATTCATTCTATGTCCGTCACTATTAATCCAAGCATTTACTACTGCTTTAGCAGATCTATATCCGTAAGCTACGTTTTCTCCTACCTTTTTTGCCGCAACACCTTTAACTAATTTTTGATGTCTGTCACTAAAATTATCATGACTCACAGTACCTACAGAAATCATGTAATCAGTATGGGATATAGCTTCCTTAGAAACTAAATTAATAGTATTTAATGGATTTAATCCAACAGATTTTCTATGTTCGTTAACTAAATTTAATATTTCAAATTCCATTTGTGTATAGGAAAGATTAATATCATTAAATTTTGACGATGTTTCATCTAAATAGATTCCATCTTCATCTGAAGTACATGAATAAAATGAAAAAGTTAGAGATAGAATAAGTAATAATCTTAAAGTAATTGTTTTCATAATTGTGGGGATTTGTGGGGTTAAGAAAAACATGAAAAAATAAATTCAGCCGTAATTAATTCTTCAACGATATTGCTGTGGGGACAATATCAATGAAGGAAACTACGGCCGATCTATCCATCCTACTAAAATGAATCTTTGTATATTTTTTGAAATTTGAGGTATCGAATTTTTAATAGTTAAAAAACCAACACTTCTTTGAACTATTGACAATACAATACATTCAATTTTTACAAGTAAAGAATTAATGTTGTTAACGCTAATTACTGTAGTAAAATCTTCACTTTTTTTTGCATAAATAGAATTGACGCATGTCAGCGACAAAAAAGTGTTTGGTTTATATGTAATTAATTTCATCCGTTGTGGGGTTTTTGTGGGGTACAATTGAAATATTACACTACAATAGTATAAAAAATATATGTTCGTACCAAACAAAAACGGAAAAAATTTACCATTTGTTTAAGAAAACGTACCATTTGTTTGATTTTGGCACCATTTATTTGGAATTGAAGCCTGCTAAAAAATAGTTAGATTGTCTTCGATTTGTGATTCAAAACAAGAAATTTTGGCTTAAAAATGGACGTTTAATGCTTTTTTAGAAGCCCTGCTCTTTTTAATAACGCATCTGAATTAGGTTCTTTTCCTCTAAATCTCTTGTATAAAGACATTGGATTTTCAGTTCCGCCTTTTGATAGGATGTTTTCTTTAAAGCTTAAAGCGATTTCTTTGTTAAATACCCCATTAGATTTAAAATAATCAAATGCATCCGCATCTAAAACTTCAGCCCACTTGTAAGAATAATACCCTGAAGAGTATCCACCTTGAAAAATATGCGAAAAAGCAGTACTCATACAATTTTTCGAGACTTTTGGATAAAGATTTGTGTTTTTGAACGCGTTGTTTTCAAAATCTTTAACAGAATTAATATTAGATGGATCGTTACCATGCCATCCCATATCTAATAAACCAAAACTTAGTTGTCTTAATGTAGCGATGCCTTCTAAGAAATTCGAAGCCTTTTTGATTTTATCGATTAATTCCATAGGAATAGATTCGCCAGTTTCATAATGTTTAGCAAAAAGATGAAGCGCTTCTTTCTCGTAGCACCAATTTTCTAAAATTTGACTTGGTAATTCAACAAAATCCCAATGTACGCTAGTTCCAGATAAACTTGGGTATACAGTATTTGCTAGCATGCCATGCAAAGCATGTCCAAATTCATGGAATAAAGTGGTAACCTCGTTAAAAGTTAAGAGTGAGGGTTTAGAATCTGTTGGTTTTGTGAAATTGCAAACAATGGAAATATGAGGTCTGGAGTTTTCTCCGTCTTGCTGCCATTGATCCTTAAACGAAGTCATCCACGCACCATTTCTTTTTCCTGCTCTAGGGAAGAAATCGGCGTAGAAAATTGCAACTAAATTTTCATTGATATCTAGGACCTTGTAGGTCTTTACATCCTTATGATACGTATCAATCGTTTTGTCTTCTTCGAATTTTAAATCAAAAAGTTTATTGGAAACAGTAAATACTCCGTTAAGTACGTTTTCCAATTTAAAATACGGTTTTAATTGTTCTTCGTCTAAATCGAGTAATTCCTTTTTCAATTTTTCAGAATAATAAGCGCTATCCCATTTTTCCAAAGTTTCAATATGATCATTGTTTTTTGCAAATTCTGAAAGTTGATCGAATTCATTTTTTGCCGCAGGTGATGCTTTGTCTAATAATTCATTTAAAAACGATGAAACTGTTTCAGGGTTTTGCGCCATGCGTTCCTCTAGAACAAAATGAGCATGAGATTTATAACCCAACAAATTAGCCCGTTGTTGGCGAAGTTTTACAATTTCTAATACAATGTTTTCATTGTTATTTTCGTTGTTTTGAAAGCCTTTAGCCCCAAATGCAATAGCCAACCTTTTCCTTAAAGATCTGTTTTCTGAATACGTCATAAAAGGTATATAACTTGGGTAGTCTAGCGTAAATATCCAGCCTTCTTTGTTCTTTTCTTTAGCTGTTAATTTAGCAGCTTCTTTTGAACCTTCTGGTAAACCACTAAGTTCTTCATCCTTTGTAATATGAAGTTCAAAACTATTGGTATCTGCCAATACATGCTCTCCAAATTTTAAACTTAATTTTGAAAGCCTAGTATCAATAGTCCGTAATTGCAACTTTTCATCTTCATTTAAGTTTGCACCATTTCGCACGAACATTTTGTATTGGTTTGTTAGTAATGTATTCTGCTCGACCGTAAGATTTAAAGTTTCTTTAATTTTGAAAATGGTTGATACTCTATTAAATAAGGTCTCATTTAATCTAATGTCATTGGCAAACTCTGTTAAAAGAGGAGAAACGATCTGAGCAATTTTCTGAATATCTTCATTTGTTTCTGCTGAATTCAGATTAAAAAATACGCTTGTTATTCTCTTTAGCTGCATACCAGAAAACTCAAGTGCTTCAATGGTATTAGAAAAAGATGGTTCATCTATAGTTTTTGTAATAGCATCAATGTCTTCCTTTGCCATAGCAATTCCTTGCTTAATTGCTGGTTCGAAATGCTCCGATTTAATTTTTGAAAATGGAGCGGTTTGAAATGGAGTGTTAAATTCTGAAACTAAAGGATTGTTCATGCGTGATGATTTGAAGTTGGAGTCATGTTAAAATATGACTAATTATAAATGAATTTAAGAAATAGAACTATTTCTTCATTTCTTCTGAAGCCTTATTTACTTTAACTTTAAGACTTTCTTTATAAAAGAGAATTTTATCCAGAACACATTTGTCCTGTGCGCCGATAATTTGAGCCGCTAATATTCCTGCATTTGTTGCGCCATCCAAGGCAACTGTAGCAACCGGTACACCAGACGGCATTTGTAATATAGATAAAACAGAATCCCAACCATCAATAGAATTTCTAGACTTTACTGGTACGCCAATTACAGGTAAAGGACTCATAGAGGCAACCATACCGGGTAAATGAGCAGCGCCACCGGCTCCAGCAATAATTACTGTTATGCCTCTGGTGTGCGCGTTTTTTGCGTAATCCCATAGTTTTTCTGGAGTTCTGTGAGCTGAAACGATATCAACTTCAACTTCAATATCAAAACTATTTAAAATATCAATTGTTCCTTGCATTACTGGAAGATCGGAGTTGCTTCCCATGATAATTCCTACTTTAGCCATGATTATTTGCTTATTACTTTAATTGTATTTTTTACTTGTTCAGCAACACGTCTTGCTTCTTCAATATTTTCATTTACGATAGTTACATGCCCCATTTTTCTGAATGGTCGCGTTTGTTTTTTACCATAAATATGCGGAGTAACACCATCAATGGCTAAAATTTTGTCCATGTTTTCATAAACAACTTCACCTTGATAACCTTCAGCACCTACCAAATTTACCATAATTCCAGCAACTTTACTATCTGTATTGCCTAATGGTAGATTTAAAATAGCACGGACATGTTGCTCAAATTGACTTGTGTAAGAAGCTTCGATACTATAATGTCCACTATTATGAGTTCTTGGAGCAACTTCGTTTACTAAGATTTTATCATTTTGAGTTTGAAACATTTCGACCGCTAATAACCCAACAAAATCGAACGCTTTAGCAACATTTAACGCTGTGCTCTTTGCCTTCGCGGCTACTTTATCATTAATTCTTGCAGGGCAAATTACATATTCTACTTGATTTGCTTCTGGATGAAATTCCATTTCTACAACGGGATATGTTGCGATATCTCCATTAGGGTTGCGAGCAACAATAACGGCTAATTCGTTTTTGAAATCCACTAATTCTTCAGCAATACACTCGGTTTCGTTTAAATTTTCTAAATCTGAAATAGTCCTTACCATTTTAACACCATTTCCATCGTAACCAAACTGGGTAGATTTCCATACAAAAGGAATTGTTACTTCATTATTTTTAACACTCGCTTTTAATTCAGCAATGGTATTAAATTTTTTAAAAGCTGATGTTGCTATATTATTGCTTTCATAAAAAGATTTTTGAACACCTTTGTTTTGGATAATCCGCAAGTCTTTACTTTTAGGATAAACTGTTTTTCCATTTTTTTCTAAGTGTTCAAGTGCATCTACGTTAACATGTTCAATTTCAATTGTAAGGATATCAACTGTTTTTCCAAAATTAACCACAGTATCGAAATCCATTAAATCACCCTGTACAAATTCATCGCAAATTTGTGCACATGGAGCATCAGCAGAATTGTCTAAAATTGACGTATGAATATCGTATTTATGAGTTTCTGTAAGGAGCATTTTTCCAAGTTGACCACCTCCTAAAACTCCCAATTTAAAATCTGAAGAAAAATAATTTATCACCTTATAAAAGTTTCGCACAAAAATAAGGATACGAATTCAAATTTGCCTTAATAATTGCTGATATTTAACACACCGCTTCCTACTAATGAAACTTTAAATTCACATACAGATTCGTTAATTCCTGCAGTTTGAGGAGAACCGTCTAAAATACTGAATTCGGCATCATCACAAGGGCAAACAAGTTTAATGTCGTTTTCTACAGTCATTTTCTGAGCACAATTATTTACAGATGGGCATTCTCTGCTAAATGCTTTATAATTGCTGCCAAAGTTATAAATGACCAAACCTTTTGGACCTCCATTAGCATAAGACCAACCTCCTGGAACTTGAATATTTATAAATTCTGGGTTTGCTAAATTAACGGTAATTGGATTAATTATATCGCATCGCTGATTTCCACCATCACTCTCACAACTCAAAATAAAAATGGTGCAAATTAGTAGGAATACTTTTTTCATTAAATCTTAGGTATGAATCTTTAAAACGGTGGCAATTTACAAATATTTTGTACATTTGTATTAAGTGATAATCAAGATAATGTAATCTCATGCTGTAATGCAGTTTTGAGATTTTTTATTTATAAAATAGTAAGATATGAGTGATGTTTCTTATTACACCCCAGAAGGGTTTCAAAAATTAAAAGAGGAGTTAGAGCATTTAGAAAATGTTGAAAGACCAAGAGTAACTCAAGAAATTGCAGATGCACGAGATAAAGGTGATTTGAGTGAAAATGCTGAATACCATGCTGCAAAAGAAGAGCAATCTCATTTAGAGTTTAAAATTGCAAAATTGAAAAATGTTTTTTCTAAAGCACGAATTATAGATGAGTCTCAATTGGACACTTCAAAAGTATTGGTATTATCTAAGGTAAGAATTAAAAATACCACTAACAAGATGGAGTTTGTGTATACCCTTGTTGCCGATTCAGAATCAGATTTGAAAAAGATGAAGATTTCTGTAAATTCTCCAATTGGTAAGGGATTGTTAGGAAAGCAAGTCGGCGATATTGCAGAAATTCAAGTGCCGAATGGAATTATGAAATTTGAAATCATGGAAATTTCGAGATAATGGCATCTATATTTACCAAAATAATAAACGGCGAAATTCCTTGTTATAAGGTTGCAGAAAACGATGATTTTATAGCATTTTTAGATGTAAATCCAAATGCTCCTGGTCATACTTTGGTAGTTCCAAAAAAGGAAGTGAATAAATTGTTCGAATTAGATGAAGACATGTACAATAGATTAATGAGCTTTTCTAGAAAAATTGCAATTGCAATGGAAAAGGCTATAAATTGTGAACGAATAGGAATGTCCGTTATTGGATTAGAAGTGCCACATGTGCATGTGCACTTAATTCCATTACAATCAATGGCTGATATTCAGTTTCAGAAAAAAGTTTCCTTATCTAAAGATGAATTTGAGCAAGTAGCAAAAGATATTGCATCGAAATTATAACTAAAGAATAGAATTATTAATTTCTATATCGGCATTTGACCAGGCTTGGTCAAATGCCTTTTTTGTTTTTTTAGCTTCTTCTATTTTTCCTTGCCCTAATAGGCTCGTATAAAGCCCCATTAAACTCCAACCATTTGCTCGGTAATAGTCTAAATCTTCTCTGTAAATAATTTCTGCTTCATCGTATTTTTTTGCTTTGTTTAAAAAGGCTCCTAATGTTTGGCGCGTAGGAATATACCACGCAGCGGGCTCATCGTAAGGCAATTCATCTTCAAAGGCAACGGCATTTTTTAGATGATTAATTCCATTTTCTAAATTCCCTTTGTAAACCTCTATTTCACCTGCTAAAATTTCAAATGCAACATTCGCAACGTTAGAAGCTCTATCATCGTCTTCTTCTGTGTTTCTATTTGCAAGCAATTCTAATTCCTCTTCAGCTTCTTTTAAATTATTTTTTCTTAAAAACGCAATTCCTCTGGAGTAATGCCAAATTAACTTTAAATAGGTAAGGTTGTCTCCAGGGTCAGGTGTTGTTAAAATGTCATTCCATTTTCCGAATCTTGTATATGCTAGTAATGGTGTAGCAGCAAAATTTTGATGAAATTGAGAACCTGATAAACTATTGGCAGGTACTTTTTCTGCTGTTTTTTTTGCCGCCGAAATTGCTTTTGTACTGTTTCCTTGCATGCTTGCTGATGACCACAAAAAATGAATATTATGAGGGTAATAGCCCAATGGGTAAAGACCTTGAGAGAAACATTGAGAAATATAACTTTCGTCTGCTAAAATAGCTTCCTCATTAACTCTAACAGCGTCATCATAACGTCCCACTCGCATATAAATATGCCCAGGCATGTGAACAATATGACCTGCTCCTGGCATTGTGGTCCCTAATTTATCTGCACTTTGAATACCTAAATCAGGTTTTGGTAATTCAACCATATGAATGTAATAATGATGTGCTCCAGGATGATTGTCATCTATTTTTATTGCTTTTTCTAAAGCAGCTTTCGCTTCTGCAATATTAGGAGATGGATTTCCATCATTATCCCAATAATTCCATGGAACAGTATTCATAACAGATGCGGCATATAACGTAAGAATATCAACATCATTTGGAAATTCGTTTACAACCTTTTCCATAGCCAACATATATGCCATATTTAATTCTTCTCTGTTTTCAGAATCTTTAGAGTATCTAGTACTTAATGCATTAATGAGAAGTTGCTCCTTTTTAGAGGATTTATCTATAAGTTTCAATGCATTTTGAATGGCTTCATAGGCTATTAAACTTCTTTCTTCGTCAGGCAATTGATCATTAATATTTGGCCCTAAGGCGTATGCTTGTCCCCAATAAGCCATTGCTAAATTGTTATCTAAACGACCAGATTCCATAAAAGATCTATGCGATTCTGCATGGTTAAATGCATACGTAAGTTTTAATCCTTGATTAAAAAATGCTTGTGCTTTTTTATTTTTTGTACTTACAGTATAATTCAAATCTCCTAAATCATTAAATAAAGGAGCAATAGGTCTTGTGGTATCAACTTCTGTAAGTAAAAAGTTGGTCGAAACACATTTTTTAAAATTTGATGCTGCATAAGTGGAAACCTGTTCCGATGAATTAAGGTTGAAAAATGCTATAATTAAAAATAAAGGAGATACGACCCCAATAATTAAGAAAGTTTTGGATTTCATAACAAGTTGATTTGGTTAGTGTTAAAATCAATGGAGTGTATTCAAAAATACAAAAAAGATCTGGTTATTCAGCCCTTCTTAGGTTAATGCAGAAAGTTGATCCTTTGTTTATTTCAGATTTTTTCACAAATATTTTACCATTGTGGTATTCTTCCACAATACGTTTAGAGAGAGATAAACCTAATCCCCAACCTCTTTTTTTTGTGGTGAAACCGGGCGTAAATATGCGTTGACGTAAACTTTTTGGGATTCCTTTACCAGTATCAGAAATAAAAATTTGAATTTCTTTGGAAGTATTTTTTATTTCAATGGAAATCGCCCCTTTTCCTTTCATGGAGTCAATTGCATTTTTTACTAAATTTTCAATTACCCAGCCAAAAAGCTGAAGATTAATGAGTGCAAATAATTCTTCTGATTCAGTAATAAAACTGAAATTAACTTGCTTGGAACTTCTAGATTCTATATATGCGAAGGCATTTTTAGTAACCTTAACAATATTGTGCTTTTCTAATTCTGGTATCGATCCTATTTTAGAGAATCTTTCGGCAATAACATTTAATCGAGTTACATCTTTTTCAATTTCTGAAACGATGGTTTCATCCGTATTTTCTAATCGCAATAATTCAATCCAACCCAATAAAGAAGACAACGGAGTGCCTATTTGATGTGCGGTTTCCTTTGCCATACCAGTCCAAAGTTTGTTCTGGCTTGCGGTTTTAGAAGATTTAAAATAGAAGAAAATTACAGAGGTAAATAAGACTAAAATTAGTATTAGAGTTATAGGGTAATAAGTTAATTTTTGGAGCAATTCAGAATTTTGATAATATATTATACGCTCAATATTGGCATCAAAAGCATGGTAACTATATTTTATTGGTTCATTTTGGTTTTTCATTAGCTGCAATTTATCATGCAGCATGTCTCGATCTTTGTTTGTTAAAGAGTCATAACTTATAAGTTCATCTATACCTACGTTTGCCCAAATAGTAATTGTACCGTCTTTATCGGTCTCAATCATTGGGTTGGTTGTGTAATTCTCTAGAATGTAGAGTTCTAAGTCCGTATCAACTTCTAAATCGAAATAACCCAAGCGCTCATAGGCTTTTGCTAAAATTTCCATTTTTTGACGTTCCTCTGTCTTAAACTTTTGAAAAAAAGTATATGTATTCCATAAAATAAGCGAAACAATTATAAAGGACACGCTTATAGCCGTGCCTCGGAGTAATTGAGATTTGGAGAATGGAGTCATCTACACAAATATAAAATATATATGCTCATATAACTAAAATATCAATTTGATATTATGTTTGTTAGGCTTTCTTTATTTTTGGAGTATGATTTCAGTAAAACCAGAAGAAATATCGACCAAACAATTGCATGGCTACTTGTTAGGGGCAGTAACTCCAAGGCCCATTGCTTTTGCAAGCACAATAGATAAAGATGGAAATCCAAATTTATCTCCGTTTAGTTTTTTTAATGTGTTTAGTGCAAAGCCACCTATTTTAATTTTTTCTCCGGCAAGGAGAGTTCGTGACAATACGATTAAACACACTTTAATTAATACCAAAGAGACGAAAGAGGTTGTCATTAATATTGTAAACCACAAAATTGTTCAACAAATGTCGTTGTCTAGCACAGAATATCCCGATGGTGTGAACGAATTTGATAAATCTGGATTGACAATGTTGAAATCTGATGTAGTGAAGCCTTTTAGAGTTAAAGAATCACCTGTTCAAATTGAATGTAAAATAAACGAGATTGTAGAATTAGGAAATGAAGGAGGTGCCGGAAATCTGATTATTTGTGAAGTTGTTAAAATGCATATTGATGACACTATTTTAGATGAAAATGGTGCTATTGATCAATTTAAAATTGATACTGTGGCTCGTATGGGAGGTAATTGGTACACGAGGGCAAACCAAGGGATGTTCGAAATTTCGAAACCATTAACTACGTTAGGAGTAGGAGTTGATGCTATTCCCGCAGCGATAAGAAATAGCAAAGTTTTAACTGGAAATGATTTAGGAATGTTGGGCAATGTAGAGTGTCTTCCAAATGAACAAAATGTTGATAAGTTTGCTCAAGAACATCCAGAATTTATAGGTGTAGAAATTGTTAAAAAACATACATTTGCACAAGAGTATTTAAAAAATAACGATGTTGAAAGTGCTTGGAAAGTACTTTTAATGAACTAATAAATTAAGAATGGAAGTAACAGGAAAAATCAAGTTGATTAATGAAACGCAAACTTTTGGAGCGAGCGGATTTAGAAAGAGAGAATTAGTAATTACAACAAATGAGCAATATCCTCAAATGTTAATGATTGAGTTTGTGCAAGATAAATGTGATTTGTTAAATTCATATCAAGTTGGGCAAGATGTTAAAGTTGCAATTAATTTAAGAGGTCGTGAGTGGATCAATCCAGAAGGAGTTGCAAAGTATTTTAATTCTATTCAAGGATGGAGAATTGAAAACTTACAAGCAGCGGCACCAAGTAATGAAATGCCTCCAATGGAAGAGATTCAAGCATCAGATTTATCTAGCAATGAGCCAGATGATTTACCATTCTAGTTAGAATAGGATTTATAATAAAAAAGGCGCACCAAAATGGTGCGCCTTTTTTATTTTCTTTTGGTAAAAGGAATGAGCATAGCGGTTTTCTTTTGATAATCTTTATATTGTTTTCCGAATTCTTTTATTAAATCTCGCTCTTCAAATAGTGTCCCGATAAAAAAGTAGGAGGTCAGCCCAATCGCAAATGTTAAATGTGTCATAGTCATTGTTGGAGTTGCCCAAAGACCTAAAATCCCACCAAAATAAAGAGGATGTCTTACATATTTATAGAAAGAAAAAACCTTAAAATTTAATGGAGTATAAGGCTTCTTTTTTAACTCTAAATACGTTTGTCTAAGTCCAAATAAATCAAAATGATTGATTAAGAATGAACTAATAAATAGAATTGCCCATCCTGTAAAAAATAAAATATACAATGAGTAATTCAATGCAGGTATATGTGATACATCCCAAATTAAACCACCAAGTGGAGCCCACTCTTTCACAAGTAACATTAACAACAAGCCGGATATAAGAACAAAGGTACTTCGCTCTATAGGTCTTGGGAATACTTTTGCAAATGCATCTTTAAACGATTTTCTTGCCATAATGCTATGTTGTAGTCCAAATAAGGCAACCAATCCAAAGTTTTTAAGCAAGGCATAGATAAAGGGTAATTCGGCAGGGCGATCAATTGAAATTTCAGGAATTAAATTGCTAACCGATAAGATCCAGTAAAGTAACGAGGCAAATCCTATTAAATAAGAAATAATTGAGTAAGTAAACATTAATACTTTTTTCATGACTATAAGTTTTAAATTTTTTTGTCAAAATTATAGCCAATTCTAAATTTAAGATTTTTGAAAAAGTTCAAATAGTTTTGAAAAAAGTTCAGAGAAGCATTTTACAAGTTGTAATGAGTCTTTCGGAATTGATTTGGAGGAAGTTGAAACTTTTCTTTGAATGAATTGTTGAAATGAGAAGTGTTCTTAAAGCCCGCTTCAAAACAAATATCATTTATGTTTAATTCAGGATTTCGAAGTAACGATTTCGCGTAGTTTAAACGTTTGTTTACAATCCATTTATGAGGTGTTTCGTTAAAAGACTGTTTGAAATCTCTTTTGAATGACGATAAACTTCTTCCGCTTAATCTCGCATATTCATTTAAACTTAAGTCGCAATGAAAATTTTGAAGCATGATTTCATTTAAACTAGTTTTAAAAGAATTTTGTAGTGAATGAAAATGATTTACGAGTTCATTATTGGCAGGATTCAAAATGATGGTGTATAAAAGTTCTTTAAACTTCATTTCGACCAATTCCCGAGGGATCTCTTCTCCTTTTTGTAAATAGTTGAAAATAGTCAAGAATAATGATTTCAACGAGGGGTCAGGGTCGACAGAAAAGATTTGTTTATCGGCAGGATATGTCAAATTAGTTTTTTTGTAACCCACTTGCTGCTTTATAAAATTTCGGATAAAATCATCTGTTATAAAAAACAATAGGACACAATAATCTACATCAAAATATTGTTTTGTGTTATAAACACCCTTTTTTAGAAATAGCACATCACCCTGTTCAATGGTTTTGAACTCGTTTAATGATGTCCAATCTTTCTTTCCGCTAATTACATAGGTTAAAAAGTTGGTATCTGTCCATAGTTTAAATTGTTCAACCTCTAGAGGGCATTTATATTCTACAAACATAAAGTCGTTCCCTACAAGTTTGTTGTATTTTGGATTGTCTATAAAAAATTGGAAAACATCTAATGCCATTCTTACAAATTTAAGAAAAGTGAATTGTAAAATAGAGTTATTTTTGTTGAATGCATTTTTTATCAGAAAAATTAGAATTTCCACCCGTTAATCAAACAAATGAATATGGCATGCTTGCCATTGGTGGTGATTTATCTAAAGAGCGCTTGCAATTAGCTTATAAAAATGGAGTTTTCCCATGGTTTTCTGATGGAGAACCTATTGTTTGGTATTGTCCTAAAGATCGAATGGTTTTGTTTCCAGAGGAGTTTATAGTATCAAAAAGCATGCGACAGGTCGTAAGAAAAAACGAATTTATTGTAACAGAAAACCAGGCTTTTAGAGAGGTAATTTATAATTGTAAGAATATTAATCGCAAAGAAGAATTTGGGACTTGGATTACAGATGAAATGCAAGAGGCCTATATCCAATTACATGAAATAGGTGTTGCTAAGTCTGTAGAGGTTTGGAAAAATAAAGAATTAGTAGGAGGTCTTTACGGAGTGGAAGTAGGTCACGTTTTCTGTGGAGAAAGTATGTTTAGTAAAACAAGTAACGCTTCTAAGATCGCGCTGCACCACTTGGTTAATGAGCGTAGTAAGAATAATTCAAAACAATCAAAATATCAACTAATCGATTGTCAAATTTACAATGATCATTTGGCTAGTTTAGGAGCAAGAGAAATTACTCGAAATGAATTTTTAAAAATTCTAAAAGGGCGAGGTTCGTAATTTAGAGGCATAAAAAAAGCCCGTCTAATTGACAGGCTTTTACTACAAATATGTTGATAGTAATTTATTAGATTACTTTTACATTCACTGCATTTAATCCTTTTGGGCTTTCTTCTAAGTCATAACTCACTTTGTCGCCTTCATTGATTTCGTCAACTAAATTGCTCACATGTACAAATACATCTTTTTCTCCTCCTTCTGGAGTGATAAATCCGAACCCTTTAGTGTCGTTAAAAAATTTTACTGTTCCGTTACTCATAATATTATATTTTTATAAGCGGCAAAATTAACCTTTTAAATTGAATTCTGCTAATAAAATTGTTTATTTTGAAATTCAATTGGTTACGAACGTTTTTTTATGAATTACATCTATGCTGCTTTAGGTATAAAAAGACACATAGAATTGAGTTTTAAAAATGAATAATTGTTAATTATACTTTATGAATATGAAGAAGTTCAATTTTTACAAACAACCTTCAAATAGAATTTTTATCTTTGGAAACTTAAATTTAATTGAAAGTTTTTAGCATTTCATTCTATGGCAGAAGGTCATAGAAATCCTCAAAACGACAAATACATTTTGATTAATGGATATTCAAGGAGCACAATTAGAAGTAGATAATTGGATCAAGGAACATGGAGTTCGTTATTTTAACGAATTAACAAACATGGCACAATTAACCGAAGAAGTTGGTGAAGTTGCTCGAATCATAGCAAGAAGATATGGAGAGCAAAGCGAAAAAGAATCTGATAAGAATAAGGATTTAGGAGAAGAATTAGCAGATGTACTATTTGTGGTCCTTTGTTTAGCGAATCAAACAGGTGTTAATTTACAAGATGCTTTTGATAAAAAATTAGATTTGAAAACTAAAAGAGATCATGATCGCCATCATAATAACGAGAAACTAAAATAAATGAATAGATTTAAAAACACTTCTTTTTTAAAATTAGCACTCCGTTTTTTTATAGTATTTTTTATCCTAGTTGGATTTATGAGAGTATTTATGGGAATTTTTAAGTTTGATGGATTTCAAGGCATGAAAACCGAGCTATTTGAAGATGGAAAATGGATGCTGTTTTTACAATTGCAAGTAGGACTATCTTTAGTTTATGGATTGTTTATGGCGGGTTATTATAAATATATAAAGAAGTAAGAAGTGAATTTAAAATTAGAACACTATTCAAAACCCTTGAACGGGAACATTCAAATTACAGGATCTAAAAGTGAGTCGAATCGCTTATTAATTCTAAAACAATTTTTTTCAAATCTTACTATAGAAAACCTTGGTAATTCTGATGATGCCAATTACATGCAAAAAGCATTGGCTTCAGAGGAAGAGGTGATAGATATTAGTCATGCAGGTACCGCAATGCGATTTTTAACGGCTTATTTTGCGGTTGCAGATGGTAGAGAAACAGTGCTGACAGGTTCTAAACGAATGAAAGAAAGACCAATTAAAATATTGGTGGATGCATTGCGTTCTTTAGGTGCGAACATTTCATATGAATTAAACGAAGGTTACCCTCCAATTCGAATTCAAGGGAATAAACTTTCAGGAGGTAAAGTAGTTATTGATGGAGGTGTAAGTAGTCAATATGTATCTGCATTGCTTTTAATTGCTCCAAGTTTAGAGAATGGTTTAGAATTAGAATTTGAAGGAAAAATTACATCGGTACCTTACATAAAAATGACTTTAGGTTTGTTAGCCTCAATTGGTGTAAAAGTTGAATGGACGGATTCAACTATTTTTGTTCAACCTCAAAAAGAGATTGAAGATACCACCGCAATTGTTGAATCTGATTGGAGTTCTGCATCTTATTATTATAGTTTGGTGGCTCTAAGTGAAGAGGCTACTATTACAATTAGTTCTTATAAAGAACATAGTTTGCAAGGGGATTCTTCATTAATTCAGTTTTATAAAGAATTGGGAGTGACTTCAACATTTAATGAAACATCACTAACATTAAAAAAAGAATTACCGTGTAAAAATCATATAGAATTCGACTTAGTAAGTGCACCAGATATTGCACAAACCATTGCGGTTACTTGTTTTGGATTGGGTATTTCTTGTGATTTAACCGGCTTGCACACTTTAAAGATTAAAGAAACAGATCGATTAGAGGCGCTAAAAAGTGAATTGACAAAGTTAGGCGCAGATATCTCGGTTACAAATAAGAGTTTACATTTAAAAGCGTCAACTGACATAAACAAAGATGTACTAATTAAAACTTTTGACGATCATAGGATGGCTATGGCATTTGCACCTTTATTGCTAAAGACTTCTTTAGAAATTGAAGATGCCAATGTGGTCTCTAAATCCTATCCAGATTTTTGGAAGGATATAGAAAGTTTAACAAAATAAAACTTTTCACGCCAAACACTTGACAACCCCTATATCGATGTTGTATATTTGCAACCGTTTTAAATTTTAGAAGTTTTTATGAAGTTATCAAAATTCAATTTCGAATTACCAGAAGAATTATTAGCTGAGTATCCTGCAGAGCACAGAGATGAGTCTAGACTTATGGTCTTAAATAGAAAAGAACAAACTATTGAACACAAGCAGTTCAAAGATTTGATCAATTATTTTGATGAAGGAGATTTAATGGTCTTGAATGATACGAAAGTATTTCCTGCAAGATTATATGGTGAAAAAGAAAAAACGGGTGCTAGAATTGAAGTTTTCTTGTTGAGAGAATTAAACGAAGAGCAACGTTTATGGGATGTTTTAGTAGATCCTGCAAGGAAAATTAGAATTGGAAATAAGTTGTTTTTTGGAGAAGATGAAAGTTTAGTTGCTGAAGTAATTGACAATACAACATCTAGAGGAAGAACATTACGTTTCTTATTTGATGGATCCTATGAAGAATTTAGACAGCGATTAAAAGAGCAAGGAGAAACTCCATTGCCAAAATATATTAAAAGAGAGGCAGAGCCAGAAGATAAAGAGCGCTACCAAACGATTTATGCAAAGAATGAAGGGTCTGTTGCAGCACCAACTGCTGGATTACACTTCTCTAAGCATTTATTGAAGCGTTTGGAGATAAAAGGTGTTGATTTTGCCAATGTTACTTTACATGTCGGTTTAGGAACATTTAATCCTGTTGAAGTTGAAGATTTATCAAAGCATAAAATGGATTCAGAGAAAATCTTTATTCCCGAATTAGCCACTAAAATGGTGAATAGTGCTTTGGAGAAAAAGCGTAGAATTTGTGCAGTTGGAACAACAGCAATGAGAACTTTAGAAAGTTCGGTTTCTACAAATGGAAAATTAAATGAATTTGAAGGATGGACAAATAAATTTATTTTTCCTCCTTATGATTTTGGTATCGCTAATTGTATGATTACAAATTTCCATATGCCTAAATCTACTTTAATGATGATGACTTCTGCTTTTGCAGGGCATGATTTCTTAAAAGAAGCATATGAAGAGGCTGTTAAAGAGAAATACCGTTTTTATTCTTATGGAGATGCGATGTTGATTTTATAGTCATTTATAGATATAAATTATTGAAAACTGGTGTAATTCATTGCACCAGTTTTTTTATGTTAAATTTGCAACCTATTAAATATTCGATTTGACAAAGAAGAAAGACATACGTGCATTATCTAAAGATCAGCTTAGAGATTTTTTTATAGAAAATGGCGATAAAGCCTTTAGAGGAAATCAAGTTTATGAGTGGTTATGGCATAAAGTAGCACATTCTTTTGATGATATGACTAATATCTCAAAAGCAACACGTCAAATGCTTGAAGATAACTTTGTAATTAATCATATACGCGTTGATGAAATGCAACGAAGTAATGATGGCACTATAAAAAATGCTGTTAAGTTACATGATGGACTTATGGTTGAATCGGTTTTGATTCCAACAGCAACTAGAACTACCGCGTGTGTTTCGAGTCAAGTAGGATGTAGTTTAGATTGTAAATTTTGTGCAACGGCCCGTTTAAAACGAATGCGAAATTTAAACCCTGACGAGATTTACGATCAAGTAGCTGCTATAAATCAAGAGAGTTTATTGTATCATAATAGAAAGTTGACAAATATTGTTTTTATGGGGATGGGAGAGCCATTGATGAACTATAATAACGTTTTAAAGTCAATTGATAAAATTACTTCTCCTGAAGGATTAGGGATGTCTCCAAAGCGAATAACGGTTTCAACTTCGGGTATCCCAAAGATGATTAAGAAAATGGCGGATGACGAGGTAAAATTTAATTTGGCGGTTTCTTTGCATTCGGCAATTGATGAAGTCAGAACGAAAATTATGCCATTTAATGATAGGTTTCCTTTAGAAGATTTACGTGAATCATTAGAGTATTGGTATGAGAAAACTGAAAGAATGATTACTTATGAGTACATTGTTTGGGCAGGAATTAACGATACAAGAGCCGATATCGATGCTTTGGTAAAATATTGTAGTTATGTACCTTGTAAAGTAAATCTCATAGAATACAATCCAATTGATGATGGTGAGTTTCAACAAGCATCAACTCGCGCCATAGATGATTATGTTGCAGTTTTAGAAATGAATGATGTTGTTGTGAATGTGCGCAGAAGTAGAGGAAAAGATATAGATGCTGCTTGTGGTCAATTGGCAAATAAATCTTCTTAAATAACTACTTCTTTGTCAATGGAACTTTTCTTATTTTTGAATCTTCAATGAAAGTCGTAGAACAAATTAAACAACCCATTTTGTCTGAAATGGAACTCTTTGAAGAGAAATTCAAAGAGTCTATGGCTTCAAAGGTTCCCCTTCTCAATAGAATTACACATTATATAGTCCGTCGTAAGGGAAAACAAATGCGTCCGATGTTTGTTTTTTTAGTTGCTAAAATGGTCTCTGATGGAAAGTTTAATGAGCGAACGTATCGAGGCGCTTCGGTTATTGAGTTGATTCATACAGCCACCTTGGTACATGATGATGTTGTTGATGACTCTAATAGACGTCGAGGATTCTTTTCTTTAAATGCTTTATGGAAAAATAAAATTGCTGTATTAGTTGGAGACTTCTTATTATCTAAGGGCTTATTATTATCTATTGATAATGATGATTTTGATTTGTTGAAATTAATCTCAGTTGCCGTTCGTGAAATGAGTGAAGGAGAATTGCTTCAAATTGAAAAGGCTCGAAAATTAGATATTACCGAAGAGGTGTATTACGAGATTATTAGACAGAAAACAGCGACATTAATTGCTGCTTGTTGTGGTATAGGAGCAGCTTCAGTTGGAGCAGATAAAGTAGAGATCCAAAAAATGCGAAAGTTTGGAGAATTGATTGGAATTGCGTTCCAAATTAAAGATGACTTATTTGATTATACCGATGCCAAAATTGGGAAACCAACAGGTATTGATATCAAAGAACAGAAAATGACTTTGCCGCTTATTTATGCTTTGAACAACTGCGAATCTAAAGAACGCAAATGGTTGATTAACTCGGTTAAAAAACACAATAAAGATAAAAAACGTGTAAAAGAAGTTATTGCTTTTGTAAAAGAAAGAGGCGGAATAGAATATACTACTCAAAAAATGTTAGCATACCAGCAAGAGGCTTTGGAAATTTTAAATAGTTACCCAGAATCGGAGTATAAAACATCATTGCACACCATGGTGAATTATGTAATCGAACGAAAAATTTAAGTTTTGATGAATAAATTTCTTGCACTTTGTTTTCTACTTTTAGTTTCATGTAAATCTTATGAAATCGATGCAAATAGTTTGCAATCACAATTGCAAAAAACAACTCCGGTCAAAGATTCATTGACAGAAGAAAAGACTGCAACTTTTTTTAAAGGCGAGAACTTAAAAGAATTAATTGTTTTAAATCGTAGAGGAGAAAAAGTTGTTCTCGAAACCGATAAGCCTTTGGTATTAAAAGTAACAAGAAAAGATGGATTTAAATTTCGATATTACTTGAATTCGATGTCTTCATACGAAGATAAATTTAAAGGAATGGGACCAACCTATTTAGTAGGTGGAATGATACATAATGTAAATATTGATAGTATTGCTTCAATAAAAGTAAAACCTTAATCCTTTCATTTTTCATATCTTAGCATTGTTCAATTTATTTTTAAAATTGAAAATTAGCCGGTTTATCTATGAAAAATTTCTTATCACTTGTTTTATTATGTTTTCTAATTTCTTGTTCGGAAAAAACCGAATCAAAATTGAGATTTTCGAAAATTGTTGATTTAAGCCACGATTATTCTAGCGAAACTTTATATTGGGTTACAGCCAAGGAGTTTAAATTAGATACAGTTTTTGCAGGGACTACTGATAAAGGATTTTACTATACAGCCAATAATTTTGAAACGGCAGAACATGGAGGGACACATATAGATGCTCCTATTCATTTTGCAGAAAACACCATGTCTGTTGATCAATTACCGCTTCAAAATTTAGTGGGTTCAGCAATTAAGATTGATGTTACTGCAAATGCAAAAGGCAATCCTGATTATTTAATTAATATTGATGATTTTAAAACATGGGAAAATAACCATGGTATGGAAATTCCTGATGGAAGTATTGTGTTGTTAGAAACGGGTTTCTCAAAATTCTACCCTGATGCTCAGAAATATTTGGGTACAACCGCTAGAGGAGAAGATGCAGTAAAAGAATTGCATTTTCCAGGTTTAGATCCTAAGGCGGCTACGTGGTTAGTAAAGAACAGAAACATCAATGCCATAGGGTTAGATACGCCAAGTATCGATTATGGGCAATCAACCTACTTTAGAAGTCATGTAATTTTATTATCAGAAAATATCCCGGCTTTTGAAAACTTAACAAGTTTAGATCAATTGCCTCCTTATGGATTTAATGTCGTTGCTTTACCAATGAAAATTAAAGGAGGAAGTGGTGCGCCCTTAAGAATTATAGCGTTGTTAAATTAATTGCTCGTAACAATGCTCAATTGTAATAGTTCTTCTAGAAATTCACGTTTATTAGAAAGCCTTGGAATTTTGTGTTGCCCGCCTAGTTTGCCTTTCATTTTTAACCAATCATAAAAAAGACCCTGTCTTGCTTGGTGTACTTTTGGCATTGATAATGTTAGGTTGTTATAGCGTTTTGCTTCGTAGTCAGAATTAATAGCTTTTAAAGCATTGTCTAATAATTCTGTAAATAGATTTAAATTTTTGGGAGCCTTACTAAATTCAATCATCCACTCATGCGAGCCGTTTTCTTTTCCATTCATAAAAATAGGAGCAACCGTGAAATCGGAAATTCTAGCATTCGTTTTTTTACAGGCTTGTTTTAATGCTTCTTCGGCGTTTTCTATAATCAATTCTTCTCCAAAAACATTGATAAAGTGTTTGGTTCTTCCCGTAATCTTAATTCTATATGGGTCTAATGAGGTAAACTTAACAGTATCACCAATTAAATAGCGCCAAAGCCCTCCATTGGTTGTAATTACAACAGCATAGTTTGTGTTTTTCTTTACTTTAGATAATGGTATTGCAATAGAATTTTCACCATCATAAGAACTCATAGGAATAAACTCATAGAATATTCCATAATCTAACATTAGCAATAATTCATCTGAATTGTTTTGATCTTGTATTCCAAAAAAGCCTTCTGAGGCATTATAGGTTTCATAATATCTAAAGTCTTTTTTTGGAATCAATTTTTTATACTGTTCACGATATGGGTTAAAATTAACCCCTCCGTGAAAGTAGACTTCTAAATTGGGCCAAACTTCTAAAATATTGTCTTTTCCGGTTACATCTAAAACCCTATTTAAAAGTACAAGCATCCAACTAGGAACTCCAACTAAACTCGTAATATTTTCATTTATGGTTTCCGAAATTATGGCATCCATTTTTGCCTCCCATTCCCCCATTAATGCGGTTTCTTGTTTTGGTGCAGAACTAAAATCAGCCCAAAACGGCATATTCTCAATTATAATTGCAGATAAATCTCCGAAATACGTGTTGTTATCTTCATAAATTGCAGAACTACCTCCTAATCGTAATCCTTTGCCAGTAAATAATTGTGTGTTTGGATTATTGTTAATGTATAAGCATAGCATGTCTTTTCCGGCCTTCATATGGCAGTTCTCAATGGCTTCATCGCTAACAGGGATAAACTTACTCTTGGCGTTGGTTGTACCACTACTTTTTGCAAACCATTTAATAGTTGTTGGCCAAAATATGTTTTGTTCTCCAGACCTATTTCGTTCTATATATTGTGCAATGGATTCGTATTTTTGAATAGGCATTCTGGCTGCAAAATCTTCATAAGATTGAAGCGAATTAAAACTGTAAGTGAGCCCAAAAACAGTGTTTTCAGATTTCTTAATTAAGCGCATCAATAACTCTTCTTGAACGTCATTAGGGTATTTTAAAAACAATTCAATTTGATGAATCCTCTTTTTTAAAAACCACGAAATTATCGAATTTACTATTGGTATTGGCATCCTTAATTGAGTATCTTTATCGAGTTAAAAATACAAATTCAAAATGACCTATCAAGGAGTACTTAAAAAAATGATGACATCTAATAATGATGTGGTGCAATATTATTTAGACATGGAAGCTGATTTTTTAAATGTGAATCAGTTAATAAATAAGGAGATAACCCTGTCATTTGTAAAGTATGAATGCCTGAATTGTGGGTTAGAAAAACAGATATATCGTCAAGGCTTTTGTCAATCATGTTTTTTTGAGACCCCTAGGGCAGGAGATTGGATTATGCGTCCAGAATTGAGCAAGGCACATTTAGGTGTTGAGGATAGAGATTTAGAATTTGAAAAAGAAATGCAATTAAAGCCACATATAGTGTATTTAGCAAATTCTAGCAACGTAAAAGTAGGGGTTACTAGAAAAGCACAAGTGCCAACACGATGGATTGATCAAGGTGCGCATGAAGCCATCGAAATTTTAGAGGCACCAAATAGATATTTGGCGGGTATTACTGAAGTAGCACTAAAAGAGCATGTTGCCGACAAAACGAATTGGAGAAAGATGCTAACTAATGACAATGAGGATGCTGATTTGGTAGCGGTAAAAGAACAATTATCGCAATACATTCCCGATGAGGCCAAAGAATATTATCTTAAAGCAAACTCGGAAGAGATTCATATAAATTTCCCCGTAGAGCAATACCCAGAAAAAGTGAAGAGTTTGAATTTGATTAAAATACCAACATTTAGTGGAGTGCTGAAAGGGATTAAAGCCCAGTATTTAATATTTGAAGACAATACCGTTTTTAATGTACGAGCTAATGAAGGGTTAGTTGTTTCTATTGAAGTTTAATTTCTTCACCAATTTTTAATCCGAACTCTTTTCTGAACATATATACGAGTACATAAAGAATTGGTGTATCCAAAGCGGCGATAATTATTTTAAATAGAAAGCCGCTGAGTAATAAACCTCCAAACATCTCCCATGGCAATACTTCAAAAATACATAAGAGTCCAACAACGGTAAAAGTATCTATGAACTGAGATGTAAACGTGGAAAAATTGTTTCGTAACCATAAGTGTTTACCTTTTGTTTTTGCCTTCCAATAGTGAAAAATTCGAATATCAATAAATTGAGCAAAAAGGTATGCAATCATAGAAGCTAGTACTCCAATAGGAGACAAACCAAAGACTTTTGTAAATGTGATATCATCAACTGGAGAATTCGGAATTGCAGGAGCAATATTAGCAACATAAATAATTCCCATTGAAAAAACAGATGCGGCAATTCCAGCGACAACTACCTGATTGGCTTTCTTTTTTCCATAAATCTCAGAAATTATATCGGTGACTAAAAAAGTAATAGGGTAAGGAAGTATACCAACAGATATCTCAAATCGAAATAGTCCAAACGGGTTCCAATAAAAAAATTTTTGAAAAATTAGGTTTGAGGCTACCAGAGCAGCAATAAACATTCCTGCAAGAATGAGATAAATTTTAAATGCTAAAGCCTTTTTTTGGGTTGTCATGAGAGTTTGTTGAAACACGAAGATATTAAAATAAAAAAGATTGCTTCGTCAGTTCGAGTTTTATCCTTTGGATAAAGTATCGAGAACTAAAAGCAATATTGTTAAAATAGATTCTCAATACAATTTTCAATTTGTAATCAAATATAAAATCACTTGAATTAACAATTATTTGTCATTCTGAGCGAAGCGAAGAATCTAATTTCTTAATTTTGCACTTTAATTTTTTGATAAAACATTTAATATGAAAGCATATATTTTCCCTGGACAGGGAGCACAATTTTCCGGAATGGGATTAGATTTGTATGAGAATTCAGCCGTTGCTAAAGAGTTGTTTGATAAGGCGAATGAAATTTTAGGTTTCGAAATTACCAAAATTATGTTTGAAGGAACGGCTGAAGAGTTGAAACAAACAAAGGTAACTCAGCCTGCTATTTTTTTGCATTCTGTAATTATGTCAAAGGTAATGGGAGATTCATTTAAACCGGAAATGGTAGCCGGACACTCTTTAGGAGAATTATCGGCCTTGGTTGCAAATGGTGTATTGTCTTTTGAAGATGGATTGACATTGGTTTCAAAAAGAGCTATGGCAATGCAAAAAGCATGTGAAGCGCAAGAATCTACTATGGCAGCAGTTTTAGGATTGGATGATAATGTTGTTGAGGAAGGGTGTGCTGAGGTTGATGGCGTTGTTGTAGCCGCAAATTATAATTGCCCTGGTCAATTGGTAATTTCAGGAGAAATAGAGGCTATAAATAAAGCATGTGAAATATTAACCGAAAAAGGAGCGAGACGAGCATTAGTATTGCCTGTTGGAGGCGCATTTCACTCACCGTTAATGGAACCAGCAAGAGAAGAATTAGCAGCGGCAATTGAAGCTACAAACTTTAATGAACCAACTTGCCCAGTTTATCAAAATGTGGTGGCTAAAGCGGTAACAAATCCAAGTGAGATTAAAGAGAATTTAATTGCTCAGTTAACTGCACCTGTAAAATGGACACAATGTGTGCAAGCTATGATTGCCGATGGAGGAACGGAATTTACGGAAGTTGGACCTGGAAAAGTCTTGGTTGGTTTAATGCGTAAAATTGATAGATCTGTTGCAGCAAAAGGCGCTGAAATATCTTTTTAAAAATTTATAGGATTATCGGTTGTCAGTCTGAGCCTGTCGAAGACTAATTACGATGGTGTTTGAACTTCGACAGGCTCAGTTTGACAATAACTTATTAAGAGTTCTTATAAAAAAATCCTACCAGTACTGGTAGGATTTTTTTTGCTTATTATTTACTCATTTCAGTAAAATACTTGTAAAAAAGAGGAATAGTTTCAATACCTTTTAGGTAATTGAAAATTCCGTAGTGTTCGTTTGGAGAATGAATAGCATCGCTGTCTAACCCAAATCCCATTAAAATAGTTTTGCTTTTTAATTCTTTTTCAAATAGTGATACAATAGGAATTGATCCTCCGCTACGTTGCGGAATTGCTTGTACGCCAAAAGTCTCTGTATAAGCCTTGTTAGCTGCCTTATATCCAATATTATCGATTGGAGTCACATAACCTTGTCCGCCATGATGAGGTTTCACTTCAACTTTTACCGAATTTGGTGCGATACTTTCGAAATGGTTTTTAAAAAGATCTGTAATCTCATGCCAATCTTGATTTGGAACCAATCGCATTGATATTTTAGCGAAGGCTTTTGATGCAATTACGGTTTTTGCTCCTTCACCAGTGTATCCACCCCAAATTCCGTTTACATCCAACGTAGGTCTTATAGCATTTCGTTCATTCGTTACATAACCTGCTTCACCATAAACTTCTTCAATATCCAACGCTTTTTTATAAGCATCTAAAGAAAATGGTGCTTTTGCCATTTCGTCTCTTTCTTCTCTTGACAATTCTTCAACTTTATCGTAGAATCCTGGAATTGTAATATGATTATTTTCATTGTGTAGCGACGCAATCATTTTTGTCAGAATATTAATTGGATTGGCTACGGCACCACCATACAATCCAGAATGCAAGTCTCGATTAGGTCCAGTAACTTCAACTTCTACATAACTTAAACCTCTTAATCCAGTTGTTATAGATGGCTGCGTATTGCTAATCATTCCAGTATCTGAAATTAGGATTACATCATTCGCTAATTTCTCTTGATTGCGTTTAACAAACCAACTTAAACTCTCTGATCCAACTTCTTCTTCACCTTCGATCATAAATTTTACATTGCAAGGTAATTGGTCAGTTTCTGTCATTAACTCCATTGCTTTCACATGCATGTACATTTGTCCCTTGTCATCACATGCACCACGTGCAAATATGGCTCCTTCTGGATGAATATCCGTTTTTTTAATTACCGGTTCAAATGGAGGTGAGTCCCATAATTCTATTGGATCGGCTGGTTGCACATCGTAGTGACCATAGACTAAAACTGTAGGTAGTGCAGGGTCTATGATTTTTTCACCATACACAATTGGATACCCTGGTGTTTCACAGATTTCTACATGATCGCATCCCGCTTTTTCCAAAGATTGTTTAACTACATCTGCGGTTTTAACCACATCGTCTTTATAGGCAGGATCCGCGCTTATAGACGGTATTTTTAAAAGTTGGATTAACTCATCGATAAATCGGTCTTTATGTTGATTTATATAGGAAAGGTTGTCTTGCATAATTGATATTTTTAGAGTGTCGAAATTACGAAATTATCAATAAAAAAAGCCACTGTTAATAAGTGGCCTCACTATTTTTTTAAAGATTAAAGTTTACCCTTTCTTTGATTCATCAATTGCATGATTTGCAGCTCTAGCAGCTAAAGCCATGAACATTAATGATGGATTTTGAGTAGCTGTAGTCGTCATACAAGCACCATCTGTTACATAAACATTTTTGCAATTATGCAATCTATTCCATTTATCTAGCAAAGAGGTTTTAGGGTCTTTACCCATACGAATCCCACCCATTTCATGAATGTCATTTCCTGGAGCTCTATAATTACTATTCGTTTTGATGTTTGTGAAACCTGCCGCTTCGAACATTTCTGTAAATTGCTCTAAATAATCTTTCATCATCTTTCGGTCATTCTCGTCATAATCTATATTAATGCGTAATTGCGGAATGCCATATTTATCTGTTTTTTCTGAATCTAAACGCACCTGGCTTTCTTCCTTTGGTATAGTTTCACCCATCATATGTGCTCCTACTCTCCAGTTTCCATAACCAGGGTTCGTTAAGTTCTCTTTTAAACTAGACCCAATTCCATTACTGTTTTGGTGTATTTGTCTTGATGCAGAGAATCCTGAAGCATAACCTCTTAAAAAATCTGTTTCTTGTTTGTGAACATTTCGAAATCTTGGTAAATAGGCGCTAGTTGGTCTTCTTCCCTCAGTTGTTTTATCCAAGTTCCCTTCATATTCTGCATTGATACTAGCATTGTAATTATGAAAGGCGATGTATTTTCCGAGCAAACCATTGTCATTTCCTAATCCATTTGGAAAACGTTTAGATTTTGAATTAAGTAAAATCAAATTACTGCCTAAAGCACTAGCATTTACAAAAATTACCGGAGCATAATATTCAGTAGTTTCTTTGGTTATAGCATCAATAACTAATACTCCTGTTGCTTTTTCTTTCTTATCATCATAAATAATAGAATGAACAACAGCGTTATTTTGTAATGTTAAATTTCCCGTTTTTTGAGCCCAAGGTAATGTGCTAGAATTGGCGCTGAAGTATCCACCAAACGGACACCCTCTTCTACATAAATCTCTTTGCTGACAAAGCATTCTACCTTGTTTTGTGAATATCTCTTTATTCTCAGTTATATGTGCACATCGTCCATAGATTACATGTCGTTTCCCACCATATTTTTTAGCAACAACATCTCTAAAGTGTTCTTCGGTGCAATTAAGCCCCATCGATTTTAAAAATTCTCCGTCGGGCAGGATGTCTAAATTATCATACTCACCAGAAATTCCAATAAATTTTTCAACATGGCTGTACCATGGCGCAATATCTTTATATCTAATTGGCCAATCTACAGCAAAATTATCTCTAACTGGGCCTTCAAAGTCTAAATCACCCATACGCTGTGTTTGTCTAGCCCAAAGCAAAGATTTTCCTCCAGTTTGATAAGCGCGTATCCATTCGAATGGTTTTTCTTGAATATAAGGTTGCTCATCATCCATTGTAAAAAAGTGCTGAGAATCTTCACGTAAATTATAGCAACTGGCTGCAATGGGATTGTTCTTTTTAAGATCGTAATTTAATTGCCCTCCATGTTTTAATTCCCAAGGTTGCATGTTTGTGGTAGGATAATCTTTGATGTGCTCTACAGATTTTCCTCTTTCTAAAACCAATGTTTTAAGCCCTTTCTCAGTAAATTCTTTAGCAGCCCATCCACCGCTCATACCAGAACCAATAACTATAGCATCAAAGGTGTTTTTAGTTGTATTGTCTATATTAAAATTAGGCATTGCTATTTATTTTTTGGTTTGGATCTATCGTTTTACAGGTGTTATAAGTTCCGGCTCCAGGTACTAATTTATAGGGCATTTCAACAGTTAAGAAATGTTCAGATTTAGTATAACACCACACAGATAAGCCTTTTACAGAATTAAGAAAATTTTGAATGTTTTTATTTTCGTCAGAAAAAGAACTATCTACTATTTTTGTTCTTTCCTCCATATTTTTTTGATCAAATGAATCGTTGGTTTTTGTATTGAATTCATTTAATCCTTCGATAAACTTTTTTTGATCTTCAGGAGATGTGCAATCATCTATACAAGCCCAAACAAAATTATGACACTTAGCAGAAATTCCACCCGGTGTATTATCTTCAGGAATAATTGTATCAACTATAGAAGTTAATAAAGATTCTTGTTTAGCGTTTATTTTTAGTTTGTTTAATATGATCCCAACTTTTTCGTCAGAAAAATCACAAGATGGAAAGAGTAACACTCCACCAGTAAATAAGCCTAAATTTTTAAGAGCATTTCTTCTATTCATGCAAGTAGTTTAGCAATTAATTAGTTGTCAATAGATATAATTATTTAAATATATTGAGTTTAGCCATGGAATTCAAATGTTTTCGATAGAAAACGATTTAGGAAAGTTAAAAAGCAATCAAAATAGGGATAAAGTAACATTAAAAATATACTACTTCTCCTTTGACATTTATAAGTATTGTGTATATTTGCACCCACTTTGCGGGCGTGGTGGAATTGGTAGACACGCTAGACTTAGGATCTAGTGCCTCGCGGTGTGAGAGTTCGAGTCTCTCCGCCCGCACGAGTTAAAAGCTTCAGAATTATCTGAAGCTTTTTTGTTTTAAGCACCAAATAATTGTGCTATTAGTTTGTTTATTGAAGTAATTGAGTAATTAGACTAACACTAAATAATGTTAATAAAAACCAGCCAATGAATCCTTCTATAATGGCTGCATACCTTCCAATACCTCTTGTAGGAATTTCACCAAAACCTAATGTTGTAAAAGAATTTACACTAAGCATAAGAGCATTTAATACTTTCATAATTAGTGATGATACTAAATAAATGAAGAGTAGAGCCCCTATGGAAATTGCAGTAATTGTCTTTCTTGGGTTTTTCAATTCCAACCATTTTCCATCAAGTATTTCTGCTTTTTTTAAAAAATTATTTGTCGATTTTATTCGAAATGTTGAAATGCTATATAGTGGCCTTGAAATCCATAAAAACATTTTTGGAATTTCGTGTTGTCCTGAGTTCATACTGGTTTTAAAATCTTCATAACTTTTATATTTATGTTTTTCTTGTTCTTGATATAAATCAGCAATTCCCTCTTTAGAACGAAAGTATTTGGTAAGTAATCGTATTCGAGTCATTAATTTTTCTTTCGTAAACGTATCCCAATCGTTATGAAAAAAGAAAAAGAATATTGAAAAGATTAATATAACCTTAATAGCATAAATTATTGCTTTAATAGGACTAGTACCATAATTAGAAAATACCCCTAAAAAATAATTCATTTTCCAAGAAAACCAGTTTGAGATGTTTTTATCTTCTTCATAATAAAATTGAAGTTGTAAAGTTTCCAGATCTTTCATCTCAATAAACATGGAATTGTATGATTTTATATTTCCACGGTCTTTATAATATTCCGTCATTCTTCGGAATGTAGAGAATAAACGTTCCGAGGCAATTTCATCTTGAAAGGATTCATATTTTTGAGGACGCCAAATAGACCCAAAAAAATCTTCATTACTATAAACGCCAACTTTGTTTTTCAGTTGTTCATAAAAAACTTCACTTTTTACGCTCCCAAAATCTAAATTTGTAAAATCTATGAGGCCTTGAAACTCATTATTATGCATGGTAAGATCCTCAATACTTAATTCTGACATTATAAGTTCGGTTTCAAAAATGTTATTGTATAACCTAAATGAATATAATTCCCCACTAATCTTGATATGATCAAGGTTGTTCGCTCTACAAAAATTACTATTTCCAAATTGAATGAGTGAGCGGTCATTCATAGAGCTAAATAAATGGGCCGCTCTACCATATTTTGGAAAGTTATTATTAGTAGGATAAAACTCGCTATCTACTATAAGAATTCGCCCGTCAATAGTGTGGAAATTTGTGTAACTAAAAAAAAAGGAATTAAAAAAATAGATTTGATTATCTTTCGATTCGTCATGGATTGTAAGTTCAAACCTTTCATGAAAAACAGAATTGAAAAACCCAATAAAATTCCTAACCGTGACTTCCGTTAATGACACTTCCTTTTTAAATTCTAATTTTGAAAAGATTAAATATTCGAAGTCAGAGGAGTTATTACCTTTTTCGAAGTCTTTAAAATCAACATTTTTTAATTCAATTTTTGCATTGATGACTAATGTGTCAAGTTTTGAGTATTCTAGAGAATCTCTAAAAATCAAAAACCTTTTGTCTTTTTCTGGATTATATTGAACAATTGCATTATTCAATTGGTAAATAGAGTCTTTGCTATTCACCATTTCATCCAAAAATTCTTGGTACGATAATTTTTTAGAGGTCGCAGTATTTTGGTTACTGTTATAATTCTGTGAGATTCCGGTATATATAAATAAAAGGAAGATCGTTAAACTAAAATTTATTCTTTTCATATTTTTTTTTGAATTAAATCATGCTATATGCTTCTAGTATAATGATAATGTACGCTCAATTATTATAGCGTCATTTGGAATAAAAGGCCTTGGCATGCTAGTATCCGGACGTGGTGAAACCGATATATATGGGTTGTTCAGTAAATCATAAGAAAACTCTTTAAGTGTAAAAATTGGTTCTGTTCCTTTAGGAACAGCGTAGATGAATTCTAGCGATTCCTCCTCTCCAATAAAGTAATTCAAAATACCCTTACTTCGTCGTTTTTTATACAAGGTTTCCGTGCTGTCTGGTTTAAATACCTTGCCATTATATTCTAGATGTCTAAAATCTATATTACGATCGGTATATAGACGTAATTGATGCACATTTCGCTTAGGGGAAATGTTGATAGTCCTATAATGTAAATTACCTATAACCGTATCTTTTTTAATTTGAATAACAGTCTCTGGGAAATCAATAGTATCAGTTTCTTTCGCATAAGAATAGGGAGTATTGTATTTGCTACCTGCTGCGTTTCCAATATATTTTGAAGCTTCTTCAGGCTGCTCTCCTAAAAATGACTTGGTCCAATTATCCATTGATTTATCATAAGTTGCCCAATATGCCTTTTCATGATCCAAATTGTAATAATAAATTAAACTGTTTTGATCTTGACTATCTGGGGTCGCATCAGAATTTAGATGTGCAATTACTAGAAATAATAGTCCTAGAGATAGAGTTGAAACCCCAATTATTTTCTTGTTTTCATAATAACCAAAAACGGGAATTAATAATCCAAATAGCAATGTCAGAAAAATGGAAGAAACATAGAGCATATTTGGTCCTAATCCAATTGGAAAAAATTGAATAAGAGGCGCAATTAGGAAAATTGCTGGGGCACAAATAAAAGTTAATAAAATCTTGGACGGACTTTCTTGATTTAAAATCATAAATAATCCTAGCAGACCAAAATAAACAGGAATAATAAAATAAGCCGCTCCCTGTAACTTAGAAGCAACAATAACATTTATAAGCAACCAAACAAATAGCGGTGCAACTAATAAATTAGGAGTGTCTTCTGGAGTTGTATATTTCTGATATAGACTGAATACTAAACTTAAAGTAAGCATAACAAAAGCAATAATATACCAATGACCGTTGTATAAAAATACAGGGAGCATATTTAAATAAGAAGGGTATATCAATTTTATTATTTCCCATAAGAGATATAAAAGTCCACCACTAATAAAAATACTTGCCAAGAAAATTAAAAGCCCTTTGAAGATGCTTTTTATATGGAGTCTTTCCTTTTTTAAACCATAGATTATGAGTGTAATAAAAAGAATAAATGCACAAAAAACCATTGGCCAAATCCATGAAAAGGGATAGGCCATAAAATTTACAACGGCAGCATCAAAATACACATAGTCTTCATTAGACTTTACTTTAGATAGATCGGAATTTGCATAATAGTTAAGTAAAGGCATTAGATAACTTCCTTGATGTTCGAGACTATTTTTGTCTAAATTTTCTATAACATCATTAGAAGTGTGGTAATCAAAATGATCATCAATAAAAGCAAAGAAAAAACCATCGATATCACCATCTTCTCTCAATACGGTTGAATCTGTATCATTGGGAAGCATTTTATAAATGCTATACATTAGCGAGGTTGCAACTGGATATGGTACACCTGCCTCTTTAAAACCTTTTATTAAATTTGAATTTCCATTATTTGTTTCTACAATCATATTCGAAGGTCCTCCGCTTCCACGTGCTTCAAAATTTAATGCGATTCCTATGTCTTTTGCCCAAGGGTGTTCATTTACAAATAGGCGTGCACCGTTTAGGCCTAACTCTTCTGAATCAGTAAAACAGATTATAATGTCATTTACTGGTGGTGTTTCCTTAGCAAGGAAGGCTCTTATACCTTCTAAAATAGCAACAACTCCAGAGCCAGCATCACTTGCTCCAAATGATGAACTATGAGGAGCGCTGTCATAATGTGACATTAGCAAGACGGCTTTTCCGCTTCCTGTACCACGAATACGTGCAAGGATGTTTTTTGGCTTAACTAGGCTGCCATAACCACCCCATTGTTCAAATGTGTATCCTTCTTGAACTTGAGGTTCTAATCCTAGTTTTTGCAGTTCATATAAAATGTAATTCCGAACTTCTGTATGAGCTTTAGTTCCAACAAAATGCGGATCTCTAGCAATTACTTCAAGTTGTTTCATTGCGCGCTCTGTAGAAAACGAAGTCTTTTCTGTATTTAAATCACTAATTTTTTTAGGTAAAAGAGAATAAAAACTAAGAAATGTTAATGTTATGATTAGTAGTAATGAAATAAAGTGAATAATTCTCTTCATAATAGTTAGCCTTGTTTAAGTTGATGATGGTACACGAATTTAAGAAAACATTTTGTTAAATCATTTAGATGCTTGTTTTTCTGAATTTTAGAGTGATAAGATTGAATAATTTTAAAATTCTTTATTGAGTTTGTTAAGAATTGAATTAAATTCGACAAACAAATCAAATAATTATTAAACCAAATTTATTTAAGATGAAATCAAAACTATTTTTTACAGCAATTTTTACGTTATGTTTATTTGTAAACTTTGATGCTTCGGCTCAAGAATTTCCTGGGTTAGATAAAAGTCCAATGGATGGAGCATCTTATCCATCGAGTTATAAAATATCAGATAAAGTGGTAAAAATAACTTACGGTAGACCACAATTAAAAGGAAGAGCTGTAAGTGAATTAGCACCTGCAGGTAAAGTATGGAGAACTGGAGCAAATGAAGCACCAGAAATTACTTTTTATAAAGATGTTAATTTTGGAGGGAAAGATGTAAAGGCAGGAACGTATACCTTATTTACAATTCCAAATGAAGGTGAATGGACTGTAATTTTAAGCACTGCAAGCAATGTTTGGGGAGCCTATTTCTATAAAGAAAATGAAGATGTTGTTCGCGTAACCGCTAAGGTGAGTAATTCTGCTGAATCTATTGAGGCATTCTCTATTATGTTCGATGGTGAAGGAAGTGATTTCCAAATGCACTTTGGATTTGGAAATGTTGTAGCGAGTTTACCAGTTAAAGGGTAAAGATTTATACGATAAAAAAAAGGGTCCAAGTTAACTTGGACCCTTTTTTTATTACTCTATTGGAGTAATCATAATATGAGAGTTGTAGGCTCCGGGAAACATTAACCACGGATGTCCACTTTTGTTAGGGCTTAGCCCTAAACCAGTAGATTTTTGCGTAGCATAGGGTATGTAAACTACATACCTATATTTTGCGTTTTTAATTGAATCAATTTCAGTGTCAAAATACCCGTCTTTTCCATAATACAAATGCAATACAGCCGGACTTTCAGGCATTTTTAAAACACCAGATGCTGCTTCTGAAGATCGAATTTCTTCTTTTTCTTTTCTTCCTTTGCCTTCCTTATTCAATGCTCTACCTCTTGCCATATAAGGCTCTAAACTTTTGTGATATGCTGCTACCTGAAATCCATCTTTTTTCGGATCATCCGCAATACAGATAAACTCATTGGTTCCTTCTTTTATAACAACAAATTCATTGTTATCGTCAAATCCATACACCATTGCTCCATCACGAGCATCTGAAGGTGCGGCAAAAAGAGCAGCCTTAATTTGCTGGTCTTTTGTCAGTTGTTGGTTTTTCGGAAATTCAACTTCGGGAGTTGGTGCTGGTTCAGGAGTTGCATTTTCATTTGGTTTTGAATTACAACTAATAAGAAGTGAAATTAAAACGAAACTTAAAATTTGAGTTTTCATATTTGGTCTTTTTAGATTTTATTTGAAACAATCAAATTTAATCATTTAATTTAATGGTTTAGTTTTTAATACAATTTCTTCAAAATCAGCCGATTTTTCCAGGTTATTAAAAATATCGATCATTGGTTGTGGAGGTGTAGTTAGTTTTCGTTGAGAGAGATCTATCCATGCTCCATATATTTCAATTTCTGCAGAAACAACTCCATTATCTTTAATAATTTGATGCTTGAACTTAAAGCGTTCAAATTTGCTAGAAGCAGCAATAAAAATCAGGTTTACCTTAATGTTTTCTCCAATTAATATTTCACGGTAAAATTTTGTGTTTTCCGTAAATAGAACCGGTCCGATATTATGCTTTGCAAAATCGATTAAAGAAAATCCATTTGAGGCAAAAAACCTTGATCTTACTTCAGCGGCATAGTCATTATATGCAGTGTGTCGCATATGTGCATTGGCATCAAAGTTTGCCCAAATAGTAGGGAATGCAATTTCGAAATTCATAGTGTAAATTTAAGTTGCACAAACTTACATTTAATTCCGAATTAATAAAAGACTCCTGTTTTTATAATGTTTAAACATAAAAAAATCCCGAAGCATTTGCTTCGGGATTTTTGTTTTATAAGGTTTAGGAAAATTATCCTAAAGCAACTCTACTAAAGCTTACAACTTCAACATCACCAATAGTTTTAACGTATTGAGAAACGCTTTGTTTGCTATCTTTAATAAATGCTTGATTTACTAAAGTATTGTCTTTAAAGAATCTTTTAATTTTTCCTTGTGCAATCTTATCTAACATTGCTTCTGGCTTACCTTCTTGACGTAATTGATCTTTTGCAATCTCAATTTCCTTTTCAATTACAGTAGCATCAACAGCGTCTTCGTTTAAAGCAACTGGGTTCATAGCGGCAGCTTGCATTGCAACATCTTTTGCAACAGTAGCAGCACCATCTACATTAGCAGATAAACCAACCATAGTAGCAATTTTGTTACCAGCGTGGATATAAGATCCTACAAATGGAGCATCTAATTTTTCGAAACCATTGATTTCAATTTTCTCTCCAATTACACCAGTTTGCTCAATTAATTTATCAGCAACAGTCATTCCTCCGAAATCAGCGGCTAAAAACTCGTCTTTAGAAGCATAGTTTAATGCTAATTCAGCCAATTCATTAGCTAAAGCAACAAAGCTGTCGTTTTTACCAACAAAGTCAGTTTCACATCCTAATACAATAGAAACTCCTGTTGTACTGTCAGCATTTACCTTAGCAATAGCAGCACCTTCAGTAGATTCTCTATCAGCTCTTTTGGCAGCAACTTTTTGTCCTTTTTTTCTAAGGATTTCGATTGCTTTGTCAAAATCACCATCAGCCTCAACCAATGCTTTTTTACAATCCATCATACCAGCACCTGTGGTAGTACGTAATTTTTTTACGTCTGCAGCAGAAATATTTGCCATTTTATTGTGTATTTATATAAATTCAACTACCCAATTTTACTTGGGTAATTGAATCAAATGTTAATTATGCTTTAACTTCTTCTTTTGTTGCTTTTGTAGCAACTTCTTTTTCTTTATTAGACTTTCTAGTCGATAAACCTTCAGCGATAGCTTCAGTTACAACCCCCAATACTTTGTTGATTGATTTTGATGCGTCATCATTTGCAGGAATAACGAAGTCGATTGGTCTTGGATCAGAATTTGTATCAACCATTGCAAAAATTGGAATGTTTAATTTCTGAGCCTCAGCAACTGCAATGTGCTCTTTCTTCACATCAACTACAAATAATGCACCAGGTAAACGTGTCATATCAGAGATAGAACCTAAGTTCTTTTCTAATTTTGCACGCTGACGGTTAATTTGTAATTTTTCTCTTTTAGAAAGTGCATCAAAAGATCCATCAACTTTCATTCTATCAATCTGAGCCATTTTCTTAACAGCTTTTCTAATAGTAACAAAGTTTGTTAACATACCACCAGGCCATCTTTCTGTGATGAAAGGCATGTTTACATTTCCTGCTTGTTCAGCAACGATGTCTTTTGCTTGTTTTTTAGTTGCAACAAAAAGGATTTTTCTTCCAGAAGCAGCAATTTTACCTAATGCTTTTCCTGCTTCTTCCATTTTTGCAGCCGACTTGTAAAGGTCGATAATGTGAACTCCATTACGCTCTGTATAAATATACGGAGCCATGTTTGGATTCCATTTTCTTGTCAAGTGTCCGAAGTGTACACCTGCGTCTAACAATTCTTTAATTTCGATGTTTGCCATTTTATTTTTAGTTTACGTTCGTTGCGATAGCAATAACTAAGTAGCGATAATTCGGTCTTAATTATTTAGATGCTAAACTTTAACAACATTAAATTTAATTTTCTTTTTAAATCTCTGTTTGTAAAATAAATGAAGGAACAAGTCCAACAAATATTAACGTTTCGAGAATTGGAATTTCTTACGTGCTTTCTTCTGACCGAATTTCTTACGCTCAACCATTCTTGGGTCTCTAGTAAGTAATCCTTCTGGCTTAAGAACTGATCTGTTTTCAGCATCAATTTCACATAAAGCTCTAGAAATAGCCAAACGAATTGCTTCCGCTTGTCCAGTTACACCTCCACCAAAAACAGATACAGAAATATCAAAAGACTTTTCGTTCTCTGTTAACATTAAAGGTTGCTTTACTTTATATTGTAAGGTTCCAGTTGTGAAATAGTTATCAAACGCTCTATCGTTGATTGTAATATTTCCTTTTCCTTCTGAAAGATAGATACGAGCAACAGCTGTTTTTCTTCTTCCTATTTTATGTATAGTATCCATGCTTATCTAAGATCGTTAAGGTTAATAGCTTTTGGTTTTTGAGCTTCTTGTCCGTGCTCAGTTCCAGCATATACATATAAATTTCTGTACAATGCACTACCTAATTTGTTTTTTGGTAACATTCCTTTTACTGCTTTTTCAATCAATCTTGTAGGATCTTTTTCAAACATTTCTGTTGCAGTTAATGATCTTTGACCACCTGGGTAACCTGTGTGACGGATATAAGATTTATCTGTCCACTTTTTACCAGTTAAATTAATTTTTTCAGCGTTGATAATAACAACGTTGTCACCACAATCCACGTGAGGAGTGTAGTTAGGCTTGTATTTACCTCTAATTAGCATTGCTACTTTAGAAGCTAAACGACCCAATGTTTGTCCGTCCGCATCAACAACCAACCACTCTTTGTTAGCAGTCGCTTTGTTTGCCGATACTGTTTTGTAACTTAATGTGTTCATTACACTATTAGTTTTTGTATGTTAATAAATAATTTTTATCCCTCTAAAAAGGGAGTGCAAATGTACAAACAAAAAACTAGATAACAAACAGAGTGTCAGTTATTTTTTAAAATGAAAATAAAAGAAAATTAGTGTTGAATTTCACCCTTTGAATTAGGGGTTTAATTCTGTTTGAAAATCAACTTATTTTTTAACTTTTTTTACAAGTAATGAGATCCAATATAGTATCAAAACAGATAGGGAGCCGATTGCAATTCCATAACTTAAATACCAAAATATTTTCATGGCAACATACCCACCTTGAAAAGAATCAGTATTTGAAAAATTAAAAGCAAAACTTCCGGACAAAAGATATGAGATTGGTACCCATAAGATGGCTAAAACTAAGATGGTTTTTATTAGAAGGGATAAAAGCAGAAACCAGTTGTTCGAAGGCTTTCTAAATTCAATTACTCCAAAGAAAATAGAAAGTGGTAGTCCTATTAAGCCAAACCAAGTAATTAATGTGCCTGCTGGAATCATTATTTCTTCAAATAATGATTTAGAAAGAATCGGAGCCCCCATAAATAAGAGCACTCCTACGATTAAAGTAATTGCTACTAAAACAATAAGTGTTGCGGTACGTTTAGTCATTTTTAAATTTTGCTAAAAACAAATTAACAACTTCCCAAGTTTTACTAGTGTCGGCTCCAACACGTTCTTTGACTAACATAGAAGATCCATGAACACCGTTTATTGCGGCATAAGTTTGATGGCCGAATCGACGCGCTTTTTCAAATTGAGTTTTGGAATTTTCACTTTTCATTTCATTCGGAGGTCTTAAAATAAGCAATGGAATTTTTAAGGATTCAAAATACGGGTCTGGAAGGCAGTTTTTCATAGAACCTCCGGAAGCTGGAGAAAATGCCAATACACCACTTATATCCGTTTGGTGGTTGTTACCTAATTTAATTGCCAATGAAGCACTATAACTGCTGCCCCACAAAATTTTATTTCCGGTAAAGCCCGATTCGATAACATAATTTAAGGCTCCTTCCAAATTGTTGTACGCATCACAATAGGAGTATGGGTTGCCAAAAATATGATCTTTTATTTGGGCAACCGTTCGATTATACCCACCATAATATTGTCCTCCCATTCTTTGGTCTATGGCTAGTACATTAAACCCCTGACTTATTAATTTTGGAATGATGGAGTCATACTCTGCTCTTGCATTTGAGCCTCCTTGATGAAATAATAAGATGATAGGACTAGACTTGTCTTTTTCATATAAATCGCCATAAATTTTTATGCTGTCCGAAGTGATAAAACTAATTTCTTTTAAGTTATTTTCGGTTTCAGTTTTTAGAGAGTTATTCTTTGAATCACAAGAATAAAATATTGAACAGAAGCAAATAACAAATAATAAGATTAAATTTTTCATAAGCCAAGTATTACAAATACATAACGATTTTTTCTATTTTTTAGTTTTTGAATATTCTGAAATTCCACTAATTAAAAATGTAACACCAATTATTACAAGATAAAATTTAAACCATCCTGGGTTACCATATATGTCGGTAAATTCAATTACTAAATAGCCCATTAAAAAAACAACGGAAAGAGATAAATACTTTTTATAAGTCATCATTTATTGTTTAAGTTGTTTAAAGCATCTAATTTAATAAATACAAACCGAATATAAAATCTCTGAAAAAGAAGTGAAATTAAATATGATTCTACCTTTTTCTTTAGAAAAATAGTGTAAGAAATAAATCATTGAGGTTTTAGAAAGTTGGCTTTTATCTTAAAAATTTAATTTTAGGATAATACATCACACTTTGGTCATTACTAATTCTTAACATATTCCATAA
>MPDD01000025.1 GCA_001874265.1 Bacteroidetes bacterium MedPE-SWsnd-G1 | reverse complement strand
ATACCTACACTTTCAATAATGTTATCAATTATGCTTGGTTCAATTTTTATTTTTGGATTATTCACAGCAATTTATTTATAATGTGAATATACTAACAAAAAATGTTTTTAAATCTAGCAATCGGCTATATTAACACTTACTGCTAAGCCTCCTTCAGAAGTTTCTTTGTATTTGGTATGCATGTCTTGCGCAGTTTCCCACATACTTTTTATAACCTTGTCAAAAGGAACTTTTGCATTATCGCTATCGGTATCCAATGCCAATTCAGCCGCATTAATTGCTTTAATTGCACCCATTGCATTACGTTCAATACAAGGAATTTGAACCAATCCTCCAATTGGGTCGCAAGTTAATCCTAAATGATGCTCCATAGCAATTTCACTTGCCATTAATACTTGTTCCGGAGTTCCACCTAATAGTTCAGTTAATGCTCCTGCAGCCATGGCGCTAGAAACTCCAATTTCTGCTTGACAACCTCCCATAGCGGCAGAGATAGTCGCACCTTTTTTTACGATGCTTCCAATTTCTCCAGCAACTAATAAGAATTGTTTGATATCTTTAAAATCGGCTTTATGATCTTCAATTACTAAATAATACATCAAAACAGCAGGTACAACTCCAGCACTTCCATTCGTTGGAGCCGTTACAACTCTTCCAAGTGATGCGTTTACTTCGTTAACACTTAAAGCAAAACAACTAACCCATTTTAATATTTGTCTAAATTTGACTTCAGTATTTCTTATTGAAGTAATCCATTCTTTCGGATTGGTATATGGTGTGTCTCCCTGTAATTTTTGATGCAGATCAAATGCACGCCTTCTTACATTCAACCCGCCAGGTAAAGTCCCTTCGGTATGGCAACCAATATACATGCATTCTAACATCGTATCCCAAATACGATGAATCTCTTGATCAATTTCAGGTTCACTTTTTTGAGAAAGCTCATTTCGTAAAACGAGTTCAGAAATTTTCACGCCTTCTTTCTTACAATAGGTTTCCAATTCTTTTGCAGTCTTAATCGGATAAGGGAATGTTTTATAGATTGCGGCTTTCTCCTCTTCGCCGGTATGTTCTTCTTGAACTACAAATCCTCCACCAATAGAATAATAAGTAGAAGCATCTAATTCAGTTTCATTTTGATAGGCTGTGAAAGTAAGTCCATTGGCATGAAAGGGCAGAAAATCACGATTAAAAACAATGTCAATTCTCGGATTGAATTGGATAGGAATCAACCCATTTAACTTTAATGAATGATTGATATTGATATCATCAATAGTCGGTTGAATCTCATCAACAGGAATAGTTTCAGGATCTGCACCGGTCAATCCTAATAAAACGGCTAAATCTGTTGCATGTCCTGTTCCGGTTAGTGATAATGAACCAAATAAATCTACTTTCAATTTAGTAACAGTGGTTAACAAACCCTTAGATTGTAAATGGGCTAACCATTGTTCAGCAGCGCGCCAAGGGCCCAATGTATGGGAACTCGAAGGCCCGATACCGATTTTTAACATGTCAAAAACTGAAATACACTCCATTTTATAGAATTCTATTTTTTAGGTAGGCAAATATATGAGATTGGTAAAAATAATATGTCAAAATGTATGATTTTGTAAAAGAAAGTTGACAAAAAGAATTCATCTAATTTTAACTTATGACAAGATGACATAAAAAATCCAATGGCACAAAACTTGACTTATGGTGAACAGTTATAAAAATTAGAATAAAATTATAAAATAAATATTATGAGTAAAATAATTGGAATCGATTTAGGAACAACGAACTCATGTGTTTCCGTAATGGAAGGAAATGAGCCTGTAGTAATTCCTAATGCAGAAGGTAAACGCACAACGCCTTCTATTGTTGCTTTTATTGAAGGTGGCGATAGAAAAGTTGGTGACCCAGCAAAAAGACAAGCAGTAACGAATCCGTTAAAAACGGTTTATTCGATTAAGCGTTTTATGGGAAATAAATTCTCTGAATGTGCAAAAGAAATTAAGCGTGTACCTTATAAAGTTGTAAAGGGAGATAACGATACACCACGTGTAGATATTGATGGTCGTTTATATACACCACAAGAAATTTCTGCTATGACACTTCAAAAAATGAAGAAAACGGCAGAAGACTATTTAGGTCAAGAAGTATCTGAAGCGGTTGTTACTGTACCGGCATATTTTAATGATGCACAAAGACAAGCAACAAAAGAAGCAGGTGAAATTGCTGGTTTAAAAGTTTCTCGTATCATCAACGAGCCTACTGCAGCAGCATTGGCTTATGGAATGGACAAGAAGAATGATGATCAAAAGATTGTTGTATTTGATTTTGGTGGAGGAACACATGATGTTTCCATCTTAGAATTAGGTGATGGTGTATTTGAAGTATTGGCTACTGATGGTGATACACATTTAGGTGGTGATGATGTTGATGGAAAAATCATTAACTGGTTAGCAGATGAGTTCAAATCTGAAGAGAACATGGATCTTACACAAGACCCAATGGCTTTACAACGTTTAAAAGAGGCGGCTGAAAAAGCGAAAATTGAATTATCTTCTTCTGCACAAACAGAAATTAACTTGCCATATATTACGGCTACTGCTAGTGGACCAAAGCACTTGGTTAGAACATTAACAAAAGCAAAATTTGAGCAGTTAATCGACGATTTAGTAAAAAGAACAATCAAGCCATGTGAAGCAGCATTAAAAGCAGCTGGTTTATCAAAGAGCGATATTGATGAGGTTATTTTAGTAGGTGGATCTACTCGTATTCCTGCAGTACAGGAAGCAGTTGAAAAATTCTTCGGAAAGAAGCCTTCTAAAGGTGTAAACCCGGACGAGGTTGTAGCAGTTGGTGCAGCAATTCAAGGTGGAGTTTTAACTGGTGATGTTAAGGATGTATTGTTATTAGACGTTACTCCATTATCATTAGGTATCGAAACTATGGGGAACGTATTTACAAAGTTAATTGAGGCTAATACTACGATTCCTACTAAGAAATCACAAGTATTCTCAACAGCAGTAGATAACCAACCTTCAGTAGAGATTCACGTATTACAAGGTGAGCGTGCTATGGCAGCGGATAACAATACTATTGGTCGTTTCCATTTAGACGGAATTCCACCAGCAGGTAGAGGTATCCCTCAAATTGAAGTAACTTTTGATATTGATGCTAACGGTATTATCAATGTTGGAGCAAAAGATAAAGGAACTGGAAAAGAGCACAACATTCGTATCGAGGCTTCTTCTGGATTATCTGAAGAAGAAATCCAAAAGATGAAGCAAGAGGCTGAAGCAAATGAAGAGGCTGATAAGTTAGCGAAAGAAAAAGCTGAAAAAATCAATGGTGCAGATTCAATGATTTTCCAAACAGAAAAGCAATTGAAAGAATTTGGTGAGAAATTATCTGACGATAAAAAAGCACCAATTGAAGCAGCATTAACTGAATTAAAAGCTGCTCATGGAACACAAGACTTAGAGCAGATTGATGCCGCAATGGAGAAAATCAATGAGGCTTGGAAAAATGCATCTGAAGAATTGTACAAAGCAGAACAAGAAGCACAAGCTGGAGCAGCAGGTGCTGAAGGAGCACAGGACGCAGGAGCCGGTGCTGCTGAAGACGATGTTCAAGATGTAGATTTTGAAGAAGTAGAAGAAGAGAAATAATCAGTTTAGATTATTGGATCTTTAGATTCTTAGATATATAAAAAGCCTCGCAATTTGCGAGGCTTTTTTGTTGATTATAAATTTTTATTATTCTACTAAATTATGAATTTGGGCGTATTGCAAGAGCATGATGGTTTTTCCATCGTGAATTTCTTTACGTTTTACCATGTTAAGGGCTTCGTTGAAAGTGACTTCTAACACCTCAATATTTTCGTGTTCATCATCTAACCCACCTCCTTCGCTTACTTTCATTTCGTCGGTATATTCAGCAATAAATAAATAAACAATTTCGGTCACTGCACCAGGTGACATATAGGCCTCTAAAACACGTTCAATATTTTTTACCCGATATCCAGATTCTTCTTCGGCTTCCTTTATTGCACAGACTTCGGGCTCGTCACCATCTAATAAGCCAGCACAAACCTCAATACTCATTCCGTCTTTATTACCATTTAAATAGGTAGGCATTCTAAATTGACGCGTCAGAATAATGGTCTTCTTTTCTTTATTGTATAATAATATAGCGGCACCATTTCCACGATCATAAGATTCCCGTTCTTGGGTCTCCCAAACCCCTTTATCGTTTAAATAATCAAAAGTAATTTTATTTAAAGTGTACCAATTGTCTGATAACAATTGTGTGCGAATATTTCGAACTTTAGGGTTCATAAAAAAAAGTGGTTTAAAGTTTCGAAGATAAACTAAAAACCACTTTTGTAAAATTTATTTTAAGACTTAATGAAACTACTAAATTCTAAACATCTAGAAATCCAAAAGTCTAACAATCTATTCCTACATATAATCCTCAATTGGGTTACAAGAACAAATTAAATTTCTATCTCCATATGCATCGTTCACCCTTCTTACAGATGGCCAATACTTATTCTCTTTGATATACTCTAATGGAAATGCTGCTTTCTGTCTAGAATAGGCGAAATTCCACTCGTCTGCTGTAATCATTGCTTGTGTGTGAGGCGCATTTTTCAATACTGAATCCTCATCTGCTTTATAAGCATCAATCTCTTCTTTAATTGTTGCCATAGCCGAAATAAAACGATCTAATTCTGCTTTGTTTTCACTTTCTGTTGGTTCAATCATTAATGTTCCAGCAACAGGGAACGACAAAGTAGGAGCGTGGAAACCAAAGTCCATCAATCTCTTTGCAATATCTACAACTTCAATTCCTTTTTCTTTAAATTCTCTAAAGTCAACGATCATCTCATGTGCTGCTCTTCCTTTTTCACCAGCATACAAAATAGAGTAGTGCTGCTCTAATTCTGTTTTTAGGTAATTGGCATTTAAAATGGCAATTTTGGTAGACTGAGTTAAGCCCTCAGCACCTAACATTTTAATATATGCATAAGAGATAATATCTACTAGGGCAGAACCCCAAGGTGCAGAAGAAACCGCAGTAATAGCATTTTCTCCTCCAGTTTTTATTATTGGGTTCGATGGCAAAAACGGAGCCAAGTGTGCGGCTACACATATTGGTCCAACTCCTGGTCCACCACCTCCATGCGGAATAGCGAATGTTTTATGCAAGTTCAAGTGACAAACATCTGCACCAATAGTTGCTGGATTTGTCAATCCAACTTGAGCGTTCATATTTGCACCATCCATATATACTTGACCACCATTAGTGTGAATGATTTCGGTAATTTCTCTAATAGCAGATTCGAATACACCATGAGTAGATGGATATGTAACCATTAAAGCAGCGAGATTGTCTTTATGCAATTCTGCTTTTTCACGTAAATCGTCTACATCAATGTTACCATTGTCAAGCGATTTTGTTACTACTACTTTCATCCCCGCCATGACAGCAGATGCAGGGTTTGTCCCATGCGCAGATGAAGGAATTAAACAAATGTTTCTATGATCATCTCCTCTTGAATTATGGTATGCTCTAATAGTTAATAATCCAGCATATTCTCCTTGTGCTCCAGAATTTGGTTGTAAAGAAGTCGCTGCAAATCCTGTAATTTCATTTAATGAAGCTTCCAATCCTTTGAATAATTCTTGATACCCTTGTGCTTGACCAACAGGTACAAACGGATGAATATTGTTCCAACTTCCATAACTCAACGGTAACATTTCCGAAGCTGCATTCAACTTCATAGTACACGACCCTAAAGATATCATAGAATCTGTTAACGAAATATCTTTACGCTCTAATCTCTTGATATAACGCATCATTTCTGTTTCAGAATGATATGAGTTAAATACCTCATGCGTCATATAAGAAGAAGTACGCTCTAAGTTGGAAGGAATTATAGTAGCATCCTTTGAAGTCAATTCGATCGAATCTTTTACTTCAGCCTCGCAGAGAACTTTAATAATTTTTGCAACGGCACTTTCCGTTGTCGTTTCATTAATTGAAATTCCAATTGTGTTTTTATCAATAATTAAGAAGTTGATTTCATTTGCCTCTGCAGCAGATTGCACTTTAAATGCATTGTCAACTTTTACTTTTAATGTATCGAAATACACTTCATTTTCTTGGGTAAATCCTAGTTTTTGTAATGTTGCATCTAATGATTTAGTAAATCCATGAATTTTGTTTGCGATGTATTTCAATCCGTCAGGTCCGTGATATACTGCATACATTCCAGCCATTACTGCCAATAAAACTTGGGCTGTACAGATGTTAGAAGTTGCTTTTTCACGTTTAATATGTTGTTCACGAGTTTGTAATGCCATTCTCAATGCGCGGTTCTCATCAGCGTCAACAGTTACTCCAATAATTCTACCAGGAATAGAACGCTTAAAATCAGATGAAGTGGCAAAATAACCAGCATGTGGACCTCCATATCCTAATGGAACACCAAATCGTTGTGTAGTTCCAACCGCAACTGCAGCACCCATTTCAGAAGGATTCTTTAATAAAGTTAAACTTAATAAGTCTGCTGCAACAACGACTTTGGTTTCATTTTCTTTCGCTTTTGAAATGAAATCAGTATAGTCAACAATATTACCATGCTTACCAGGATATTGCACAATTGCGCCAAATATGGTATCATTTAACTCCAATGTTTCATGATTTCCAAATTGCAATTCAATTCCTAATGGTAAGGCTCTAGTTTTTAGAATATCCATTGTTTGAGGTAAAACATCCTCAGAAACAAAGAATACATTAGCATTTGATTTCTTTTGAGCTCTAGATCTGTTATTGTGTAACATTATCATTGCCTCACCAGCAGCAGTACCTTCATCTAATAAAGAAGAATTTACCAACTCAAATCCAGTTAAATCGCCAATCATTGTTTGGTAATTTAACAATGCTTCTAATCTACCTTGAGAAATTTCGGCTTGGTAAGGAGTATATGAAGTGTACCAACTTGGGTTTTCAAAAATATTTCTTTGAATTACAGGAGGCGTAATTGTTCCATGATAACCTAAACCAATGTAGGTAGCAAATTGTTTGTTTTTGGCGGCTAATCCTTTAATATGAGTAACAAATTCTGACTCATCCAAAGCCTTAGGTAAATTCAATGATTTTTTAAGTAGAATATCATCTGGAATAGTCTGATGAATTAATTCATCTAAAGAGTTTACACCAACTTTTTTAAGCATTTGATCAACTTCGGACTGGCGTGGCCCTACATGTCGTAATACGAAAGAATCTGTTCTCATTTTTATGTATGTAATTAAAAGTGCAAAATTACTGAAAATTCCTAAATTTTAAATTGAATTTTGGTGTGAAATTATGAATCCTTTAATAAGGATAATATTCTATTATGTACGGATAATTTTAAATGGGCAAGAAATCATTCTTAGTTTGTTTACATTTGTTTAATGCAAACTATAAAGCGTCTTTTCAACTTTTACATTTTTAGTAGTATTCATGTTGCTCTAGGCGTATTTTGTTTTGTAAAATTAACCTTGAAAAACTTTGGTGTAGAAGAAAATATTACGGCGTTATTTTGTTTTTTCTCCACAATTTTGAGTTATAATTTTATACGGTTTTTAAATGAATCGTTTGAAAAAGATTGGCTCTCCAATTGGTATAGAAATCATAAGTCATTATTGGTCATTATTTCATTTATTTCGGCTATTATCGTTCTGTATTTATCCTTTAGTTTTAGAATAGAATCTTTAATGATTTTATTGCCGTTTTTTATATTGACATTGTTCTACGGTATGAATCTTCCACGAAAGTTGGTTACACTGCGAAGGGTCCCTGGTTTAAAGATTTTTTTAATTGCATTTTGTTTTGCCGGAGTAACGGTTTTATTTCCATTGGTTCAAAACGAAATTGACATTGATGTGGTTATCTGGTGGTTTTTTCTTCAACGAATGTTTTTTGTGATTTTAATAACCTTGCCATTTGATATCCGTGATGTTGATTTTGATAGTGATCAATTAAAAACAATTCCGCAACAATTTGGACATTTTACTACAAAATTGTTAGGCTTAATCCTAATTTTAGGAATCTTCACAATTGAGTTCTTTATCTTTGGTAAAGATTTTAATGAAATGCTCATTTTACTGACTATCTGCTCTTTATCTTTTATATTGTTGCTTTTTAGTAAAAAAGAACAATCAAAATATTATAGCGCATTTTGGGTAGAAGCTATTCCTATTTTTTGGTTGCTACTATTATTGGGTTTAAATTTTTAAATTTGTGAGAAGCACAAATTTGATATAAAATTGAAAAATTCATTAGACTTTGCTCGTAATTTAGATCGAGAGGATCCGTTAAGAAGTTATCGAGAACAATTTCATATACCTACAGATCATAACGGAATGCCCTGGTTGTATTTTTGTGGAAATTCATTAGGCTTACAGCCAAAATCTACAGCAGAGAATATTCAACAAGAATTAAAAGATTGGGCCAATTTAGGGGTTGAAGGCCATTTTGAGGCGAAGAATCCTTGGATGCCTTATCACGAATTCTTGTCCAATGCAATGGCTAAAATAGTTGGTGCGAAACCGACTGAAGTTGTAGTTATGAATACCTTAACAACTAACTTACATTTGGCTATGGTTTCTTTTTTTGAACCCAAAGAGAATAGGACCAAAATAATTATAGAAAGTGATGCATTTCCTTCTGATAGATATGCCGTGGAATCACAATTAAAATTTCACAATTTAAATCCGGATGATCATTTGTTAGAATGGAAACCTAGAGAAGGAGAAGAACTTTTGAGATATGAGGATTTAGAATCTTTGTTAGATGAACATAAAGATGAGGTTTCTTTGCTTTTGATAGGAGGTGTTAATTACTACACGGGTCAGTTTTTTGATTTAAAACGAATTTCGGAATTAGGTCATAGGCATGGTGCTAAAGTAGGAATTGATTTAGCACATGGTGTTGGGAATATACAACCAGATTTACATGCTTCGAATGTAGATTTTGCGGTTTGGTGTACATATAAATATTTGAATTCTGGACCGGGAAGTTTAGGAGGCTTGTTTGTACATGAGAAATATGCCAAGAATAAAGAGTTGAAACGATTCACGGGTTGGTGGGGTCATAATAAAAATACACGTTTTAATATGAGGCAACCATTTGATCCAATTGAAGGTGCAGAAGGATGGCAGTTAAGTAACCCTCCAATTTTGTCGATGGCAGCCATTAAAGCGTCACTAGCTATTTTTAATGAAGTTGGCATGGATACAATCAGAAAGAAATCAAAAGAATTAACAGGATATCTAGAGGAGTTGATATTGGAACTAGGAGAAGATGTTATTCGAATTATTACGCCAAAAAACACTGAAGAAAGAGGATGCCAATTGTCTATTCAAGTTAAGAATGCAAATAAAGAGTTACATGAAAAATTATCAAATAGAAATGTGATAACAGATTGGAGAGAACCTGATGTTATTAGAGTAGCACCAGTTCCATTATACAATAGTTTTGAGGATGTGTTTCGATTTGTACAAATTTTAAAGGAGGAGATGAATGGATACTAAAAATGAAAAAATACTAATCATTGGAGCAGGTCTATGTGGTTCTTTATTAGCCTTACGGTTAGCGCAAAGAGGGTATCAAATTGAATTAAGAGAAGAACGTTCTGATTTAAGAAAAACGGATATTAGTGCAGGAAAATCGATAAACCTAGCATTTTCAGATAGGGGTATCAAAGCTTTAAAATTGGCCGGAGTGGTACATAAAGTTTTTCCTTTGTGTATTCCAATGAACGGAAGAATGATTCATAGTATTGAAGGTGAAGCATTTTTATCTTCGTACAGTGGCAGGCCGGGAGAATATATCAATTCAGTATCTCGAGGTGAACTAAATGCTTTGTTGCTAGATGAAGTTGAAAAGTTTGAAAATGTAAACATTGTTTTTAATAGCCCTTGTACTGGAATAGAAATAGAACAGAATAAAGCGACTTTTAAAATTGATGATACAATAGAAGATTTTCATGCCGACGTAATTTTTGGGGCAGATGGTGCTGGTTCAGTTCTTAGAAAAGAGTTTTTTAACCAAAGAGAAATGTTGTTTAGTTATTCTCAAGACTTTTTGGAACATGGCTATAAAGAATTAACGATACCTGCTTTATATACTGGTGGATTTAGAGCAGAGAAGAACGCTTTACATATTTGGCCACGAGGAAAGTATATGCTCATAGCATTGCCAAATTTAGATGGAAGTTTTACGGTAACATTGTTTTTAGAACATAGTGGAGCAAAATATAGTTTTGAAGAATTGAATACTAAAGAAAAAGTAGTTTCATTTTTTAGAGAACAATTTGCAGATGCCTTGGAACTAATGCCCAAGTTGGTAGATGATTATTTTGAAAATCCGGTTGGAAATTTAGGAACAATAAAATGTAGACCTTGGACATATAAAGGTAAATCATTACTGATTGGTGATGCAGCGCATGCAGTTGTGCCGTTTTATGGTCAAGGAATGAATGCCTCATTTGAAGATGTGTATGTTTTAGATGGATATATAGAGAAATACGAAGGAGATTGGGACAAAGTATTTACTGCTTATGAAAATGAGCGTAAAAAAGATGCGGACGCCATTGGAGATTTAGCTGTTGAGAACTTTTATGAAATGAGAGATCATGTAGCGAATCCTGATTTTAAAAAGAAGCGACAGATAGAAATGGAACTCGAAACATCTTTTGATTACTATTCTAAATATTCTTTAGTTACCTTTAGAGAAGATATCTCTTATTCTGAAGCAAAGGAAAAGGGCAATTATCAAGACAAGGTATTGCTAGAATTGATTGGAAACAGTGAAATAGAAAAATTAGATTTAGCCACAATTTTTAATAAGATAAAACACGATGCATAATAAAGAAGTAACACCGAGAGGCGCCTATCCACTTGTAAAAAGAGTGGGCGATTTTATTTTTGTCTCTGGAACATCCTCAAGAAGACCGGATAATAGTATTGCTGGGGTTGAATTGGTAGATGAAATGAACACCAAGAAATTAGATATTGGTACACAAACGGAAGCAGTATTAGAAAACATTGATGGTTTATTGAATCAAGTTAATGCCTCTTTAAAAGATGTCATAGATGTGACTACATTTTTGGTAAACATGAATGATTTTGCAGGTTACAATAAAGTATATGGGCAATTCTTTGATAAAGAAACTGGCCCGACTAGAACAACTGTAGCCGTGCATCAATTACCACATCCTGATTTGTTAGTAGAAATTAAAGTAGTGGCGTATAAACCAATATGAACATTAAAAATTACATAAACGGAACTTATATTAATCCCAAAACCAATAGTTGGTTAGACAATTACAATCCAGCAACAGGAGAAGTATATGGACAAATTCCGAACTCTTCAGCGGAGGATGTTGAATTAGCCTATAAATCTTCAAAGGATGCATTTGATTCTTGGTCCCAAACAACCTCAGAAGTACGTTCCAAGATATTATTAAAAATAGCAACTATTATCGAAGAACGGTTGGATGAATTGGCAATGGCTGAAAGTAAGGACAATGGGAAGCCGTTATCATTAGCAAAGGCTGTTGATATTCCACGAGCAGCGTCAAATTTCAGGTTTTTTGCACACGCTATAACTCAGTTTTCGAGTGAAAGTCATGAAAGTGTTGGAGAAAATGCAATGAATTATACGCTACGCAAGCCTATAGGAGTTGTCGGTTGTATATCTCCTTGGAATTTACCGTTGTATTTATTTACATGGAAAATTGCTCCTGCTATTGCCGCGGGTAATTGCGTTGTTGCCAAACCGAGCGAAGTAACACCAATGACAGCTTTCTTGCTAGGTGAAATTTGTGCGGAAGCAGGATTGCCAAAGGGTGTTTTAAATATAGTACATGGATTAGGTGAATTTGCGGGACAAGCCATTATTTCGCATCCAAATATTAAGGCGATTTCATTTACTGGTGGCACAAAAACGGGAGCACATATTGCAAAAGTAGCCGCGCCAATGTTTAAAAAATTATCGCTTGAGTTAGGGGGTAAAAATCCAAACATCATATTTGACGATTGTGATTACGATCAGATGTTGGAAACAACAGTGCGTTCTTCTTTTGCCAATCAAGGTCAAATTTGTTTGTGTGGCAGTCGTATTTATGTAGAAGAAACAATTTTTGAAAAATTCAAAGTAGATTTTGTTGAAAAGGTATCTAAATTAAAAGTTGGAAATCCTTTAGATGAAAGTACAAATGTGGGAGCATTGGTGTCAAAAGAACATCAAGAAAAAGTATTAAGTTATGTTTCTATAGCAAAGAATGAAGGAGGACTTGTATTGTATGGAGGAAATAAAGTAAATGTTGATGGGTTGGAAAACGGTTATTTTATGGAACCAACAATTATTGAATTAACTTTAAATGACTGTAGAATAAATAAAGAAGAAGTTTTTGGCCCAATTGTAACCGTTATGCCATTTAAATCAGAAGCGGAAGTACTTCATTTGGCAAATGATGTAAAATATGGTCTGTCTGCATCTTTATGGACAAACAACTTAAATAGAACCATGCGTATGACAAATAAATTAGAAAGTGGAATTGTTTGGGTAAACACATGGATGCAACGTGATTTAAGAACACCGTTTGGCGGAGTAAAAGATTCAGGTGTAGGAAGAGAAGGAGGTTTTGAAGCCTTGCGTTTTTTTACAGAATCTAAGAATATATGTATAAAATATAGCTAGTAAAAAATGGAACTGAATTTACAAAATAAAAATGCCTTGGTATGTGGCAGTACTCAAGGAATTGGAAAAGCAACAGCAAGAGGGTTAGCACTGGAAGGAGCAAACGTAACTTTAATTGCAAGGAACGAGGAAAAATTAAAATTGGTATTGTTAGATTTACCGAATAATAACCAAGATCATTCTTATATCGTTGCCGATTTTCAAAATCCAACAGAGTTAAAATCTAAATTAGATGCTTATCTTACTGATAATGATGGATTTCATATTTTGATTAATAATACAGGTGGTCCAGCGGGTGGCCCTATTTATGGCGCGAAAATAGATGAATTTGAAAAAGCATTTACGCAGCATTTAATATGCAATCATATATTGGTACAAGCTTTAGTTCCAGAAATGAAATTATTTAAATACGGAAGAATTATAAACGTTATTTCTACTTCAGTAAAACAGCCATTGGACGGATTGGGTGTGAGTAATACAATTAGAGGTGCAGTTGGTAATTGGAGTAAGACATTGGCTAACGAATTAGGACAGTTTAATATAACCGTAAATAATGTACTACCTGGTGCAACATCCACAGAGCGATTATCAGAAATTATAAAGAATAAAGCCAACAAATCGGGTAAATCTATTGAAGAGGTTTCCGATACCATGAAAAATGGCGTACCTATGAAACGATTTGCCGCTCCTGGAGAGGTTGCAAATGCCATTGTGTTTTTATCTAGTGAAGCAGCAAGTTATATAAACGGAATTAACGTTCCTGTAGATGGAGGAAGAACAAAATCTTTGTAAATTGAACAAAATTCAAGAGTTATGAGCAATTTAGTTACACCCTTAAATTTTAAAAAGTGGATTGATGAGAATCGACACTTACTAAAGCCACCAGTAGGCAACAAATGTGTTTGGAAAGATGGAGAGTTTATTGTGATGGTGGTTGGTGGACCTAATAGTAGAAAAGATTATCATTATAATGAAACACCTGAATTCTTTTACCAAGTAGAAGGTAATATGGTGTTAAAGGTGATAGATAACGGAGTACCTAAAGACATACCTATTAATGAAGGTGAAATTTTTTTGTTACCGGCCAAAGTTCCACATTCTCCACAACGAAGTGCCAATACCGTAGGTTTAGTTATAGAATATCCAAGACCAGAAGGTGTGCAAGATGGATTGCATTGGTATTGCGAAAATTGTGATGCCAAGTTGCATGAAGAGCCATTTACACTAGATAATATTGAAACAGATATGCCTGTAATATTCGATAGCTATTATGGCAACGAAGCAAAAAGAACCTGTAAAGAATGTGGTACTATTATGCAGCCACCAAAATAATATGATCAATTGTGATTGAGACAGAGCATTAAGTCATGACCAGGATTTGTTTAAAGATCCTCCTTCCGATAAGTATCGGGATCGCTCAGAATGACACAAACAATAAATATGAAAAAAATACGCATCAACGGACATTCGCATCTATTACCATATCCAGAACAGATTCCTGCTTTTATGCGCGAAAAGGAAATATTTTGGGTAGATAAGGAACGTAGATTTATGTTGCAGAAAGGTTGGAAACGACCCGTTACAGATTCAAGTTTTTTCTTAAATGAAAAACTAGAATGGATGGAACGCAATAATATAGATCATGCGGTTGTACTTAACCTTTCACAGTTATATGGTAATGCCTTGACGTATGATATAATGAAGGATGCCTTGCGTTTTCAAAATGATTTTAATGCGCAAATTCAAGCGGAGCATTCAAAAAAATTTACATGTGGGTTTGTAGTGCAACCTGCTTTTGTAAGAGGTGCTTTGTGGGAAATTGAGCGATGCGTGGAAGAATTAGGATTGAAAGTTTTGTGCTTACCTACGCATTATATGGATACCACGGGAACATGGAAAGTGATATTTGATGAGGTAAACGATCCAATTTTTAAATTGGCAGATAAGTACAAGTTGGCCATTGAAATCCATCCGTATGATGGAAATAAAATGATTAAGTTAGAAGATAAAAATTGGCGTTTTCATTTAATTTGGATGTTAGCACAATGTGGTGACGCGTATCATTTCTATACTATAAATGGCTATCAAGAACGGTATCCAAATATCAGAACCTGCTTTGCACATGGAGGTCAATTGGCGCAGATGAGTTTAGGTCGTCGAATTCAAGGATTTGATGGTAGGCCAGATTTATTCGATGAAAAGGTACATCCAAGAAAGGCAGTAGGGCATAAGAATATTTATTTTGACACCTTAGTACATGATACAGATGCGTTCAAATTAATGGTTGAAAGGCAAGGAAGCGATCAAATTTTAATGGGCTTAGATGACCCTTATCCATTAGGAGAAATGGAAAGTGATAAACAATCTTCGTACCCAGGTAAGTTGTTAGATTTAACCCTAGAACGTGGTATTATCAATCAAACACAATACGATCAAATTTGGAATGAAAATGTGCTGAATTGGGTGCATGGAGAAGATGTTGATTCGAAAAAAGCGCTAATTGAAAAAATTAAAAGTATTTCTGGCTGAAAATGAAGAAATTGGCACAAGTTTTTTTATTCGATGTATTTATCGTTATTTCGAACTTTTAAACAAAACAATTTCACATGCGCTATTTATACCTTCTTTTTGCTCTAATCTTCGTTTCTTCGTGTACAACTGGGCAAGGTCAAAAAACACTTAAAACAGGATTTTATAGAGTAGTATTAGGTGCGCAAGACAATGAAGAAATTCCATTTATTTTCGAGGCCAATTCAGATGGTACACTTACTATTTTTAATGCTGATGAGCGCATTAATGTTGACGAAATTCGCTATGTAAATGATTCTATATACATTAGAACACCTGTCTTTCAAAGTTATTTTGCGGGAGTATTCGATGGAGATAATTTATCTGGAAAATACATAAATAAAACGCGTAAACGTGTTACTTCATTTAACGCTACTTATGATAATGATTTAAGGTTTTCAACTGAAGCAACAGCTGAGTTTAATGTATCTGGAGTATGGGAGACTGTTTTTAGCAAAGGAGAAAGGGGCGAGTATATTGCAAAAGCTATTTTTAAACAAGACGGTAAAAAGGTTACGGGAACTTTTAGAACAACTACAGGAGACTATCGCTACCTAGAAGGTATTATGGATGCAGATACTTTAAAAATATCTACTTATGATGGTGCACACGCTTTTTTATTTAAAGCAATTGTGAATGACACGGTTATGAAAGGTCAATTTTATTCAGGAAATCATTGGAAAGAACCTTTTGTTGCCAAACGAAATTCAGAGTTTGAATTACCTGAAATTGATGAGCTTACTTATTTGAATGATGGATATGAGACTTTAGAATTTTCGTTTCCAGATGAAAACGGTACTATGATCTCATTAAGCGACGAGCGTTTTAAAAACAAAGTTGTATTAGTACAAATTATGGGTACTTGGTGTCCAAATTGTTTAGATAGCAGTGTGTTTTATGCTCAGTTTCATAATGAAAATAAAAACAAAGGATTTGAAGTTGTTGCATTAACAGTAGAATTTAAAAAAACCGAGGAAGAAGCCTTTAAAAATATTAAAAGATTGCGTGACCGAATAGGAATGACTTACCCAATTCTTTTAGCACAATATGGCACAGGAAGTAAATCTGAAATGCAGAAAAAATTACCAGCATTGAATCATATCATTTCTTATCCAACGACAATTTTCATTGATAAATCTGGGAATGTACGTAGAATTGATACAGGTTTTAACGGACCAGGAACTGGCGAGAAATACACAGATTATACAACAGAATTTGAAACCTTTGTTTCGGGTTTATTAGCAGAATAAGAGTCAACTAGGCTTATTAGTTAAATTGCTTACTATTGAGGATAACTTGTGTTAGCAAAGTTTTTGTTTTAACCAATTCTATAACTTGTTTTCATAAGCTTCTAAAGTCATCCAAATATCTATAAATGCTTGCACACCTTCATTGTTTAAATCGGAATTGATGATTAGCAGTTTTCCAATATTGGTGTGTTTGTTAAAGAATAAGATTGTAGCAACCCCAGGATCACCTCCCGTATGTCCGATATGATTTTCAGCAGAAAAGCCCATGAAAACGCTCATATTGTATTCATCATCATAAGGCCCGTCATCTCGATTTGAATAATGCGTGTCGGATAACTGAGTTGTATAGAGTTCCTTAAAACTCTCTTTAGTTAAAATATGACCGTTGCCATTGTACCCTGCAATTAGCTCTTGTAAATACTTACCTAAGTTGTTCGCTGAGGTTATCATGCCACCATCTGGATAATTGATTAAAGTATATGGTGCTACTTCTGTGCCTTCTGTGGTGTATAATTTTGAATGTAACGAACTATCTATGTTTGTGTAAAACCATCCAGAATCATCCATTTTTAAGGGGGCTAAAATGTATTGTTTCGTGAATTCATTAAAAGGTGTTCCGGTTGCTTGTTCTAAAACATAAGCAGCCAATCCGGCACCAATATTAGAATAATCAAAAGAGGCACCCGGTTCGGTTTTGTTGAAGTTTTTCTTTTTATACCATTTTCCTTTTTTACTTAAAATATTTCTCAAAAACTGATTGTAGGTCATTAAATTATCAGGAGCAATAAAGTTAGAATTCACCTTCATGTCTTCATTCAATGTATTTTTTAAAACATAACCACTTTTCTCGTATGCTTTTGGATCTGTAATACCAGATGTATGCGTTGTAAGTTGCCGAATGGTAATTGGCGTTTCTGGATAATAGGGGTTGTTTACTTCAAAAGGTAAATATTTATTTATAGGGTCGTCTAATTGTAACTTTCCTAGTTCTTGTGCTTTTAACAGTGCAATACCAATAAATGTCTTCGAAATAGATGCGATGTTCTGAATGGTATTTTCGGTATAAGGCTGGTTGTTTTTAATATCGGATTGGCCATAGCCTTGTTCAAATAGAATATCATTTTCATTTACAATGGCTATCGAAAACCCAGTTATATATCCTCGGTCATAAATTTCTTGGAGTTTTTTATGTAATTCTTCACTACTGTTTGAATTGTCTTGTGCTAACAAAACAATAGAATTAATGGATAAGAAGGTTAGGAGTATTATATTTTTCATATGAATCTATTTTTTCAATGGTAATATCCACTCATAATGATGCAGTCCTCTCCTTTGTTTGGATAAATCTACACCACGAACAATCAATTCTTGTGGCGGTCTACCATTTAATGAAACTTTGCTAAAAGCGGTAACTTTTGGCGAATTAAAATCGTGATTTGAGGTATAATAGTCACTTAAATAATGCGCAAATTGTAAAATCATATCTGGACTACCAGCCATTTTTCTTATTTGTCTATTATTTAAATGTTCTTTTAATTTAACAATTACTTCTTTGTTGTTTATTGTGTCCTTTACTTTAAATTGAATACGACTTTGTTTAGTTCGTAACATCATTCGCCAAGCAAAGAAATGACCTTCTTCGGTCCAACTTGGGTTCCCTGGATATACATGATGACGAAGAGGTATAAGTACTTGTATTGCTATAAACAGACTTAGTAAAGGAAAGATTATTTTCTTATAATGACCAAAATGATAGATCTTATTACCTATAGGAGGTAATTCAGTTTTTAATTTCCATTTACGAAAACTTCTAGGAGAGAAAAACAATGATGTAGCTGCAATTGAAAACCAAGGAAAAGTGCCAACTCCAAAAGTAATTGCATTGCTAGCATGGAAGACAATGCAAATTATAAAAGCATATTTTCGAGTTTGCTTAATAAGCATTAGAGGAACAATTAGTAAATCAAAGGCAATACCTCCATAGGCAACAATATAAGCATGCGAAGTGCTTGCTATATATTTGCCAATAATAGGGTAATCTGCTTTATTAGATAGCCATATTTGTAAGGGTTGCGCTTGTAGCCAATCATAGTTAAGTTTTGCAATTCCTGCATAAATGTAAACAACGCTTATTTGAAACAGAATAATGTAGATAGTCCATGCGGGTACTTGAGATACTTTTAATTTAGAGTTGCGTAATGTATCTAAAGAATACGCTCTATTTGCTGGTAGAAATATAAAAATGAATATTATAAGTGAATACAAGTAGAAATGGTTGATATATAAGGTTTGTTCCATTAAGAATAATGAAGTTCCAGAAATTAGGAGTAATGGAGTAACAACCCTATAAAATAGACCTGAAGCAAATAAAAGGCCTAAAATAAAGTTTAGAATAAAATGCGATTTTATTAGGATTGGAGATGACCAAGGCTCTATAAAAGTTGTTAGGATGTAAGAAAAATGAAATTTTGTGTTTATTAAAGTTTCAGAATAACTGGTAAACAATCCACCCGTAAATTCTATAGTTATAAGAAGTCCTAATACAATTCGTGCAAAAACCAAAGGAGCAATGTCAATTGGTCGTTCTAATTTTTTATATATGCTATTTAGTTTAATAATGGCTTTATTTGCTTAGGACAATTTAAGCATTTTATCTGTGTACCATTTTATTATAAATATAAAATTGAAATTTTTATAAGTATCTAATTTATAGAAATAAAAAAAACCTCCTGATTTCTCAGGAGGCTTCGTAAAATAGTGTCTTTGGAAACTATGAAAATAATTTTTCCATTTTTTCTTTTTCTTCTGCAGCCAATGCAGCATCCACTAGAATTCTTCCAGAATGCTCATCGGTAATAATTTTCTTACGGTTAGCAATTTCAACCTGTCTTTGAGGTGGAATAGTAAAGAAAGAACCACCAGAAGCACCTCTTTCTACAGATACTACTGCCAAGCCATTGTTTGCGTTAGAACGGATTCTTTTGTAAGCACTTAATAAATGCTCTTCAATTACGCCTCCGAACTCTTCAGATTTTTTATGTAATAACTCTTCCTCTTTTTGAGTCTCAGTCATAATATCATTCAACTCCGCTTTTTTGTGCTTTAAGTGATCGTTTTTAGCCGCTAACTTTTCTTTGTTTTGGCTAATAACTTCTTTCTTTTGCTCAATTTTTGCTTTGTATTCGTTGATTCTTTTTTCAGCCAACTCAACTTCCAATCCTTGATATTCGATTTCTTTAGTTAAAGAGTCAAATTCTCTGTTATTACGAACATTTTTTTGTTGCTCCTCGTATTTCTTTACCAATTCACCTGACTCAACAATTGTATTCTTTTTGTTTTTAATGTCAGTTTCTAAGTTGGCAACATCCTCGTCAAGGTTTGTTATTCTTGTATTCAATCCAGCAATCTCATCTTCTAAATCTTCAATTTCTAAAGGAAGTTCTCCTCTAACACTTTGAATTTCGTCAATTCTTGAATCAATTAATTGTAAATCATACAATGCTCTTAATTTTTCCTCAACAGTAACTTCTTTTTTCTTTGCCATGATTATCTGTAATATATCGGGTTTGTATTGTTCTCTGATAAAACGATCTTACCTATTGGTAAGGCAGGTGCAAAATTAGTAATTTTTTTTGTAAGATAGTCAACTAAAAGGTTTTTTGTGAATTGCTCACTTTCGTAGTGTCCAATATCCGCTAAAACCAGTTTATTCTCTGCTTTAAAAAACTCATGATATTTTAAATCTGAAGTGACAAATATGTCTGCTCCAGCGCCTTTTGCTGCATTAATAGCAAAACTTCCAGAGCCACCGAGTACTGCCACTTTTTTAATCGGTTTATTCAGTAATTTAGAATGCCGAATACAATCGGTTTTCATGGTTTTTTTTAAATGATTTAGGAAACTTTCTTCACTCATAGCAGTTTCTAATTCACCTATCATACCCATGCCAATTTTCTGATGTTTGTTTTCTGTCGAAACAACGTCATAAGCAACTTCTTCGTATGGATGGTTTTTAAACAAGGCATTTAAAATTTTTCCTTCGTTTTGTTTCTCAAAAATGACACTGATTTGTGTTTCTTTTTCAATGTGTAATTCTCCTTTTGTTCCAACAACGGGATTTGAGTCTTCATTTCCTTTATAGGTTCCATGGCCTTCTGCATTAAAACTGCACGAATCATAATTCCCTATATTTCCAGCGCCTGCTTCAAATAGTTTTGACCGTAAACTTTCTGCAATTTCACTAGGTACATACGTTGTTAATTTTCGAATCAATCCTTTTTTAGGAATTAGAATTTTTGTGTTCGATAAACCAAGTACTTCTGATATTTTGGCATTTACACCTTCAAAAGAATTGTCTAAAGCAGTATGCATAGCGTAGATAGCAATATCATTTTTTATGGCTTTTAAAACTACGCGCTCTACATAATTATTCCCATTTAATTTTTTTAGCCCCCCAAAAATTATTGGATGAAAACTAACAATGAGATTACAGTCTTTTTCAATAGCTTCATCAACAACAGATTCTAAGGTGTCTAATGTAATTAACACACCGGTTGCATCGGTGCCGTAAGCCCCGACTAAGAGCCCAACATTATCGAAGTCTTCAGCATGAGTTAACGGTGCAATTTCTTCAATACAATTTGTTATATCTTTTATTTTCATCCCTTGTTTGGCTTAAAATTCAAAGTTAATCTTTTGACTCGAATAATTATAATTGTTTCGTATTTTCGCAATAATGAGCGTATTTAGAAAGTTATTGTTCCCTTTTTCAATCCTGTATGACGGAGTTACTTTTGTTAGAAATAAATTATTCGACACGGGTGTTTTTCGTTCTACAGCGTTCGATATTCCTGTTATAGTTGTAGGTAATTTAAGTGTTGGCGGTACTGGAAAAACACCTCAAATTGAATATCTAGTTAGGCTGTTGCAAAAGAATTGGAAAGTAGCCGTTTTAAGTAGGGGATATAAAAGGAAGTCTTCTGGTTTTTTACTCGCAAACGATAATATAAAAGTTGAAGAAATTGGAGATGAGCCTTTTCAATTTTTCAACAAGTTTAAGGAGATCTATGTGGCAGTAGATGAAGATAGAGTCCACGGAATTAATAAACTGAAAAGTTTAGAAAATCCGCCTGACCTTATTTTGCTTGATGATGCTTTTCAACATAGAAAAGTAAATGGGAAAACGAATGTTTTATTAACTCCTTATAGCGATTTGTATATAGATGACTTGGTGCTGCCTGCCGGTAATCTAAGAGAAGGTAGGAGAGGTGCAAAGAGAGCATCAATTGTTGTTGTTACAAAATGCCCTGGAGATTTATCTATAGAGGAGCAAGATGCGATTCGTTTAAGATTGAAACTAACAACAGAGCAGCACTTGTTTTTTACAACCATTCAGTATTCAAATATTTTGAAAAGTGAAAAACAAGAAGTTGCACTTAATGAAATTGAAGATTCGAAAGTTTTATTGGTAACAGGTATCGCAAACCCAACACCGTTGGTTTCCTATTTAAAAAGTAAGAAAATGGAGGTTGAGCATGTAAAATTTGGAGATCATCATAACTTTAGTGAGGATGAAATTATTGATTTAAAAAATCGATTTGAGAAAAACACATCAAAAAATAAGGTAATTTTAACAACGGAAAAAGACTTTATGCGCTTAAAAAGCAGGTTGGATGTTTATTATATCGAAATTGAAGTTGCTTTTTTAGGTGATGGAGAAAAGTTTGACAATTTAATAAAAGGCTATGTGGGATAAAGTACAAGAAACAGTACAATATTTAAAAGAAAAGGGAATTTCTAATCCAACCTTTGGTATTGTTTTAGGTACGGGCCTAGGAAATTTAGCGAATGATATTAAAGCGCATGTAAGAATATCTTATGAAGAGATTCCTCATTTCCCTGTTTCTACCGTAAAAGGACATCAAGGAGAGTTGATTTACGGAGAATTAGGAGGTAAGTTGGTTTTGGCAATGCGTGGGCGGTTTCATTATTATGAAGGATACGATATACAGCAAGTAGTTTTTCCTATTAGAGTAATGAAATATTTAGGTATTGAAAAACTTATAGTTTCGAATGCTTCTGGAGGCGTAAATCCTGATTTTAGTGTTGGAGATATTATGCTGATTTCTGATCATATAAACTTTATTCCAGAACATCCTTTACGTGGCCGAAATGATGAACGATTCGGACCTCGTTTTGTTGACATGCACGAACCGTATAGTTTAGAAATGATTGCCTCTATGGAAAGTGTGGCTGAAAAGTTAAATATACCAGTTCAAAAAGGAGTGTATTTAGCTTTACAAGGTCCTACATTTGAAACGCCTGCGGAATATGTTATGGTAAAAGTTGTAGGCGCCGATACTGTAGGTATGTCTACTGTTCCTGAAGTTATTGTTGCAAAACACATGGGTATGATTTGTGCCGGAATTTCAGTAATTACTGATTTAGGGGTAGAAGGGCAGGTAGTCGAAGTTTCTCATGAAGAAGTTCAAGAAGTTGCCAAAATTGCCGAAAAAACCGTTTGTAAATTGGTAACTGAGTTTATTGCTGTAAGCTAAATTTAGATTTCGCTTTGATGTAATGTTTTTATGATTCCATCAGATAATCCAATTTTAGGTACGATAATCTTATTGGAATTACTCCATTTCATTGCATTTAAATAAATCTTGGTTGCAGGTATAATTACATCGGCTCTATCTGGATTTAAACTTAACTCCGTTACGCGTTGGTCATAACTCATCTGTTTTAAGAATTGATAATGTGCACTTAAATAAATGAATGATAAAGGTTTTCCAGGCTGTCTCCCTGACATTTTAAATATTTTATTAATATTTCCACCTGAACCAATAACCGTAACTTTTCGCATGCCTTGCGTATTGGATTTGATCCAATCTTTAATTTCTGGCCACAGTTTTTTCTTATCGACTACTTTGTTAAGTAAACGAACTGTACCAATTTTAAAGGATTTTGAATTGATTAACTTGCCATTTGAAAATACTGTAAATTCTGTACTACCACCACCAACATCAACATATAAGTACGATTTGTCTTCTTTAATAACATCTGCTAAATCTGTAGAGAAAATGATTTCGGCTTCCGTTTTTCCATCAATCAAATCTATTTGAATACCTGTTTTATCCAAAACAGATTCAATTACTTGTTTTCCGTTAGATGCCTCTCTCATTGCAGATGTTGCACAGGCTCTATAATTTTCTACCCCATGAACATTCATTAATAATTGAAATGCGTTCATAGCATCTATCATCCTTTTTTCATTTGCTTCAGAAATACTTCCTTTAACAAAAACATCGGCTCCTAAACGAATAGGTACCCTTACCAATGATGATTTTTTTATTTGAGGTTCACTATTTTTCTTGGAAATAACATTCGCCACCAATAGTCTAATTGCATTAGATCCAATATCGATAGCTCCGTATTTTTTTATTTTCAAAATAATTGCGTTTAAATGTTATTTGAATTCCTTTGGAAAATCAGCTAGCAGTGTTTTTCCTCTTTTAATACTTTTCCAGTGCTTAGCATCAAACTGAATCCCTACAATTCCACAAGTAGGAACGTTGTCTATAAATTTATTTCCATAGGCATTTACAAAATCGTTTATTCCATGGTTGTGGCTAAAAATAATGGCAGAGTCGAACCCGTTATCTAAAGCTTTTATAGTTTTTACTAAATAGCCATCGCTAAAACTATAGAGCGAGTTGCTAATTTTTAAGTTAGCCATAGGGTATTTAAATTTCTTAGCAAAAATAACACCGGTATGTAGGGCTCTGTTGGCACTACTAGAAACAAAAACATCTGGACGATCAATTTTATCCATTAAAATTTTTGACATTAGATGCGCATCATTAATCCCTCGTTTCTTTAAAGGTCTATCAGCGTCGTCAATCCCTTCGTACGTCCAAGATGATTTGGCATGTCTAACAATATATATGGTTTTCATAGATTCAATTTAACAGAGTCAAATATAAAAATTATGGGGCTAATCGTTCAATTTTCCAATTAAAATCTTCTTGTAAAGTATATCTAATTCTGTCATGCATTCTATTCGGTCTTCCTTGCCAAAATTCCATTGAGATTGGTTTTATTAAAAACCCGCCCCAATGCGCTGGTCTAGGAATTTCTTTTCCTTCGTAGCGTTTTTCAAGTTCGTCCAATTTGCTATCTAGTATTTCTCTATTCTTAACAACTGAACTTTGATTTGATGCCCATGCGCCCAATTTGGAGCCGTTCGGTCTCGATTCGAAATAACCGTCGGAAATGTTTTCCGAAGTTTTTTCAGCTATACCTTTTATGATAATTTGTTGCTCCATATCATGCCAAAAGAAAGAGAGGCAAATATGAGGGTTTACTTCGATAGCTTTTCCTTTTTCACTGTTGTAGTTCGTGTAGAAAATAAAACCTTCCCAAGTGTATTTTTTTAATAAAACAACTCTGCTTTTTGGAAAGTCATCTACTCCAATGGTCGCTAAAGTCATAGCGTTAGCTTCTTCTGTGGTGCTACCAAATTCTTCAACTTCATAATACCATTTCTGAAATAATTCCATTGGGTTTTCTGGAACAGAATCTATGGATAGATCCTTTTTTTGATATGTTTTCCGATGGTTGCTTAAATCTTTTTCCATACTGCAAATTTACTTCTTCTTTCTGAATAAGTATAGGCCTAAATAAGTTAAAAACCCATTTAAGACAAGAACGAAAAATCCAAAATCAAATCCGAATGATTTTTTGGAATAGACACTAATTAGAATGGTTAAAACAGGTGCTAAAATAGCAATATATGGTACGGCGTTATCATTCACCTTTTGCTTGGTAAATAAGCCGAATGCATAAAGTCCTAGCAATGGACCATAAGTATAACCAGCAAATTGGAATATTTTTGCAATGACACTTTCATTTGCTATAAAATATTTAAACACTAAAATCGTAACAATAAGAACTAATGAAAAAGCAATATGAACCCTTTTTCTAATTCTAATTTGTTCTTCTTCAGAATTATTTTGGTCAATTTCTAGAATATCAATGCTGAATGATGTTGTTAATGATGTTAAGGCGCTGTCAGCACTAGAATATGCTGCCGCAATTAAACCGAGTAAGAAAAACAAGGAAACACCAATACCTAAATCTCCTAACATAGCAATGGAAGGGAACAAATCGTCTTTATGAGCATCAATTCCTGCACTAGCGGCGTAATCGGTTAGTAAAATACCTAATGCTAAGAAGAAGAAATTTACAATAACCAAAACAATGGTAAACCAAAAAATGTTTTTCTGAGCATCTTTTAGTGTTTTACAAGTTAAGTTTTTTTGCATCATGTCTTGATCTAAACCAGTCATAACAATGGCAATAAAAGCACCTGAAAAGAATTGTTTCCAAAAATAATTACCTGCATTAACATCATCAAAAAAGAAAGTTTTAGAGAGGTTACTATCGGCTACATAAGAGAATAAATTTTCAATTTGTAGCGAATCTGAAATGGAATAAATGCAAATTCCAACAGCCAAAAGCATAAATAAAGTCTGTAGCGTATCTGTCCAAACAATGGTTTTTATGCCTCCTCTAAAAGTGTATAGCCAAATCAATAGTATAGTGATAACAACGGTTACCCAAAACGGAATATCATAACTGTCAAAAAGAATAAGTTGTAACACATTTGCTACCAAAAACAACCTAAAAGATGCCCCAACAATTCTAGAGATAAGAAAAAAGGACGCTCCCGTTTTATAACTTTTATCACCGAACCTATCACGCAAATACGTATAGATTGAGGTGAGGTTTAAGCGATAGTAGAGCGGCATTAAAACAAGCCCTATTACTGCATATCCAACAATATATCCCAAAACCATTTGCATATAAGAAAACTGTTGTCCTTCTACCCATCCTGGTACAGATATAAAAGTGACCCCAGAAAGTGAGGCGCCAATCATTCCAAATGCAACCACATACCAAGGCGATTGTCTGTTCGCCTTAAAAAAAGCATCATTACTTTCGTTTTTTCCGGTTAAAAATGAAATAAAAATTAAAAGCCCAAAATAGGCTGCAATCAATAGGATTATGTGAATAGGTTGCATAAACAGAATTTTATCAAAGAAACTAAAAATAACTTTATTTGTTGCATTGAATTCTTACTTTTGTTGAATGAATTTTTCATCGAAACTTTTAGAGAATGCCGTAAATGAAGTGTCTCAATTGCCTGGAATTGGTAGAAGAACTGCATTACGATTAGTATTACATTTACTTAGGCGACCAAATGAGCAGACGCATCAATTGGCAAGTGCTTTAAATGAAATGGTAGATTCAATAAAAAACTGTAAAAAATGCCATAATATTTCTGATGTCGAATTGTGTGAAATTTGCGCTAGTAACAATAGAAATGAAGAAATTGTTTGTGTTGTAGAAGACATTAGAGACGTAATGGCAATTGAAAGTACAGCACAATTTAAAGGCGTTTATCATGTTTTAGGTGGTAAAATATCACCGATGGAAGGTGTTGGTCCTCAGAATTTGACTATAGAAAGTTTGGTAGGAAAAGCCAAATCGGGTTCAATTAAAGAGGTGATCTTTGCATTAAGTTCTACTATGGAAGGAGACACCACTAATTTTTATATATATAAGCAATTGGAAGGGCTGGGTGTAACCATGTCTACAATTGCGAGAGGGATTTCTGTAGGAGATGAATTGGAATATGCTGATGAAGTAACTTTAGGAAGAAGTATTATTAACCGAATTCCATTCGAAAATTCCCTTCAGAATTAACTATTCTTCCTCATTTTTAATTCTAACTTTTTTATAAAGTTGTATTCCGCCCATTAATAATAGACCTATTGCTATTATACCAACAACTCCCCAAACCCAATTAATAGTGCTTTTTAACACTACTAAAAATACAATGGCAAATAAAAGTATTGTGGCTACTTCGTTAAACATGCGTAGTTTAAAAGATGAAGATTTTATGATGTCATTTTGCAATTGAGAATAAATGCGTTGGCAAACCAAATGATATAAAATTAACAACCCAACAAATCCAATTTTAATAAGCATCCAGCTCATGGTTAAATAAGCGGGATTTTGCACTAACATCCAAATAGCAAAACCTGTTGCTAGAATTGCTGATGGCCAAGTAATAATATACCATAAGCGCTTACTCATTAATTTGTATTGCTTTTGCAGAATTTCTTTTTCTGGGCTTGGTTTAGATTCAGCTTCAGTATGATAAATGAACAATCTAACTATATAAAAGAGACCAGCAAACCAAGTAATTACAAAAATGATATGAAGTGACTTTAGATATAAAAATTCCATAGTTTGGTGCGTTTTAGTTAATTCAAAAATAAGGATATTTTAATCAGATGCGTGAAATGATGTTTTTTAGTTTTTACTTTGCTCCCAATTTTTTGTCCAATTTACAACGGTATCTATCCATTTGTCATCATCATTTAAGCAAGGAACGTGAAAATATTTTTCGCCTCCTGCTTCTAAAAATTGTTCTTTCCCTTCCATTGCAATTTCCTCTAATGTTTCAAGACAATCGGTTACAAAGGCTGGTGTTATTACTGCAATTTTCTTTTTACCTTTATCAGGAAATGCCTCTAGTTCAAAATCGGTATACGGTTTTAACCATGGATCTTTTAATAACCTAGATTGAAAAGAATTGCTATAAGATTTTCCTTCTAAATCTAATTGTTTTACAATCTCTTTAGTTGTTTCAAAACATTGATGTCTGTAACATGTTTTGTGCGCTTCTGAAGGTTTGTTACAGCAAGACCCATCCAGTTGACAATGCGATTTTGTAGTGTCCGAAATTCTAATATGACGCTCTGGTATGCCGTGGTATGAGAATAAGATGTGCTCGTAATCAATTCCTTCCAAATGTCTTTTAATACTCTCCACCATTGTATTGATGTATTCTTTATCATTGTAAAAAACAGGAAACGTTTCTAATTTGATAGACGGAAAATCTTTTGCGATAACCTCTTCCGCTTTAACAACAACAGTTTCATAACTAGACATGGCGTAATGAGGGTACAACGGAATCATAAATATTTCAGTTACACCTTGTTCATGTAATTCGTTTATTCCTTTTTGAATACTCATACTTCCGTAACGCATTCCTAAAGCGACCGGAATATTTACTTTCTGTTTAAACTTTTCAGTAAAACGTTCAGAAAGTACAATTAAAGGAGAACCTTCGTCCCACCATATTTTTTTATATGCTGCCCCTGATTTTTTAGGTCTTGTATTTAATATAATTCCTTTTACTAGTAAGAAACGTTTCCAATATGCCATATCAATTACACGTTCATCCATTAGGAATTCGTCTAAATATTTGCGTACATCTTTTGTGCTAGTGCTATCTGGTGATCCCAGATTTACAAGTAATACTCCTTTCATTTAATTAATTTCTTGTTTGGTAAATTGTTTTGGGGTGATGCCAAATTTCTTTTTAAAAGCAACGATAAAATGGCTAGATGTTGAATAACCAACTTGCAAAGCAACTTCGTTTACATTGTGTCCGTTTTCTGATAATAATTTTTTGGCGTGCTCCATTTTGTAATGGAATAAAAAAGTAAATACAGGCATTCCGTACAATTCTTTAAAGCCCATTTTTAGCTTTTTAATATTCAATCCGACCATTTTAGAAAGTTCTTCTAAACTAGGTGGTGACGCCATTTCTGCGGTAATAATATCCTTTACCTGTTTAATTTTTTGAACCGTATCTTCATTAGCCATGAACGGACATCTTTCGGCATCGCTCTCATCATTCATATTAAAATACATACTCAATAATTCATATATTTTTCCTTTTATATAAAGGGTTTTTAGTGAATTGTTAACCTTTTGTTGAAAGATTTGATGCAGGATGCTTTTTACAAAATTTCCAGTTGGCTTTGTTTCGATAATAGGTTTTCCCAACTTCATGTTTTCAAAATTGAAAAACAAATTATCATCTTCAGAAAATAACGAATGAAAATGCTTTAAGGGTATCATAATGATAGCCAACTCAGAATGTGGTTCCATGGTAAAAAGCAGGTTTGAATTCAACTCTTTATAATAAATCAATCCGGATTCATCTTCGTGTAATTCAATTTTACAATGTTCCATATTAAAGGCAACAGTACAAGTCTCTTCTAAACAAAAATAGAGTTGTATGTAGTTATGCTCTAAATGTTGAAAATAACGCTCTAATTCGTTGCTTTCATTTTTAATATGTAGTATAGAAAAGTGTCCACTTTCTTTGTGGAATATTTCCGGACTTTTGTCGTTGTTTTGTCGTTCAATACCTTTAAAATGCATATTGTACTTTTAGGGTGGTTTTATCCATAATTAATGCAAAAATACAGTATTTTATAGTTGTATTTGTTGTTCTAAATGTAATATTTTTGACTGGAGATTGAATTTAAGATGGTGCTATTTCATCATGATTTAGGTCTGTTTCTATTGATAATAAAGAGATTGCGCTCTTATTTAAAACGAATATAAATTAATCAAAGACACTCATTTCGATACTATTAGTCCTTTTATCGATGTTTTTACAAAAATGATGTTGGTACTTTTGGCGATATTTATTTGACAACTTAACTTATGCAACAAAACAATTCACCACGAAAATTCTATAATGTAGGATTGAGTTATAAGAAAGCAGATGTGCAGACTCGTGGTAAGTTTAGTATTTCAAAAGAAAATCAAGTTTTGTTATTGCAAGAAGCCAAAGCCCAAGGGATAGATGGTATTTTTGTTTTATCTACATGTAACAGAACTGAAATTACAGGATTTGCGGATCATCCATTTCAATTGATAAAATTATTGTGTCAATATTCTCATGGTACTGTTGATGAGTTTGTGCAGTTTTCTTCTGTGCATAAAGGACCAGAAGCTATAGAACATGTTTTTAAATTGGCAACGGGACTTTCTAGTCAAATTCTTGGGGATTATGAAATAGTTGGACAATTAAAGCAATCTTTTAAAGTAGCTAAGGAGCAAGGAACGGTAAACTCTTATTTAGAACGTTTAATAAATTTGGTTATTCAAGCAAGTAAACGCGTTAAGAATAAAACCAAGTTAAGTTCTGGAACCACTTCGGTTTCATATGCAGCCATTCAATATATTATAGAAAATATACAAGCAGCCGACACAAAAAACATTTTAGTTTACGGTTTAGGTAAAATGGGTAAGTATACCTGCAAGAACTTAAGCGAATACACCAATAATCAAAATGTTTGTTTGGTGAATAGAACAGAAGCTAAGGCTATTGCTTTTGCAGATGAGCATCAAGGAATTAGATATGCACCGTTTAACACTTTAACTGATGAAATTGCTAAAACTGATGTTTTAATTGTTTCTACAGGAGCCTCAGAACCTACAATTACATTTAAGAATGTTGCAGAGGGGAAAGAGTTGTTGATATTAGATTTATCAATGCCAAAGAATGTTTCCGAAGAGTTGAATAATAGAAAAGAAATTACACTTGTAGATGTAGATGAGTTGTCAGCTATTACAGATAAGACTTTAGAAATCAGAAAGAATGAAATTCCAAAGGCAGAATTGATCATCGATATTTATAAAGATGAGTTTACCGAATGGTTAAATCATAGAAGGTTTACTCCAGCGGTAACTGCATTAAAAGAATCTCTAGAAGTGATTCAGTTAAATGAAATTGATTTTCATCGAAAGAAAATCAAAGATTTTGATGTGGAACAAGCAGAAATTATTACTTCACGATTTATACAAAAAATTACAACAAAGTTTGTAAAACATCTCAAAGACGAAAACACCCAACATGTTCAAAGCATTGAAGTAATGCAAAAAGTGTTTAGTTTGAAATCAGAAAAAAGTTAATGGAGAAAATTATTAGAATTGGTACGCGCTCAAGTGAATTAGCACTTTGGCAAGCAAATACCGTGGCTCATCAATTGAATCATTTAGGGCATCAAACAGAAATTATAAAGATAGATTCTCAAGGTGATTTAGATTTGAAAAAGCCGTTGTATGAAATGGGAATTACCGGTGTTTTTACCAAAAATTTGGATATTGCTCTATTAAATGGAACTATTGATATTGCAGTGCATTCTATGAAAGATGTGCCAACTGTATTACCAGAAAATATTGTGCAGGCTGCAGTTTTAAAGCGAGCAGGATCTTTAGACGTATTGGTATTTAAAGATAATGAGGACTTTTTTCACCAGAAAGAGGCTGTTATTGCTACCGGTAGTTTAAGACGTAAAGCACAATGGCTGCATCAATATCCAACACATACAATAGAAGGTTTACGTGGAAATGTAAATACACGTATGCAAAAATTGGAAGAAAGTAATTGGAACGGAGCCATATTCGCACAAGCAGGATTGCAACGTGTAAAATTATTACCGAAGAATCATGTTAAATTAGATTGGATGATTCCAGCTCCTGCTCAAGGGATTGTAATGATAACAGCCTTAGATTCTAATCCAGAATTATTAGAGGTGTGTAAAGAAATTAATCATTTCGAAACTGAAATTTGTGCGCATATAGAACGTCAGTTTCTTAATACATTAGAAGGTGGTTGTACCGCACCAATTGGGGCTTTGGCATTTTTTAAAGAAGAACGATTGATTTTTAAAGGTGCCTTGTTCAGTCTAGATGGGAAGAAAAAAATTGAGGTTGATAAACTAGGTTATATGGTAGACCATAAAGACCTAGGAAAAAAATGTGCTGAAGACATCTTGCAACGTGGTGGAAAAAAATTAATGGTAGAGATGGCAAGTGGGCCAAAAGCCAAGAAAATTTTGTCTACAAAGCAATTGTCTGAAAATCAAACAGAATTGTTTGATGATAGGTTTGGTATAAAAATGAGCGATTTTATAGCCATTCGCTACAACAGAATAAAGCCAACAATTTTAAAGTCGATTAAAGAACATTTGATAATAACTAGTCAAAATGGAGTAGAAGCCTTATTACATAATTTCTCTCCGATGGAATTGGATTTTAAAAATATCTATTGTGTTGGGCGCAGAACAAAACGCCTTATTGAAAAGAAGATAGGTAAAGTTACTGCTGTCGAAAATACTGCAGAAGAGTTGGCAAAAACAATTGCAAAAAATAAAGAAATTGAATCAGTTACTTTTTTCTGTGGAGATAAACGTAGGGATGAATTGATTGATGTGCTATCTCAGAATGCAATTGAAGTTGATGAAATTGAGGTGTATAGAACCATATTAAACGAACGCAAGTTCGACGATACTTTTGATGGAATATTATTTTATAGCCCAACAGGTGTGCAAAGTTATATTGCAGATAATGATAATAAATCGGCGGTTGCATTTTGTATAGGAGAAACAACGGCAGAAGAGGCAAGAAAGCATTTTGAAAAAGTAGAGGTTTCTAAATTACCTTCAATTGAAAATGTGATTAAATCCGTAAATGAATATTATAAATAAATGTCACTCTGAGCCTGTCGAAGAGTCTATAAAAACTTCACTGCTTTCAGAATGACAAATAAAAAAGTATGAACAGAACTAGAAGATTACGCAAATCGGAAAACATCAGGAGATTGGTTCAAGAAACGAAGTTATCAATTGATGATTTAATTTACCCATTGTTTATTGAAGAAGGTACTGGAATAGAAAAAGAAATTGTTTCCATGCCAGGAATCAAAAGATTTTCTTTAGATACGATTTCAAAGGAATTGGATGAGGTAGTTGCTCTGGATATACCCGCTGTTTTATTGTTCGGAATTCCGTCAGAGAAAGATGATATAGGCACTTCTACTTGGAATGATAATGGAATTATTCAACAAGCAGTTCGATTCATTAAAGAGAATTATCCAAGCTTATATGTTGTAACAGATGTGTGTTTTTGTGAATACACTTCTCATGGTCATTGTGGAATCATCCACGATAATGATGTAGTGAATGATAGCACCTTAGTTAATATTGGTAAGCAAGCAATCTCTCATGCAAAAGCAGGAGCGGATATGATAGCACCATCTGGAATGATGGATGGAACCGTTGCAATGGTACGTGAATCACTAGACAATACTGGTTTTTCAGATATTCCAATCATGGCTTATTCTGTAAAATACTCGAGTTCATATTACGGACCTTTTAGAGATGCAGCAGATTCTGCACCAAGTTTTGGAGATAGAAGGACCTATCAAATGGATGCGGCCAATAGGGATGAAGCAATTAGAAAAGCAACTTTTGATGATCAAGAAGGAGCAGATATTTTAATGGTAAAACCGGCCTTATCTTATTTAGATATTGTAAGAGATTTAAAGAATAATTTTGATAGACCCATTGCTTGTTATAATGTAAGTGGTGAGTATGCTATGATTAAAGCGGCCGCAGAAAAGGGTTGGATTGATGGTGAGAAAGTTATGATGGAAACCTTGTTATCTATGAAAAGAGCAGGAGCAAATATTATAATCACCTATTTTGCCAAGGAAGTAGCAAAATTGTTAAAGTAAAACTGTAACTCTGAGCCTGTCGAAGAGTCTTTAAATACTTTTCTTTGGTCAGATTAAAAATATAGTATGAAAACAAAAAAATCAGAAAAACTATACCAACAAGGATTAGAACATTTGGTAGGTGCCGTGAATTCTCCGGTTAGAGCATTTGCTTCGGTTGGTGGTAATCCGTTGTTTATTGATAAAGCCAAAGGAAGTAAAATTACCGATGTAGATGCTAATGAATATATAGATTTAGTATTGTCTTACGGGCCTATGATTTTAGGACATCGTCATAAAAAGGTGCAAAAGGCAATTTCTAAAGCTACAAAAAAAGGGTACTCTTTTGGAGCATCAACTAAGAATGAAATAAAACTAGCAAAAATAGTTTGTGATGCTTTTCCGGGCATGGATAAAGTACGTTTTGTAAATTCTGGAACTGAGGCTGTTTTAAGTGCAGTTCGATTGGCCCGTGCCTATACTTCAAAAAGTAAAATCATTAAATTTTCTGGTTGTTACCACGGTCATATGGATGCCTTATTGGTGGCCGCAGGTTCAGGTTTAGCAACTTTGAGTTTGCCTGGGAGTAAAGGGGTTCCAGATGAAGCAGTAAAAAATACGTTGATTGCTGAGTACAATAATTTAGATTCTGTACAGAAGCATATAGATGAGAACAAAGATATTGCAGCGGTAATATTAGAACCGGTTGGCGGTAATATGGGAGTAGTAATTCCTCAAGATGACTTTTTAGTGAAACTAAAAGAGTTGTGTAACGCCAATGGAATTTTATTAATTGCTGATGAGGTTATGACTGGTTTCCGTTCTAAGTTTGGTGGTGCGCAAGAATTATTTAATGTTGAAGCCGATATTACATGTTTAGGAAAAGTTATTGGTGGAGGATTCCCTGTTGGCGCTTATGGAGCACGTAATGAAATTATGGAAATGGTAGCGCCTCTAGGAGGGATGTATCAGGCAGGAACGCTAAGCGGTAACCCCATAGCAATGGCATCTGGTATTGCAACATTGTCTGAATTGAAAAAGCAAGACCCATATGCAAACTTTAATGTGGTTGCTGAGAAAATTAAATCTTCTTTATTAAAATCAGGAAAAAAATATAATGTTGATTTAGTGGTAAACCGATTTGGATCTATGATCAATCCGTTTTTTACAAAGGATGAAGTGACTGATTTTTCATCAGCACAAAAAAGTGATACAGATAAGTTTGGTGTTTTCTTTTGGGAAATGATTAAAAATGGTGTGTTTTTACCGCCATCACAATTTGAAGCATGGTTTTTGTCTTCTGCTTTAAGCGAAAGTGATATAGAGAAAATTGAGAAAGCAATTGATGCTTCTATTAAAAGAGTATCTGAAATGTAATATGTCATCTTGAACGAAATGAGGAATCTTTGAATACTTCGTTTCGTTAAGCATGATGAAAGAATGACAAATAAAATGATAAAAAACGATTTATATTTAAGGGCATTAAAAGGTGAAGTTGTTGAAAGACCTCCAGTTTGGATGATGCGTCAAGCGGGGAGATATCTTCCAGAGTTTATGGAAATCAAAGCGAAGTATGATTTCTTTACACGTTGTCAAACTCCAGAATTAGCGGCAGAGATTACAGTGCAGCCAATTCGTAGATATGGAATGGATGCCGCTATCTTATTTTCAGATATTTTGGTGATTCCTCAAGCGATGAATATTGAGGTAGAAATGAAAAACGGAATTGGTCCTTGGTTACCAAACCCTATTCGTTCTATGGAAGATGTGAATAAAACTATAGTACCGGATATCGATGAAACTTTGGGTTATGTTATGGATGCCATTAAACTAACCAAAGAAATGTTGAATGATGACATTCCGTTGATTGGTTTTGCTGGTTCTCCTTGGACAATCTTGTGTTATTGTATACAAGGTCAAGGGTCAAAGAACTTTGACAAAGCAAAAGAATTTTGTTTTACACAACCAATCGCAGCGCATACCTTATTGCAAAAAATTACTGATACTACCATTGCCTACTTAAAAGAAAAAGTAAAAGCAGGTGTAAATGCTGTTCAAATATTCGACTCTTGGGGAGGTATGTTATCTCCAGTTGATTATCAAGAGTTTTCTTGGAAATACATCAATCAGATAATTGAGGCCTTAAAAGATGATGCTCCGGTTATTGCATTTGGAAAAGGATGTTGGTTTGCCTTAGAAGAAATGGCAAATTCAAACGCCTCAGCTTTGGGTGTAGACTGGACAATTACACCGCAAATGGCACGTAAGTTTACTGATAATAAAATTACGCTTCAAGGTAATTTTGATCCGACTCGTTTATTCTCTCCACCATCAGAAATTAAAAGATTGGTGACGGACATGATTAACGATTTTGGTAAGGACAAGTATATTGTTAATTTAGGTCATGGTATACTGCCAAATATAGGATTAGACAATGCAAAAGCATTTATTTATGCAGTGAAAGAGTATGAAGCGTAAATGGCACTAAGAACTGTCTTAAAGCAAATAAAAGCGAAACAATTGTTTGGCTTCTTTCGTTTTTTTATAAGACACCCGTTATTTGCAAATGCAACCTTTTTTGCTACTGTAAAGACTTATAAAATTGCTGATAAGGAATTTCCTAAAATTCATGGAAAACATAATAAAGCAAACGCTTTTAGACATGCCCTTTGGAATGCATTAATTGCAAAGTCCTGTAGTAGGTATTCGAATAATATCGAAAAGATATTGAATTGGACGAAAGATGTTACGGATTGGCATGAAGAGTTATTTGTAAATGACCCTTTGTCAAGAGCTATGGATTTACATAACAATGAAATTGGAAGGTCAGTTTTTAATGTTAATAATGAAAAATCGCTTGATTTCATCCATCAATACTTATTTGAATTACAAAAGACTTCTGTTAAGGTTTCGACTATAGAAGAAATCACATGTACAATAAATGAATTGGTATATTTGGAAGACTAATGACTAATTCTGTTTTAAAAATAAAATCTAAACTTAAGGAGGTAATTCACATTTGTGAAATACAAGAAAAGGACGCTTGGAGTATTTGTGACTTTGCGGTATCCAATGAAAATAGATTACAACAATTCTTTCCAAAAACCTTGGAGCAAAATTTAAATCCAGAATTATCTAGAATTTTTACACAATTAAAGTATAAACAATTTAAAAACAAAGAAGAGTATTTGTTTACTTTAAAAGGTGAACATTCAAAAAAAGTTGTCGGATTAATTTATATTAAGGAGTTAAATAAATTAGAAGGTCAAGGAGAATTCGCCTATTGTATTGATTACAATTACCAAGGGCACGGAATTGTGAGTAAAGCAGTTTCTGAGTTAACAAATTACGCATTTGAATATCTTAATTTAAATAGACTGCAGATAATTGTACATAAAACAAATTTGGCGAGTTTAAAGGTTGCCGAAAATTGTAGTTTTACATGGCAGAAAACATTACCAAAAGAATATAAAGAAATGGATATGGAATTATACGAACGTTTTAAAAATTAAGAATGCCACATTTTATTTTAGATTGTACTGAACAAATATTAAAGGTCCAAGAACCGGGAGTAATTTTACAAGAAGTTTTTGAAACTGCTTTTGAAACTGGGTTATTCGAACGAAACGATATAAAAGTTCGTTTGAACCCTTTTCAACACTCATTGGTACAAGGCGGTGACTCAGATTTTATTCATGTTTTTGGAAATATAATGGAAGGAAGAACAGATGCTCAAAAAGCAGATTTGTCGAAAAGAGTAGTTAGCAAATTAAAGGAGATGTTTCCAAATGTTCCAATCATTTCTATGAATATTGAAGATTTTGAAAAAGCATCTTATTGCAATAAAACCATGGTATAGATATGATGAAAGATAAATTTTACAATTATATATTACAATTACAAGACACCATTACTTCTAAATTAGAAAGTATTGATGTTACGGCCAAATTTCAAGAAGATTTATGGAAAAGACCCGAAGGTGGTGGAGGTAGAACACGTGTTATCTCAGAAGGTGTAGTTTTTGAAAAAGGAGGCGTAAATATTTCTGCAGTTCATGGTCCTTTGGCACCAGCAATGCAAAAGTATTTTGGAGTAGAAGACTGTGATTTCTTTGCCTGTGGCCTGAGTTTAGTATTGCATCCTAAAAACCCGATGGTGCCAACAGTACATGCGAATTGGCGCTATTTTGAAATGTATGATAAATCTGGAAAAACAGTAACCTCTTGGTTTGGCGGTGGTCAAGATTTGACGCCATATTATTTGTTCGACGAGGATTCGGTTCATTTCCACACGGTTTGTAAAACGGCCTGTGATAAGCACAATCAAAGTTTTTATACAAAGTTTAAGAAACAATGTGACACCTACTTTCACAATGCTCATAGAAATGAAGGTAGAGGTATTGGAGGATTATTTTTTGATCGTTGCTCGGAAACCGAAGAGATGACGATGCAAAATTGGTATGATTTTGTAACCGAAGTTGGGGATAGTTTCTTAGAGGCGTATGTGCCAATTGTAGAAAAAAGAAAGGATTTAGCATATACCAAAGCGCAAAGAGATTGGCAGGAAGTGAGAAGAGGTCGTTATGTAGAGTTTAATTTAATTCATGATAAAGGGACATTGTTTGGTCTGAAAACAAATGGTCGCATAGAAAGTATTTTAATGAGTTTACCACCACATGTGCAATGGCACTACAATCATATTCCGGATGAAGGAAGTGAAGAGGCAAAATTGTTAGAGGTGTTAAAAAATCCAAAAGACTGGGTGTAGCAGTTAAATATGACACTTATCATATAATTTACTTGCTACCTAGATTATTTTTGCCGGATGAACTCAGAACTTATTCAGAAATATAATATTCCAGGCCCGAGATATACCAGTTATCCAACTGTCCCTTATTGGAATAAAGAAGGAATTGATATTAAAGATTGGAAACAAACAACCATCAAATCCTTTAATGAGAGCAATGCCTCAGAAGGTATTAGTATTTACATTCATTTACCATTTTGTGAAAGCCTTTGTACTTTTTGTGCCTGTCATAAAAGAATAACAAAACGACATGAGGTAGAGGAGCCTTATTTAGAAACGGTATTGAAAGAATGGAAATTGTATTTCGATTTATTCGATGCAAAACCTATCATACGAGAGATTCATTTAGGAGGTGGAACACCGACTTTCTTTTCTTCAGAAAATTTAAGCAAACTACTAAATGGTATTTATGAGTTGGCAGATAAACATCCCAATTTTGAATTTAGTTATGAAGGACATCCTAATCATACATCTAAGGAACAACTACAAACATTATTTGATTTAGGAGCCAAAAGAAATAGTTTCGGAATTCAAGATTACGATCCAGTTGTTCAAAAAGCAATATTTAGAGTACAGAGTTTTGAGCAAGTAAAACAGGTAAATGATTGGTCTCGAGAAATTGGATATACATCCATAAGTCACGATTTAATTTTCGGCCTACCTTTTCAAACAGAAGAGAGTATTAGAGATACCATTAAAAAAACCATTGAATTAAAACCAGATAGAATAGCCTATTATAGTTACGCACATGTACCATGGATAAAAGGTGTTGGGCAACGTGGTTTTGATGAAAAAGACTTGCCAGAGGATGCAGAAAAGCGCTTTTTATATGAATTAGGGAAGCAGTTGTTCTTTGACAATGGCTATGTAGAAATAGGAATGGATCATTTTGCTTTGCCTTCTGATTCCTTGAGTTTAGCGATGGGATCCAATGAATTACATCGAAATTTTATGGGCTATACTGCCGGCAAAACCCAATTGATGATTGGATTAGGAATGTCTTCTATTTCTGATTCATGGTATGCTTTTGCTCAAAATGAAAAGCACGTTGAAGATTATCAAGAAAGAGTGAATAAAGGAGAGATTCCGATTTTTAGAGGGCATTTATTAACAGATACTGACTTAACTATTCGTAAGCATATTTTGGATTTAATGTGTAATTTGGAAACTACATTTAATGATGATTTATCAAAAGAAGTGAAAACTGAAATAATAAATCAATTGGCTGAAATTAAGAAGGATGGTTTTTTGATTTTTGAAGGTAACAAACTTAAGGTGAAAGAAAAAGGTCGCATGTTTGTGCGAAATGTATGCATGGCATTTGACCTAAGATTAAGAGAAAACAAACCGACTGCAAGAATTTTCTCGAAAACCATTTAATTGAATAAATATTA
>MPDD01000024.1 GCA_001874265.1 Bacteroidetes bacterium MedPE-SWsnd-G1 | reverse complement strand
TTTAGACTTCGTATTAATATATTATTTTTGCATACTCTTATAATATTATATATTTATGAAGCCAATCACTAAAGAAACCTACATAAATTGGTACAAAGACATGCTGTTTTGGAGAAAGTTTGAAGACAAACTAGCCGCAGTATATATCCAACAAAAAGTTAGAGGATTTTTACATTTATACAATGGACAGGAAGCGGTGTTAGCCGGTGCCTTGCATGCCATGGAAATTGGAAAAGACAAAATGATTACGGCATACCGTAACCACGTGCAACCAATCGGATTAGGTGTAGACCCAAAAAGAATTTTCGCAGAGTTATATGGAAAAGTAACAGGTACCTCTAATGGTATGGGTGGCTCTATGCATATTTTCTCTAAGGAAAAAGGATTTTATGGTGGCCACGGAATTGTTGGTGGTCAAATTCCTTTAGGTGCAGGTATTGCTTTTGCTGATAAATATTTTGAACGTGATGGAGTAACGCTTACATACTTTGGAGATGGTGCTGCAAGACAAGGATCTTTGCACGAAACATTTAATATGGCGATGAACTGGAAATTACCAGTTGTATTTATCGTTGAAAATAATGGTTATGCCATGGGTACTTCTGTTGAGAGAACTGCAAATCATACTGATGTTTGGAAACTAGGTCTTGGATATGAAATGCCTTGTGGACCTGTAGATGGAATGAATCCAGTTGCGGTTGCGGAGGCTATGCATGAAGCAATTGAAAGAGCTCGTAGAGGAGATGGACCAACATTCTTAGAAATGAGAACCTACAGATATAGAGGTCATTCAATGTCTGATGCACAACACTACAGAACAAAGGATGAAGTTGAAGAATACAAGAAATTAGATCCTATTACACAAGTATTAGACATCATAAAAGAAAATAAATACGCATCAGATGATGAAATTGATGCTATCAATAAAGATGTTAAAAAACGTGTGCAGGAATGTGTAGATTTTGCTGAAGAATCTCCATACCCAGAAGTACAACAATTATATGATGTTGTTTACGAACAAGAAGATTATCCTTTTTTAAAACATAAATAAAAAAATTATGGCTGAAATTATAACAATGCCTCGATTGAGTGATACCATGACGGAAGGAGTTGTGGCTGCTTGGTTAAAGAAAGTTGGTGATAAAGTTGAAGAAGGAGATATACTTGCAGAAATAGAAACTGACAAGGCTACAATGGAGTTCGAATCTTTTAACGAAGGAACTTTATTGCATATTGGATTACAAGAAGGTGAAACTGCACCAGTAGATTCTTTGCTAGCTATTATTGGTGAAGAAGGTGAAGATATTTCTGCTTTATTAGCAGGAGATGCTGCACCTACTGCAACTGAAGAGATTGTTGCTGAGGCAACTTCTGAAAAAGAAGAAGCCGCAACAACTAGTTCTGAAGAAACTTATACAGTACCAGAAGGTATAACTGTTGTAACAATGCCTCGTTTAAGTGATACGATGACCGAAGGAACAGTTGCATCATGGTTAAAAAATGTTGGTGATACGGTTGAAGAAGGAGATATCCTTGCTGAAATAGAAACGGATAAAGCAACAATGGAGTTTGAATCATTTAATGAAGGAACTTTATTATATGTTGGTTTACAAGCCGGAGAAACAGCAACTGTAGATTCTTTACTTGCCGTTATTGGTGACGCAGGTACTAATGTTGATGACGTTGTAAAGAACTTTAAAGTTAGTGGCCCTTCAGAAGAGGCTCCTAAAGAAACAGCTGCTCCTGCCACAAAAGCGGAAGCACCAAAAGCGGCTCCTAAAGCAACTTCTGCACCTAAAAAGGCTGTTGAAATGCCAAAGGCTTCGACAAGCAACGAAAGAGTTGTAGCATCGCCATTAGCAAAAAAATTAGCAGACGAAAAAGGAATTAACTTATCTAAGTTGCAAGGTACTGGAGATCACGGACGAATTATAAAACGTGATATTGAAAATTACGAGCCAGCAGCTGCTGGAGGCGTTGTTCAATTCGCTCCAAGTGGTGTAGAAAGTTTTGAAGAAATTAAGAACTCACAAATGCGTAAAGCTATTGCGCGTTCATTGACCAATTCTAAATTCTCTGCTCCTCATTATTATTTAGCAGTTGAATTTGACATGGATAATGCAATTGCATTCCGTACACAGTTTAATTCTATACCAGATACTAAGATTTCATTTAATGATATCGTAGTAAAAGCTACTGCAAAAGCATTGAAACAACACCCACAAGTGAACTCTCAATGGTTCGACGATAAAATGGTATTAAATCACCATGTACATATTGGAGTTGCTGTAGCTGTAGAAGATGGATTGGTTGTACCAGTTGTTCCTTTTGCAGATGAGCAATCATTACCACAAATTGGTGCTGCTGTAAAAGATTTTGCTGGTAGAGCAAGAAAGAAAAAGTTGACTCCTGAAGAAATGCAAGGAAGTACGTTTACCATTTCTAACTTAGGAATGTTTGGTATTGATTATTTCACATCAATTATCAATCAACCAAATTCAGCAATTTTATCTGTTGGTGCAATTGTACAAAAACCAGTTGTTAAAAATGATGAAATTGTAGTTGGTAATACAATGAAAATGACACTTGCTTGTGACCATAGAACTGTAGATGGTGCAACAGGTGCTCAATTCTTACAAACATTAAAAGGATTTATAGAAAACCCAGTTACAATGTTGGTATAATATATATTCTAAATAAAACTAAAGCCCGCAATATGCGGGCTTTTTTATTTTAATCTCTTAATTCAATTACAATCCAATAACTGCTCCTTTTAAAGAGTATAAAATAAAGAGCATATCTTTTTGAGTTTCCTCATCAATATTATGTTTTGCTAATACCCCCAAAATATCATCTACAGCGGCCATGAATTCTTTTTCTGAAGTATTTAAACCTTTATGTGCTGTAGGTAGATCTTTACCCATATACGCTGCTCCTCCTCCAGTTCCTGCAGACAAAAACTGTTTTACATGCGTTTTAAAAGTTTCAAGTCTTTGAGGGTTCTCTGCTATTGGTAAAAAGACATGTCGAATTTCTGGATTATCTAAATGTGATTTTAGAATATCGTCAACTATAGAAGAAATTCCAGCCTCTCCTCCTAATCTCTCAAATAGGCTTTTATCAACTTCAGAGATTGCAACTTCTTGATTTTCAATTTGATTTTCTTCTTTTTTGTTTGAGCAATTGAACAGTAAAATTGACAATACTACTATTGATACTAAATTAATCGTTTTCATAAAATATACTTTTAGGTTAGTTTTTTGGTTTAATATTCTGATTGATTTTAAAGAAATTTTGTGGGTCGTATTTTGCTTTTATTAGCGTTAATCGCTCATAATTATGCCTATAACTTGCTTGTACACGTTCCTGCCCCTCATCCATCATAAAATTAGAGTAAGCACCTCCACTTGAATAAGGATGTAGTGCATTATAATAATCTTTACACCATTTGGTGATTTTATCAGCATTTGCTGGATCTGGATCTACACCAACAATAACTCCCGCATATTTGGCATCTCTATAGGCCCAAGGAGTTTCTGAACTCCCTACTCTACTAGCAGCCCCACTAATAGGATACAAATGCATTTGAGATAAAGGAGTCGGAATACAAGAACCAAATTTTAAATGTTCTTTTCTTGCTGCTTCATTAATATCATTAAAAAAATCTGCTCGCCAGTACCATTGCATTCCAGGTGGCATTAAACCATCGAACAATGTCTGAACCGCTGGGTAGGGCATTTCGCCAACATGGGCAAAAACGGGCTCAAGATCCATGGCTGGTTTTGCCAACAAATCAAATTCTTCCTGAGTTCCGGTATAACACCATACGATTCCACAATATTGATTTCCATGTAAAAAGTCAGGAAATGGTGAACCTGGAATTACCATAGTAGCGACAAATCCATTTAACTCATCTGGGGCGTTATGAATAAAATTATGATACCATTCCATAATTTCTTCAGTACATTCAATTGGCCAAAGCATTGGACCTCCGATCACCGTTTTTACAGAATGTGCCTGAAATTTAAATGACGTCACAATTCCAAAATTACCTCCACCACCGCGAATAGCCCAAAACAAATCTTGATGTTGATCTTTATTGACCGTTACGGTTGACCCGTCCGCCAAAACCATATCTGCCTCCAACAAATTATCTATGGTCAGTCCATATTTTCTTGAAAGGTGCCCTACACCTCCTCCTAAAGTTAAACCTCCAACTCCTGTTGTAGAAATAATTCCTGCTGGTACAGCCAACCCATATGGATGTGTTGCATGGTCTACTTCACCCCATAAATTTCCACCTCCTACTCTTACTGTATTGTCTGAAGTATCCACACGAATAAACTTTATTCCTGAAAGATCTATCACCATTCCATTATCACAAATTCCAAGTCCGCCTCCATTATGTCCCCCACCTCTAACTGCTGTTATTAAGTTTTGTTCTCTTCCAAAATTGACACAATTAATAACATCAGCGGTATCTACACACTTCACCAACATACCTGGAAATTTATTGATCATACCATTGTAAACCTTTCGCTCTTCATTATAGTTAGAATCTTCAGGAAATGTAATTTGTCCCCTAATAGAGGATTTAAAGGCCTCTAATAATTCGGCCTTTAGTTCTTTAATTAAATTTGACATAGCACTTAAGTTTTAAGATTAGTATCCTCAAAACTAGAGACTAAAACAAAAAATGAATTGCACAATTGGTTCAAATCTTATCAAAAATGACCCAAGTCATAAAAGTGAACTTAAAAAATATGCTGTTGTGTATATTTTGATGGCGAGATACCAAATTTTTCATGAAAGCACTTTGTAAAGTACGCTGGACTATTAAATCCAACCTCAAAGGCCACTTCCGAAATATTGTTTAATTGTTTCTGAAACAAACTTAGAGATCTATTCAACTTTACATCTCTTACAAAATTATTTGGCGAAGTATTGGTTAAAGCTTTTAGTTTTCGGTTAAGTTGCGACTTACTATAGCCAAGTTTCAAACTTAAATCTTCAACTTTTATATTCGGGCTTTTCCAAATGGCCTCAATATGATCCATAAGCACGGTAAGAAATTGTTCTTCCTTTGGAGTCAAAACTCTAACCACTTTCTTATCTAATTGAAATGCTCTATTCTCAATACTAAACAAATGATGTACTTCATTAGATAAAACAATTTCACTTTTAACCACTTCACACATCCTTGTTGTAAAAGCAATTACTTCTTCAAACAAACCATCTTTAGTAGTAACCGGCGTACCAGATCCTATGGCAATATTCACCTTTCTAGATCCCATATCAATTTTAGGAGTCACAAACTTGATGTTAGATTGTAATTTAAGTGCAGCAAAAACTGCATTCGAAACTGATTCAAACGAAACCAAATATGTGCAATCATTTTGTTTTACAATGGTCCCATTATATTTCTTCAAAGTATTCATTACACTTCTATGAAACTTTTGTGTAAAAACACTTAACTGATTGGCTTCTGCTCTATTTAAAAAGTTATTTGTTTCAATAAGCATAATAGCTCTAAATGCAGAATCATCAATTATAGGAATCGATGCATTACCAACATTTTCTGGATCTTCAATTCTACCTAAAAAAGATGCTACTAAATTCTCATCTACTTCTATTATACTATGCGGAAAATCACCATGTGCTGCATTGTGCATTTTTTGCAAAGCCTCTTTATTAGGCGCTTCAATTAAACAAAATGCATGATGTTTTTGATCATCGCACCAATAGGTTATACCTCTACAACCATAAAGATGCTCTACCTTTAAATCTTCTTGATGCATTTTAGCAACATGTTCTGCCGTAATTTCTTTGGGGATGTCGTGTCGGTCCATGAAAAGTGGCATAGGCAATAAATTTACTGCAATATAAGAAATATGAATCTCATTTACAATAATTACCTTGTTTTCAATAACTTAAATAATAAGCATAAAAAAATCCCCAACGTTCGTTGAGGATTTTAGATATTTTCCAAAATTCTTATTTTTTGAACTTTGCGTATCTTGTTTTGAATTTATCAATACGTCCTGCAGTATCGATTAATTTCTTCTTACCTGTATAGAATGGGTGAGATGTTCTTGAGATCTCTAACTTAACTAATGGATACTCAACACCATCAACCTCTAAAGTTTCTTTAGAATCTGCTGTTGAACGCGTTAAAAATACATCTCCGTTAGACATATCTTTAAATGCCATCATTCTGTAACTTTCTGGGTGTATACCTTTTTTCATCTTTATATATTTTTCACCACGCTTTTTGACGTAGTTATTTTTGAGAGTGCAAATTTAACCATATTTTTGATTATTCAAATAATAAAAGCACTTTATTTGTATAAAAATAAACAACTTATAAATTTCATATACATGTCCCTTAAACATTCTCTTGTATTATTCGTTTGCAGTCTTTTCTTTATTTCTTGTGAAACAGATTATAAATTTAATATTGAAGCACCTAAAAGCATTAATGTTAACGAAGTGCTATCTGTTTCTTTTTCAGAAAAAAATGGTACTCCATTTGAAAATGTTGAAATCTCATTAGACACAGAAAAACTTACACTTGATGAAAACTTTGCAGCAACAATTGACATTTCTAAATATAAATTAGGAAAGCACACCATCACTGCCATTGTATTTTATGAAAATCAAACAAAAAAAATAACGAAGCCTGTTTATTTTTTGGCTGATACAGCACCTGCCATTTACACCTATAATATAATAAATAGTTACCCACATGATAAAAATGCTTACACCCAAGGTTTGGAAATACATGATGGCGTGCTTTATGAAAGTACTGGACAATATGGGACCTCATCTTTGCGTAAAGTAGAGTTAAAAACCGGTAAGGTCTTAAAACAAATAAATTTAGATCAACAATATTTTGGAGAAGGTATGACAAAGTTTAACGATGAAATTGTTTTACTTACGTGGAAAAAAGGAACTGGATTTGTGTATGACTTTGAAACTTTTGAGCAAAAAGACACTTTTACTTATAACAAAGAAGGTTGGGGATTGACCAATAACGGAACGTATTTAATTAAAACAGATGGTTCAGAGCGTATTCAGTTTTTAGACCCAATAACCAAGAAACAAACTGGGTTTATAGAAGCCTACACGCATAAAAGAAAAGTTGAGAACTTAAATGAATTGGAATATGTAAATGGTAAAATATATGCCAATATTTACCAACAAAACTCTCTTTTAATTTTAGATGCAGATACAGGAAAAATTGAAGGTATCGCAGATTTAAGAGGTTTAAGAAACAAAGTTGAACAACACGCTGGTTTAGATGTGTTAAATGGCATTGCCTATGATAGTGATAATGACAAATTATACGTAACCGGAAAAAATTGGAGCAAACTTTTTGAAATTGAACTATTGAAAAAAGACTAAACAGGTTAATTATAAACTCTACTTTTATACTACAAAATTTTTAAATGAAAAACTACTGGCTTATTGCCCCGATTATAATGTTGCTTATTTTCGCATCATGCAGGGACGATTTTGAAACTGTGCCTAGTTTTGGGGAATTGTCATTTTCTAAAGACACTGTATACTTAGATACTGTTTTTACGAATATTGGCTCAAGCACTTACAACTTAAAAGTTTATAACAACAGTAGCAAAGACATCCATATTCCTAATATTGCATTAGAACTTGGATCTAATTCGGATTATAGATTAAATATTGACGGCATTCCGGGAAAATCTTTTCAAAATGTTGAGATTTTAGCGAAGGACAGCATGTACATCTTTATTGAAACTACGATTGATGCCGACGCTATTTCTAATCCACTATATACAGATCGTATTTTGTTTGATACAGGTATAAATGAACAAGATGTTGATTTAGTAACCTTGGTACAAGATGCTCATTTTTTATACCCCTCTATAGATTCGGAAGGTGTTATTGAAACTATAACGCTCGGTCTAAATGGCGATGGCGAACCTGTTGAAATTAAAGGTTTCTTTTTAGAAGACGACACTACATTTACAGATGAAAAACCCTATGTTATTTACGGATATTGTGCCATTCCTGCAGATAAAACGCTGACCATAGAAGCCGGAGCTAAAGTCCATTTTCATGACAACTCAGGGTTGATTGCTTATAAAGATGGAACCTTAAAAATTGAAGGGGCGTTAAATAATACGGTACAAATTGAGGGAGATAGACTAGAACCAGGGTTTAGTGAAGTCCCTGGACAATGGGGTGCTATTTGGTTACGCGCAGGTAGTAAAAATCATTCTATTAACTACGCAACTATAAAAAATGCTAGTGTTGGAATTATAATTGACTCATTAGGACACCCAACCGAACCTACATTAACCATAAAGAATACGGAATTATACAATCATGCCAATTACGGCATATTAGGTAGAGAAACCAATATACTTGGTGAAAACCTTGTCATAAACAATGCCGGTTTTTCAGCTTTGGCATGTACCATCGGCGGCACGTATAACTTCTCACACTCCACATTTGCTAATTATTGGAGTAACAGTTTAAGACAATTTCCTACAGTATTGGTAAACAATTTTTTCACCTACATAGAGAACAACACAGAGATTATTGAAACACGCGATTTAAAGGCTGCAAATTTTACCAATTGTATTATTTATGGCTCTAATAATATAGAATTGATTTTAGACAATATCGACGGTTCCTTATTCAATTATAATTTCAAAAATAACCTGATCAAATTCGATGATTATAACGACTCCTTTGCTGGCATACCTGAATTTGATTTTAAGGATACAACGCACTACCAGAACAACTTGTTTAATCTAGATCCTTTTTTTAAGGCTCCTTATGAAAATGATTTAATTATTGGGCAAGAATCTGCTGGAATTGATATGGCCGATCAAAATACTGCCAATCAAATACCTTTAGACCTTCTAGGAATAGACAGAACTGTCACTCCGGATATTGGAGCCTATCAGCATATTATTTTTGAGGACTAACGATCTTGTGTATGATTTCGTTGCGTGTTTGAGCAACTAATTTAGCAAATACAAACCGAATAGAAAATCCGCTAGAATTTTCGTAAGTAGGCTAGAACTAGTAATGAATTATACACGTTGTTGGCAGTAGTTTTTTAGTTAAGATTTATATTTTTTAAAAACTTGCAAATGTTTTTTTGAATCAATCATTTTATTCGGGGCGCATATGCTAGTTTTCAATTTTCCCTCTTGGTCTAAGTAGCCAAAAACTACATATTCTTTATTCTTTTCAAAAGTTGTGATGCAAATACTCCAATCTTGATAAACTTGAATTTCTTTCTTTGACAAGTTTAGACTCTTCCCTTTGTAAATTTTCTTTAAATTAAAAACAGGAAAATGCCCTATAATTTTCTCCTTCAGGGTATTTGGGTTTTCCCATCCAAACATATCTGAATAGCCATCCATCTCTCTGTCGGTAAGTTCGATTACTTTTCCGTAAAAAATAAAATCAGCATCTTCAAATCCTTTGATAATACATTGTTCCTGGTAATTATCTTTATTTTCATTCGTGTAACCAATAATCGCACATTCACATGCAAATGTTGACAACGATATAAATAAGATTATAATTGTTAATATCTGGTTGTTTTTCATTTTTTCGATAATTACTGCCAACTTGTTATATCATAACAAAAAGTACTGTTATCCCAATTAAATTTCCAGGTAACCGTACTTTTTGTTGTTTTTATTCTTTATTCCTACTGCTTGTAAATTTCACCTTCCTTCATCACAAACACCACTTTTTCCATGGTATGAATATTCTCTATTGGGTTTTCATCTACTGCAATAATATCGGCTAGTTTACCTGTTTCAATCACACCAATTTCATCAGCCATATCTAAAATTTTAGCATTGGTTACCGTCGCTGACTGAATTGATTCTATTGCCGGCATTCCTGCTTCTACCATATACCCAAATTCTTTTCCGTTGATACCATGTGTAAATACCCCTGCATCTGTACCAAAGGCAATACCCACACCTTTTTTATAAGCCTTTCCAAAAGTTGCTTGAATTTTAGGTCCAATCTCCAAAGCCTTAGGCACTACAACATCCGGGTAATAGCCTTTAATTTTGGCTTTATCTGCTACTTCTCTACCAGCCGTTATTGTTGGCACTAAATAAGCGTCATGTTCTTTCATTAATTCCATAGTTTCTTCGCTCATCAAAGTTCCGTGCTCTATGGTTTTTACACCACCTAAAACGGCACGTTGCATACCTTCATCACCATGGGCATGTGCCGCTACATGCATACCATAATCTTTTGCCATAGTGGTAATGGCTTTTATTTCTTCAATTGTAAATTGTGGGTTCTGTCCACTTTTAGCCACACTTAAAACACCTCCTGTTGCTGTGATCTTAATTAAATCTGCCCCATTTTTATAACGTTGACGAACTGACTTCTTCGCGTCTTCGACACTGTTTACAACCCCTTCTTTTGGCCCTGGATTACCAACTAAATCTTTTCTATATCCATTGGTAGGGTCTGCATGCCCTCCAGTTGTTGCCAATGATTTTTCTGCCGTAAAAATTCGTGGTCCATCAATTTTACCGGCATTAATAGCATTTCTAAGAGATACATTAACGCCACTTCCACCTAAATCGCGCACAGTTGTAAATCCAGCCATCAAAGTGCGTTCTGCAAAACGAACTGAATTATAAGCCATATCCGCATCATTACTAGTAAAACGCTCTAAGTACTTTTTAGGGTTAGTTTCACCTTCTAAATGCACGTGCATATCAATAAGTCCAGGCATCACTGTTTTAGACTTTAAATCAATAACAACATCGCCTTCGGCTGCACTGGTATATCCTTTGTCTACTGAAAGTATTTCTTTACCAGATACCAGAACGGTCATCTCGTTTAATACTTTACCTGATTTTGTGTCGATTAATTTTCCGCAATGTAAATAGGTCTTTTGACTAAAAGCAATAATAGATACAAATAGGAAAATCCCTAAAATGACGTTGTTTTTCATGATGTAGAAGAATTATTTGGTTTATTTTTACCAAATATAACAATAAAATACAGGGGATGAAAAATGTAATTGTAACAGGTGCCAGTCGTGGAATTGGTTTTGAATTAATTCAATTATTTGCCAAAAACTACTATAATGTATTGGCAATATCTAGAAACATTGACCCTATTGAAAAGTTACAGGTTAAAAACATTACCAGTATTTCTGCAGATTTATCTGAGGCAATAGACTTAGAACGTATTTCATCTTATATAAAAGGTAACCTAAATCAAATAGACATTCTTATCCATAATGCAGGTGCGCTTATCAATAAACCTTTTACCGAATTATCTTCTGAAGATTTTTTAAATGTGTATAAAGTGAATGTTTTTGCGGTTGCAGAACTGACTAAACTATCGATTCCGTATTTAAAAAAAGGGTCCCATGTTGTTACCATTTCTAGTATGGGTGGAATTCAAGGAAGTTTAAAATTCCCTGGGTTAGCCGCTTATAGTTCCTCTAAAGGCGCCGTGATTACGTTAATGGAATTATTGGCAGAGGAATATAAAGATGCCGGAATAGCCTTTAACACCTTGGCTCTTGGCGCTGTACAAACTGAAATGTTACAAGAGGCATTTCCAGGGTATGAAGCCCCGGTTACGCCTGCACAAATGGCTGACTATATTTACAATTTTGCTCTAACCGGAAATACCGTCTACAACGGCAAAGTATTGCAAGTGTCGTTAAGTACTCCTTAATAAAAGAAAATGCCTGAAAAGTAATTGTTTATTGGAATTGTCAGTTTGAGCCTGTTGAAGACAAATTGATAGTTGGATTTATAGAAACTTCGACAAGTCCTGTTTGACAGTGAATTTGTACTTTTCAGCCAACCTAAATTTTATATCAAAACTTCATACAACTATTATTCTTTGGCTATGAGAACCTATAACAGCACTTCGACAGGCTCAGTGTGACCGTTTAGGTAGACAGGAACACACTCCATAAAAAAAGGCTTGGTTAAACCAAGCCTTTTTAATTTCAATTTTTTATTGCTTACTCCCCTGCTCTATTAGCACGTTGCATTGGGTTTTCTCTAGAATACCCTTTTCTAAACAATTCAAATTGTGTAGGAACTTTTGCATGTGGCCATGCATTATTACTGACATCAGTATCTGCAGTTTCTAAGTTTGGATCCAATTGTACAGATCTAACTTTGTGATCGAAAATGAAAACTTTAGTTACTTCGTTTTCGTGTTTTCTCCAAATTTCCGCAGGAATCTTAATTGTTTCCTTAGAGTTATCTTCAAATGTAAACTCCAAAATCAATGGCATTGGAATTCCACCTTTGTTAGAAAACTTCATTTCGTAAAATTGCTTTCCAGAATTTAACAAGGCAATATCCTCATCAGATAATCTTTGCTTTAATTTATCATATTCCTTTGCGTGTAATCCATCAACATCATTCTTGTCATATGTTGTGTAGAAATCGTTTAACGAAGGATCTTTTTCATTGTAAGTTTCCTTAATTAATTCATTATTTCTCACTTCGCCAATTGGTGTCGCTGCTTCATTTTCTAATTCCTTAGCACGTGGTAAATCTACAGTTGCATTACTCGTATTTAACTCATACCACTTTACACCATCAATACTAATATCTACGTGATCTGTTGTATAGAACCATGCTCTCCAGAACCAATCTAAATCTACTGCAGAAGCATCTTCCATTGTTCTAAAGAAATCTGCAGGTGTTGGGTGCTTAAACTTCCATCTTTCAGAGTATGTCTTAAACGCGTGGTCGAATAACTCGCGTCCCATAATTGTTTCTCTTAAAATATTTAATCCAGTTGCTGGTTTTCCGTAAGCATTGTTCCCAAATTGCCAGATAGATTCTGAGTTTGTCATAATAGGAGAAATATTATCCTTATTACCTCTCATATAATTTGTCATTAAATGAGCAGGACCTCTTCTTGACGGATAATTTCTTTCAAATTCTTGCTCAGTTAAGTACTGCACAAAAGTATTTAAACCTTCATCCATCCACGTCCATTGACGCTCATCTGAGTTTACAATCATTGGGAAGAAGTTATGGCCCACCTCGTGAATAATTACCCCAATCATTCCGTATTTAGTTCTTGCAGTATAGGTTCCATCTTTTTCCGGACGTCCAAAGTTGAAACAAATCATTGGATACTCCATTCCTATTGATGCAGCATGTACTGAAATTGCTACTGGATATGGGTAGTCGATAGTATATTTAGAGTATGTTTTAATTGTATGCGCAACAACCTTTGTTGAGTACTGTTCCCATAACGGGTTTCCTTCTTTTGGATAGTAAGACATACACAATACATCCTTACCTCCTACTGGTTGATTCATTGCATCCCAAATAAACTTACGAGATGATGCAAATGCGAAATCTCTTACGTTCTCCGCTTTAAACACCCAAGTTTTCTTATCTGTTGCTTTTTTCTTTTCAATCTCTTCAGCTTCATCTTGTGTTACAATAATAACTGGCGTATCAGATATTCTTGCTTTTGCCAAACGCTCTCTTTGCGCAGGTGTTAGAACTTTACTTTCATTTGCCAATTCACCCGTAGCACCAACAATGTGGTCACTTGGAACTGTAATGGCAACTTCGTAATCTCCAAAAGGCAATGCAAATTCTCCTCTACCTAAGAACTGCTTGTTTTGCCATCCTTCTACATCGTTATAAACACACATTCTTGGAAACCATTGAGCAATAGTATACAAGTAATTATCATTCTCTGCAAAATACTCGTATCCACTACGTCCTCCAATTTTCATTCGGTCGTTAATATTGTACCACCATTTAATTTTGAAAGAAATAGACGAACCTTCTGTTAATGGTGTATCTAAATCTATACGCAACATTGTTTTGTTGATATAGTATTTCATACCTCTACCTGAAGTTGTAGTAACACCTTCAATTTTAAATCCGCCATCAAACTCGAACAACTTTGATTTAATAGATTCAATAGATTTAAAGTCTTCCATACGTTCAACCTCAATTAAGTGTGTATCAGAATCTGATGCACGCATATTTTGGTCCAATTGAATCCATAAATATTCTAGGTTGTCTGGAGAATTGTTGGTGTAAGTAATTGTCTCTTCTCCAATAATTTTTTGTTCTTCATCAATAAGCTCTACGTTAATTTTGTAGTCTGCTTGTTGTTGATAATAGTTGTGACCTGGCGCTCCGGCGGCATTTCTGTATTCATTTGGAGTCGGCAACAATTGTTCTAATTGAGCAAATTTGTTTTGTCCAACCGCCAACAACGGCAACAAAAGTGCTACAAGAAGTGATTTTTTGTACATGGATTATTTATTTAAGTTAATTATTTGAATTCTATTTGTGTATAAAAATGGTTTGGAATAGGATTTATCATTATGATAAAACGTCATTTTATTTTGTTGTTCTTTATGCATTTCCATTAAAGCATCAAACTCAACTTTTATCGTGTCTTGCAATTCTACAGCATCAGACTCTAAATAAAAATAAGTTATACCATCTAACTTCGATTCAAAACCAAGTAAATTAAAACTTACCGGCGTTTTAGATGTAACCTTGAAATGACTTAATAAATAGGCTTCCAAAACTTTAAATTCTTCCGAATCTACATGAACCTTCTCTAAATGACCTACAGGTTTATTTATATTTTCTAAGGCATGTTCTAAATCGTGCGTAGAAATTGAAATGGTCGTTTCAAATTTATTGCTACTGCTATTAAATGCCATTTCTGCAAAGGCAAAATAATAATCGTGGGCTAACATGGTAGTTGATGCGAATAAAAAAAGTAGTAATTTCATGTAAGCTGTTAAAATTAATTGGCAATTGTACAATTTTTTACTGAATTAAAATATGAAAATTGTCATAAAATGTAATTTAAATGAAATTACATAATCCCTAGTAATCATATAGGATACCGATAAAAAAGTGTGCTTTAAAAACAATTACATTTCTATTTTAATAATGACTTTAACAAAATATGGAAACAAAAGAAAAAACATATCTTTGTAATTCATGAACAATCCCTTATTAAATCATCTTCCTAAGGATGCTTATCCTTTAGTTTTAGAATTGCTAAACAAGTATCCGCACACTTTAAAAATTGTGAATCAACGGAGTACGAAACACGGTGATTTTAGAAAAACTAAAGAAGGGAAATATCAAATTACGATCAACAACAATTTAAATCAATATCAATTCTTATTGACTTTAGTTCATGAAATTGCTCATTTAGCTACTCATTTAAAATATAAAAGGGTACAACCCCACGGTATAGAATGGAAAATGACTTTTCAGCATTTAATGTTGCCGTTTGTAAATCCATCCATTTATCCAATGGAAATATTACCTCATTTGGCAAACTATTTAAAAAATCCAAAGGCTAGTACCGATTCTGATGTTCGGTTATCACTTGCCTTGAAATCTTTTAATCAAAAGTCAGATAAGAGTTTTATCTTTGAAATACCTTTTGGCACAGATTTTAGATTTAAAAACCGTACATTTCGTATGGGTACGAAACGTAGAACAAGGTACGAGTGCTTAGAATTGCACTCAAATAAAACCTATTTATTCAATCAGAATGTTGAAGTTAAAATGATTGTTACAAATTAATTAATGAATAAAAATTTATACACAGTAATAATGGCGGGTGGTTTTGGCTCAAGATTTTGGCCAATGAGCACTAAAAAATTCCCGAAACAATTTCAAGATATTCTTGGGGATGGAGCTTCAGTTATTCAAAATACTTACAATAGAGTCGCAAACTTAGTACCAAGTGAAAATATTCTTGTTTCTACTAATAATAGCTATAAAGACCTTGTTCTAGAGCAACTACCAAAATTATCTGAAAATGATTTAATTCTGGAACCGTGCAAACGCAGTACAGCTCCTTCTATTTTATATGCAGCTTTAAAAATATATCAGAAAAATCCTGATGCAATTATGCTAATTGCTCCTAGTGATCATTGGATTAAACATGAGAGTAAATTCATAAACAGTGTTTCTAAGGCATTTGATTATTGCAAAAGCAATGATGTTTTAATGACCTTAGGAATTAGACCCATTACACCAACGGCTGAATACGGCTATATAAAGTATAAGAATGAAAGTAATGAAATTAAACAAGTATTAGAATTTGTTGAAAAACCAAATATTGAAAAGGCGGAGGAGTATTTAGAGCAAGGAGACTATTTATGGAACGCGGGAATATTTATATGGAGTGCAAAAAGTATTATAAAGGCTTTTAAAAAAGAGCTTCCTGAAATGACAAAGTTGTTTGAGCAAGGTAATACCGTTTACAATACTGAAAATGAAAAGTCATTTATTGAAAATAACTATCACCATGCAGAAAATCTTTCAATAGATTTTGGTGTACTAGAGAGTGCAAATAACATTTGTGTGCTACCCGTTGATTTTGAATGGAATGATTTAGGGACATGGAATTCATTGTACAGTAAAATTCCTAAAGACGACCAAAATAATGCAATTATTGGAGGTGAAACACTTTTAAATAACGCGAAAAACAATATCATCAGAACCCAATCTCATAAAAAAGTGGTGATACAGGGTTTGAGTGATTTTATTGTTGTAGAAAAAGACAATGTACTTTTTATATGCCCTAAAGACGAAGAAAAATACATTAACAAAATTAGGAAAAAAGTAACAGATAAATTTGGCGATAATTTAGTTTAAACATTTTACTATGAGTGAAGAAACCGAAAATATGCAAACGCCTGAAGAACCAAAAAAGAGGTCGGATTTAGGCACTATATTTAACGACTTATTAGTATTTCTGAAGGAAATACTTGATATCCGTTTTGATACTGATAAAAAAGCGACTATTGAAGATGTTAAGGATAATATCTCAATGAAAGGGCATACTGCATGGGTGTTAGTGTTTTCTATATTAATTGCATCTATCGGATTGAACGTAAGTTCTCCAGCAGTAGTAATCGGAGCCATGCTTATCTCTCCTTTAATGGGGCCTATTTTAGGAGTTGGATTGTCTATTGGAATTAATGACATCGATACTCTAAAAAGGTCTTTTGTAAATCTTGGAGTAATGATTGGATTAAGTTTAGTTACTTCGTTTCTTTTCTTTAAAATTCCACTTTTTCAAGATTTAACTCCAGAGATTGAAGCCAGAATTGCCCCTGACGCCAGAGATGTTTTTATTGCAATTTCGGGTGGTTTGGCATTGATACTCGCTATGAGTAGAAGGTCTAAACAAACCAATACTATTGCAGGTGTAGCAATTGCTACAGCCCTAATGCCTCCGCTATGTGTTGCTGGTTATGGTCTTGCAGTTTGGAACTGGAGTTACTTTTCTGGAGCCATGTTTTTATTTACAATCAATGCTATATTTATTGCCTTAGCGACTTTTTTAATTGTAAAGTTTTTACAATTTCCAATGGTTAAATACATCAATTCGGCAAAAAGAAAAAGAGTTGCACAAGTCGCTTCCTTCCTAGCATTGGTTATTTTTAGTTTTAGTGTTTTTCAGTTTTACAAACTATATAAGATTGATCAATTTGGCATTAATGCAAAGCATCTTATTGAAGCAATGAAACAAAGTGGTGTTCACATTTTTGATGCCAATAAAGGTGATATCGATTATAAAACTAAATCTATTAAACTAATTATTTATGGTGACGCCATGTCACAATCTGAAGTAGAGAGTTGGAACAATCGCTTATCTGAATTTGAACTTACCAATGTAAAACTTAATATTGAACAGAGTCAGAGTACGGACTTACAGAATAAAGTTGAACAACTCACAGATTTATATGCGAGAAATCAAGAAATTATTGTGTCTAGAGATGAGAAAATTAAAACAAGTGAAGATAAAATAAAAGAACTTCAAAACGAATTGGATAAATATTACCGAGTACCATTTTCTAAGGTTAGAGACGAAGCAAGAATTGTGTATTCCGGTCTTAAAACATTGAGTTACGGTCACGTCATGACTACCAACTTCCAGTCTATAGATACCATTTCAATTTTTGCAGCAAGTTGGTACGATTCTATTCCTAACACCAAACAGCAAGAAGTAAAACTGAAACTTTGGCTAAAAACAAGATTGGAATTAGATTCAGTTATTTTAATTGAACAAAAATAGTCGGTTCTTAGCTAATGAGATACACATTTTCAGGACTTCTAGTTCTTTTATCATTTTATACAACGTATAGTCAAAAGGAAGTAGTTCATCAAACTGACTCCATTCAAAATTCAGAATTGCTAGACGAAATCGTTGTGAAGTCGTCGCATTTTAGAAGTTCCTTAAGGTCAACTCCATCTTCAATTAGTGTAATAAAATCTGGGGTAATTAACTCTGGCAATACTATAAATATTGCACCTGTGTTAAATACCATTCCAGGGCTATATATGCATAATGGAACCCTAACTACAAACAGGATAACGATTAGAGGTATTGGTTCTAGAAATCTTTTCGGCACCAGTAAAATAAGAGCCTATTACAAAGACATACCATTAACTAACGGGTCAGGGTTTTCAACTATAGAAGATATTGACATGGAGGCTATAGGTTCTGTTGAAATTTTAAAAGGCCCTTCTTCAAGTTTATATGGGTCAGGCCTTGGTGGTACTATCCAAATTAATCCGTATTCTAATAAGAACAATTCGTTTGGAAGTATAGAATATTACAATGGTTCTTTCGGAATGCAAAAAATGAACGCTATTGTAAACTACGCCAGTTCAAACGGCAGCACTTCTATAATATACTCGAACCTATACAGCGACGGTTATCGAGAAAACAATGAAACAGATAGAGAAACAATTAGTTTAAATTCCAGTTATAATTTAAACGAAAACAATCAATTAAATATTTTTGCAACATATATAGATTTAAAAGCATTCATCCCAAGTTCATTAAATGAGGAAGACTATATAAACGATCCAACAAAAGCTGCATTTACTTGGGGGCGTGCAAAAGGATATGAAGATTATAGAAAGGGTCTATTTGGATTATCTTGGCAACACAAATATTCACAAAAAACAGAACAATACACTAGCGTTTTTACCTCATTTTTAGATGCATATGAACCTAGACCTTTTAACATATTGCAAGAAAACACAAACGGAATTGGTATTAGAAGTAGGTTAAACTCTAGTTTTCAACTTTTTTCTAAACAATTTGAATATGTAATAGGAGGAGAATTATTTTCAGACACTAATGAATACCAGACCTTTGAAAACTTGTATAGAGATTATCCTCCAGAAACCGGAAGTGTACAAGGCGGCTTATTGAGCGATTTAAAAGAAAAACGTAGTTATTTCAACATATTCTTAGATTCAAAATTTCATTTTTCAAATACTTTATTTCTAAGTACTGGAATAAATCTGAACAATACCTATTATGATCTTACTGATTATTACAACAATGGAAATGATAATTTATCTGGAGATTACCAATATGATCTAATTGTTTCTCCAAAGGTTGCTTTAACTTATGCTTTCTCTAAAAACAATATGGTTTTTATTAGTTCATCTCATGGATTCTCTACACCTTCTTTAGAAGAAACCTTATTACCCAATGGATTAATAAATACAGCTATTAAACCCGAATCTGGCTGGAATTTTGAAATTGGATCTAGAGGACAGATTATTAAAAATCATTCATATGACGTAGCACTATTCCGAATGAATGTAAAGGACCTACTTGTGGCACGCCGAACTGGTGACAATCAATTTATTGGAGTAAATGCTGGTAAAACAACGTATAACGGTTTGGAAATAGCAACTTACCATCAATTGATTAAATCAGACAATATTGATCTAAAAATTCATAACGCTTTTACTTTGAACAATTTTAAGTTTAAAGATTTTATAACTGAACAGAATGATTATTCAGGAAACGACCTAACTGGTGTTCCTAACCAAGTTTTCAATTCTGGCTTATTTCTAAATTTCAAGTCTGGTGCCTATATCAATATTAATTATAACTATACTGGTTCAATTCCAATGCGAGATGACAATAGTAAGTATTCCGAAAGTTATCAAATAATAAATACAAAATTTGGATTTAAAGCCGCTTTATTTGAAAACGTAATTTTCGATATTTACGGCGGAATAAACAATATGTTTGATGAAAAATACGCTTCTATGCTATTGATTAACGCTAGTAGTTTTGGAGGAAATGCTCCTAGATATTATTACCCTGGCGAACCTATAAATTACTACTTCGGAATGCAGTTGAATTATCAATTCTAAATAATTCAATGCTCATTAAAATTTTGTAGCTTTACAATCTATATAACACTATAATCATGAAAAAACTTCTTTTCTTACCAATTCTAGCATTAGTTTCACTTGTTTCATGTGAAAATAAAAATGCCAATTCCTTAGCTTACAATTCACCTGAGAACCCAAATATAACGTTGGAATTAGAAACAATTATTGAATCTAAACGACCTTGGAGCATGACATTTTTATCTGATGACACGATGCTTGTTACCGAGATTGATGGCAAGTTATTGTTGGTTAAAAATGGAACGAAAACTGAAATAGACGGATTACCAGAAATTGAAGTTAGAGGTCAAGGAGGATTATTAGATATTGAAGCACACCCAAATTATAGTGAAAATGGGTGGATCTATTTTACCTATGCAACTTCTGAAGGAGATTCGAATGATGGAGCAAACACAGCAGTAATGCGCGCAAAAATAGAAAACAATACACTTGTGAACAAAGAGCAATTATACCGTGCAACTCCAAACGAAAAATCTGGAAATCATTTTGGTTCAAGATTGGCTTTTGACAAGAATAACTTCCTTTATTTTAGTATTGGAGATCGTTTTAATAGAGATGTAAATCCACAAGACATTACTAAAGATGGCGGTAAAATTTACAGATTGAATGATGATGGAACAATTCCTGAAAGCAATCCATTTTATAATGAGCCTAATGCTAAAAAAGCAATTTTTACATTCGGAAATAGAAACCCTCAAGGAATGGCATTAAACCCAGATACCGGTGAAATATGGACTCACGAGCATGGCCCTAAGGGGGGAGATGAAATAAATATTATGCAAGCTGGAAAAAACTATGGATGGCCCAAAGCGAGTTATGGAATAAACTATAATGGCACTACCCTAACTGAGCATACATCTTTACCTGGTATGGAAGACTCTATCCACTATTGGGTGCCTTCGATTGCTCCAAGTGGGATGGAATTTGTTACTAGCGAACGCTATCCTTCATTGAAAGGAAACCTACTTGTAGGTTCTCTAAAATTCCAATATTTAAATCACTGCCATTTAGAAAACAACAAAGTGGTAAAAGAAGAAAAATTATTTGAAAACATTGGGCGTGTGCGTTCTGTAAAACAAAGCCCTGATGGTTTTATATATCTGGCCGTTGAAGGAAAAGGAATTCTGAAGATTAAATAGTAAGATGAAGAAACTTTATCTTTTAATGGTTATCGCTATGACCATTATTTCCTGTTTTCACAATGAGGATTCAGGAGAAAATCCGATCAATTCTATTGAAGGTACATGGAAACTGTTTTATGGCTCGATTGAGGAAAATGATTCGTTACAAATTAAAGATGTGAGCAAATCTGATTTTATCAAAATAATAAACGCTTCTCATTTCTCTTTTTTCAACCAAGTAAAGGGAACTTCTGAAAGTTTTTATGGTGGCGCAGGAACTTATACACTAAATGGTAATGATTATGTTGAATCATTAAACTACATAGGATCAACCGATTTAAGAGGACATAAATTTCCATTTAAAATAGAGTTGAAAGGAGACACTTTAATTCAATATGGTCATGAAAAAGTGGAGACCGCAAATATAAATCGATATATTGTGGAGAAATATGTTAGAATAAAGTAAACTTCTTATTCTCTAATTAATGGTAGCGTTGAACAACGCAACAAACCTTCTTGTTTTGCTATTTCAGAATAATTTACTTCTTCTACCGTAAATCCTTGTGCTCGTAGCCATGAATTCAATCGCGTAAAATTCTTTTCAGAAATAATAACTTCAGGAGAAATTGAAAACACATTGGAATTCATATTATACATTTCTTCTTTAGTGAGTTCAAAGATATTTTCCTTACCAAACAAGTCTACTAAAAACTGATATTCTTTCTCAACTAAAAATCCGTTTTTATGTATAATAGCCTTATTGGTTCCTATTGGTTGAAAACAGCAATCTAAATGTAAAGCATTGTTTTTTGCATCTGTGTTAGATTTTCTCAATTCAAATGACTTTACCATTTTATCAGGAAATAATTCTTGTAAAGCCATTACCGCATCCATATTTGTACGAGCAGTTATATAATTTGGATAATCATCTCCAGAATAAGTTCCTACAAAAATATAATCACCCCAGGGCATTACATCTCCTCCTTCAACATGTGCTTCTTCGGGTAATTCAATAATACAATCTGAATTAAACGTTTTAAGAATATGATCTATGGCATGTATCTCTCTATCGCGATCGGGAAGAATATTGGCACGAATAAATTTATCTTCAATAACAAAGCCTATATCTCTAGAAAATATTTGATTATAATTTTCAATAATTGTTGGTCTATAAACTGTAACATTGTGTTTCTTAAAAACTTCAGACACCTCATCCATTTCTTTAATCATATCCACTTCTTTTGGATATGTACCGGCCTTTACATGCTCCATCGATTTAGGGTCGTAGCATTCCGATAATTTTGGAATAGGACCATTACTATTTGCCGTTCCTAATACAACTGCTTTTAATGGTGAGGTTTCGTTTTCAATATTAAATTTAAACATAGCACAAAAAAAATGTCGTTCAAATCATGACTTAGATTTGAACGACAAATGTACTTATTAGTTTCTAAATATTATCTATTTTCTACAGGTACAAATGCTCTTTCTGTAGCACCTATATAAATTTGTCTTGGTCTTCCAATTGGCTCTTTACGCAATCTCATTTCTCTCCATTGTGCAATCCAACCAGGTAAACGTCCTAGTGCAAACATCACTGTAAACATTTCTACCGGAATACCCATGGCTCTATAGATTATTCCAGAATAGAAATCTACGTTTGGATATAATTTTCTAGATACAAAATACTCGTCCGTTAAAGCCTCTTGTTCTAATCCTTTTGCAATTTCAAGAATTGGATCATTTACACCTAAATCTGCTAGTACTTCATCAGCTGCAACTTTAATAATTTTAGCTCTAGGATCAAAGTTCTTATATACTCTATGACCAAAGCCCATTAATCTAAATGGATCATTCTTGTCTTTAGCTTTTGCCATATACTTCTTCGTATCTCCACCGTCTTCTTTTATAGCTTCAAGCATTTCTAATACTGCTTGATTTGCACCACCGTGTAATGGCCCCCATAATGCCGAAATCCCTGCTGATAAAGAAGCAAACAACCCTGCATGAGAAGAACCTACAACTCTAACCGTAGAAGTTGAGCAATTTTGCTCGTGATCTGCATGTAAAATCAATAATTTATCTAAAGCTTCAACTAAAATAGGGTTTAACTTATACTCTTCATTTGGTTGTTTGAACATCATTTTTAAAACGTTCTCTACATACCCTAAAGAATTATCTCCGTAATCTAAAGGCAATCCTTGCTTTTTACGCATAGTCCAAGAAACCAATACAGGGAATTGCCCCATAATTCTTACAATAGCGTTGTACATGGCCTCTTCTGAACTAACATCTACAGAACCCGGATTAAATGCTGTTAAAGCACTTGTCAATGAAGATAATACGCCCATTGGATGCGCTGCCTTAGGAAAGGCATCCAGAATCTTTTTGACATCATCATCAACCACTGAATTCTTTTTAATATCGGAGTGAAATTTCTCTAATTCCTCCTCTGTTGGTAATTCACCAAAAATTAACAAATATGCAACCTCTAAAAAGTCTGCCTTCTCTGCTAGTTCTTCAATTGAATATCCTCTATATCTCAAAATTCCTTTTTCTCCTTCTAAAAAAGTAATTTCACTTACACAAGATCCTGTATTTTTGAATCCTGGATCAATTGTAATCACGCCATTTGTAGCGCCTCTTAATTTAGATATGTCTATTGCTTTTTCATTCTCAGTCCCTACATAGGTTGGGAATTCGAACACCTCTCCATTAACTTCTAACTTTGCTTTTTCTGACATATTTAATTTATTTTTTTATTCGTTTTATCCGAGCACGAAATTACGAAAAATCGTACTCAATTAAAAGTTAAACTAGTCTTAATATGGGTTTGATAAATTCCCTATTATTCTTTTAAATAATTATCATTTTTACCAATTAAAAACTCGTTTAAAACAAAAAAAACCAACACTTTTTACAATGTTGGTTTTTGTATTTTTAAATAAATACTAATTTATTTTAAATGCTTTTTCCTTTGGGTAATAGGCTGTTTCTCCCAATTCCTCCTGAATTCTTAATAATTGATTGTATTTAGCCATTCTATCAGAACGAGAAGCAGAACCTGTTTTAATTTGACCGGTATTTAACGCTACTGCTAAATCTGCAATTGTATTATCTTCTGTTTCACCGGACCTGTGAGACATTACTGAAGTGAATCCAGCATTATGTGCCATATTAACAGCTGCAATAGTTTCTGTTAATGTTCCTATTTGATTCACTTTAATTAGAATTGAGTTTGCAATATTGTTTTCAATCCCTCTAGACAAACGTTCTACATTAGTTACGAATAAATCATCTCCTACTAATTGAACTTTTTCTCCAATTTTATCAGTTAAATATTTCCAACCATCCCAGTCATTCTCATCCATTCCATCTTCAATTGAAATAATTGGGTATTTTGCTGCTAACTCAGCCAAATAATCTGCTTGTTCTTCAGATGTTCTAATCACACCACTATCTCCCTCAAATTTCTTGTAATCATATTTCCCGTCAACATAAAATTCTGCTGCTGCACAATCCAACGCTAACATTACTTCTGACCCTGCTTTATAACCAGCCTTCTCTATCGCCGCCAAAACGGTATCTAAAGCATCTTCAGTTCCATCGAATGTTGGAGCAAATCCACCTTCATCACCAACCGCCGTGCTTAAATTACGATCGTGTAAAATTTTCTTTAGGTTATGGAAAATTTCACTACCAATTTGCATTGCATGTGTAAAGTTTTCTGCACCTACTGGCATTACCATAAATTCTTGAAATGCAATTGGCGCATCAGAATGTGATCCTCCGTTTACAATATTCATCATTGGAACAGGTAAAGTATTTGCACTTACGCCACCAACGTATCTATATAAAGGTAAATTCAATTCATTTGCGGCTGCTTTTGCCACTGCCAAAGAAACACCTAAAATAGCATTGGCTCCTAATTTCGCTTTATTTGGAGTTCCATCTAAATCAATCATTAATTGATCTATAGAATTTTGTTCAAATACAGATACTCCTAACAATTCACCAGAAATGATTTCATTTACATTCTTAACCGCTTTTAAAACTCCTTTACCCATGTAGCTATCTCCGCCATCTCTCAACTCTACAGCTTCATGTTCACCAGTTGATGCTCCTGAAGGGACTGCGGCTCTTCCTAGCACACCGTTTTCAGTAACTACATCTACTTCTACAGTAGGATTACCTCTTGAATCAAAAATTTGTCTTGCATGAATGTTTATAATGATACTCATTTCTTTCTTTTTTTAATTATTTATACGGGTGCAAAGATACAAAAACCCCTACGTACCAATGTTACATAGGGGTTAAATTCTTAAATTATTGCGATATTCTAAAATTCATAACTGAATTTTAGAAACTCTTTATTTTTAATTCGCCTTTTTAATATTCTCAATAAATTGGTCAAATAAATAAGAAGAGTCATGTGGCCCAGGACTTGCTTCTGGATGATACTGCACTGAAAAACAGTTTTTATCCTTCATTTGAATACCTGCAACAGTCTCGTCATTCAAATGTATATGCGTTAATTCAAAATCTTCATTCTTTTCTAAAGACTCTTTACTAACAACAAATCCATGATTCTGAGAAGTTACTTCTCCTTTACCAGTTACCAAATTCTTTACTGGATGATTAATACCTCTATGCCCATTATGCATTTTATATGTTTCGATACCATTTGCCAAAGCAATTACTTGATGTCCTAAACAAATTCCAAATAAAGGTAAGTCTCTTTTAATAATCTCCTTAGCAACATTCTGTGCATCTACTAACGGCGTTGGATCACCGGGGCCATTTGATAAGAAATACCCATCTGGGTTAAATGAAGCTAAATCTTCAAAAGTAGCGTTGTATGGAAATACTTTTACTTGACAACCTCTCTTAACTAAATTACGAATGATGTTCTTTTTAATTCCAATATCTAAAGCCGCTATTTTATAGGTTGCCGAATCTTCACCAACAATATAAGGTTCTTTTGTAGATACTTTTGATGCCAATTCCAATCCATCCATATTAGGTTGAGCCGCTAATTGCTTTTTTAACTTTTCAATATTATCAACATCTGTAGAAATTACCGAATTCATCGCTCCTTTATCTCTTATATAACGTACTACCGCTCTGGTATCCACATCAGAAATTGCGATTAAATTTTGCTTTTCAAAATAATTCTCTAAAGAATCATTTGCACGATCACGAGAATAATTGAAACTGAAATTTCTACAAACTAATCCTGCAATCTTTACAGAATCAGATTCTATTTCTTCATCGTTTACTCCGTAATTACCAATATGCGCATTGGTAGTTAACATCATTTGACCATAATAAGATGGGTCTGTAAATATTTCTTGATACCCGGTCATACCTGTATTGAAGCATATTTCTCCAAATGCTGATCCTTCAATACCAATTGACTTCCCTTCGAAGATGGTTCCATCTTCCAACAATAATATTGCTTTTTTGTGCTGCTTATACTCCACTATAATTCCTTTGTTTTCTTAAATTATTTCCGTTCAAATATAAAAAAAAGGATAAACTAACAATTAGCTTATCCTTTTATATTATCAACGAGTTATCCTCATTACTCTTCAGTTGCTTCTGGTTCAGAAGTTGTTGGTGCTTCTTCTACAGCTTCAACAGGTGCAGCAGTCGCTTCAACTTTTTTCGTTCTACCTCTACGAGTAGACTTTTTCTTCTTCTTACCATTCGGGTTGTACAATTCGTTGTAATCAACTAATTCTACCATTGCCATAGAAGCGTTATCTCCTTGACGATTCCCTAATTTGATAATTCTTACATAACCACCTGGACGATCAGCAACTTTTTGCGATACCTCCTTAAATAATTCAGTAACAGCAAACTTATTTCTTAAGTAACTAAATACAATTCTACGGTTGTGTGTAGTATCGTCTTTAGACTTTGTAATAAGTGGCTCTACATATTGACGTAAAGCTTTTGCTTTCGCTACAGTAGTGTTAATACGTTTGTGCTCAATAAGAGAACAAGCCATATTTGATAACATCGCCTTTCTGTGCGCTGTCTTTCTTCCTAAGTGATTGAATTTCTTTCCGTGTCTCATGACATTTACTTTTTACTTTCATCTTGCTTCAACCCAAATATTGGGGCGCAAAATATGAAAGGTTAATCTTTATCTAATTTATACTTGCTTAAATCCATACCGAAATTCAAACCTTTTACTGCAACTAATTCATCTAGTTCAGTTAAAGACTTTTTACCGAAGTTACGGAACTTCATTAAGTCATTTTTATTGAATGATACTAAGTCTCCTAATGTATCTACCTCTGCCGCTTTTAAACAGTTTAATGCTCTTACTGAAAGATCCATATCAATTAACTTAGTTTTAAGCAATTGTCTCATATGTAACGATTCCTCGTCGTAAGTTTCAGTTTGTGCAATTTCATCAGCCTCTAAAGTAATACGCTCATCAGAGAATAACATAAAGTGGTGAATCAATATTTTTGCAGCTTCAGTTAATGCATCTTTCGGTGCAATTGAACCATCAGTAACGATATCAAATACTAATTTTTCATAATCCGTTTTTTGCTCTACACGAAAATTCTCTACAGCATACTTTACATTCTTTATTGGAGTGTAAGTAGAATCAGTAAAAATTGTTCCTAAAGCAACACCAGCTTTTTTGTTTTCCTCTGCAGGTACAAATCCTCTACCTTTTTCAATGGTAATTTCGAATTGCAAGTTTACAGAAGTTTCCATGTTACAGATAACTAAATCTGGATTTAATACTTGGAATCCTGAAATGTGCTTTTGTAAGTCTCCAGCAGTTAACTGACCTTGATCAGAAACAGAAACATTTACAGTTTCTCTATCTGTATCATCAATTTGCTTTTTAAAACGTACTTGTTTTAAGTTCAAAATAATCTCAGTTACGTCTTCTACGATTCCTTTGATTGTTGAGAACTCATGTTCAACTCCTTCAATACGAATTGAAGTAATTGCAAATCCTTCTAAAGATGAAAGTAAAACTCTTCTCAAAGCGTTACCAACCGTTAAACCAAATCCTGGTTCTAATGGTCTGAATTCAAATCTACCTTCAAACTCGGTAGAGTCGATCATTATTACTTTATCAGGTTTTTGAAAATTTAATATTGCCATTTTATTCTTCTTTTTAATTGTTGTTTGGTTGCGCGGTTCATAAATTTGAAGAAATACTTATGAACCCTTTGGCCAAACTTCAATATGATTAATTTATTATTTAGAATACAATTCTACGATTAATTGTTCCTTGATGTTTTCAGGAATCTGTAATCTTTCTGGTGCCGTTACAAAAGTTCCTTGTAATGTTTCACCATTCCAAGTTAACCACTCATAAACATTGCTATTATTAGCTAATGAATTTTCAATAGCTTCTAAAGATTTAGATTTTTCTCTTACTGCAATAACATCTCCTGCTCTTAATGAATAAGAAGGTACATTTACAATCTCTCCGTTCACAGTAATATGTCTGTGAGAAACTAATTGTCTTGCACCGTTACGTGTAGGAGCAATTCCTAAACGGAAAACAACGTTATCTAAACGAGACTCTGCCAATTGTAATAATACCTCACCGGTAATACCTCTACTTGCAGATGCTTTTTTAAATAAACCTCTAAATTGACGCTCTAATATACCATAAGTATATTTTGCTTTTTGCTTTTCTTGTAACTGTACAGCATACTCAGATTTTTTACCTCTTCGTTTGTTGTTACCGTGTTGTCCTGGAGGAAAATTTCTTTTCTCAAAAGACTTGTCCGCTCCGTAAATTGCTTCTCCGAATTTACGTGCGATTTTTGTAGTTGGTCCTGTATATCTTGCCATTTCTTTGTGTATTAATAGGGATTATGAATTAAGGCTTAAACTCCTTCGATAATCTTGTTCCTATTGTTAGAATTAATTTAATTATACTCTTCTTCTTTTTGGAGGACGACATCCATTATGTGGCATTGGTGTAACATCAATAATTTCTGTTACTTCAATTCCATTGTTATGAAGTGTTCTCATTGCGTTCTCTCTTCCGTTTCCTGGTCCTTTAACATAAGCTTTCACTTTTCTTAAACCAGCTTCGTGAGCAACAGCTGCACAATCTTCAGCAGCAGTTTGAGCAGCATATGGAGTGTTCTTTTTAGAACCTCTAAAGCCCATTTTACCAGCTGATGACCATGAAATTACATCACCTCTTTTGTTTGTTAATGAGATAATGATATTGTTAAATGAAGCAGTAATGTGTGCTTCACCAACTGCTTCAACAACAACTTTACGTTTTTTACTTGTCTTTGCCATATTTTATAGTTTTTAGTTGTTAGCTATAGTTGCTAGAATCCTAAACATTTCTATTTCAAACAGATTCATCTAACTTCTAATTTCTAATGACTAACGCCTTTATTTATTATTTAGTTGCTTTCTTTTTGTTTGCTACTGTCTTACGCTTACCTTTTCTAGTTCTAGAGTTGTTTTTAGTTCTCTGACCTCTTAATGGTAAACCTGTTCTGTGACGAATACCTCTGTAACATCCAATATCCATCAAACGTTTGATGCTCAATTGCGTTTCAGAACGTAATTCACCTTCAATAGTAAACGTTCCAACTTGCTCACGAATGGCTGCAATTTCTGCATCGTTCCAATCTTGAACTTTTTTACTTTCGTCAACTTTTGCAGCCTCCAAGATCTCTTGGGCTCTGCTTCTTCCTATTCCAAAAATGTAAGTTAATGCAATAACTCCTCTTTTATTTTTAGGAATATCAATACCTGCTATTCTTGCCATAATTACCCTTGTCTTTGTTTAAATCTAGGATTCTTTTTGTTGATTACATATAATCTGCCTTTTCTACGCACAATCTTGCACTCGGCACTTCTTTTTTTAATTGATGCTCTAACTTTCATCGTTTATTTTTTAATATCTATAAGTAATTCTTGCCTTTGTTAAATCATAAGGACTCATTTCTAATTTCACTTTATCCCCTGGTAACAATTTAATATAATGCATACGCATTTTACCAGAAATATGTGCCGTTACTATGTGCCCGTTTTCAAGTTCTACACGAAACATTGCATTAGACAATGCTTCTGTTATAGTTCCGTCTTGTTCAATTGCTGATTGCTTGGCCATTATGCTACTGATTTTCTTTTAGTTCCTGTTTTCATTAAACCATCATAATGACGATTTAATAAATGTGAATTTATCTGCTGAATTGTATCAATAGCAACTCCAACCATAATTAATAATGAGGTACCACCATAGAACATTGACCATGACTGTTGTACTCCAAATTTAATTACAAAGGCAGGTAATATTGCTAGCAATGCTAAGAATATAGATCCTGGGAATGTTATTAAAGATAAAATTCTATCTAAATAATTATCAGTTTCTTTTCCTGGTCTAATTCCAGGAATAAATCCTCCACTTCTTTTAATAGAAGCCGCCATCTCGTTCGTAGGAACTGTAATAGCCGTATAGAAGAAACTAAAAATGATAATTAAAGTTGCAAATAATACATTGTATCCAACTCCAGAAAAATCTGCAAACATTGCTGCTACGCTTTTTACACCTTCCGATGTAAAATCAGCCGTAACTAAAGCCGAAGGAACAAACATAATTGCTTGTGCAAAAATGATAGGCATTACACCTGCCGCGTTCAACTTTAAAGGAATGTATTGTCTACTTCCTGCAACATCCGTTACTGTACCTGCTACTGTTTTACGAGCATACTGCAAAGCAACTTTTCTGATTGCTGTAACTAAATAAACACATGCTAAAATTACTGCAAACCAAACAATGATTTCAATTAAGATCATCATAATTCCACCAGCACCACCATTCGTAGTTTTAGATGCAAACTCTTGCGCAAATGCACTAGGGAATCCAGCAATAATACCAATCATAATTAACAATGAGATTCCGTTTCCGATTCCTTTATCAGTAATCTTTTCACCTAACCACATTGCAAAGATAGATCCAGTTGTTAATAATACTAAAGAAGTTATCCAAAATAAGGTATTTCCTTGACCCATTATAAATGCCTCTGCAGGAATACCTAAAGAAGGTAAACTTGCAATATAAGCAGGCCCTTGAACCAACGTAATACCAATAGTTAACCAACGTGTTATTTGAGTAATCTTTTTATTACCACTTTCTCCGTCTTTCTTTAATTTTTGCAAATAAGGAATTGCAATACCCATTAACTGAACAACAATAGATGCCGAGATATAAGGCATTACTCCTAATGCCATTACCGATGCTCTAGAAAATCCACCACCAGTAAACATATTAATCATATCAAGGATTCCACCAGCTCCACCAGAATTGCTATTCAAAGAATCAGCAATAACACTACCATCTAAACCAGGTAGTGTTACTTGTGCTGCAAATCGGTAGATCACCATGAAACTAAGTGTAATAAGAATCTTATTTCTTAATTCCTCGATTGACCAAATGTTTTTAACTGTTTCTATAAATTTCTTCATCTATATAACTATTATAAAGTTGCTGCTTCACCTCCAGCCGCTTCGATAGCCGCTTTTGCAGTTGCAGTAAATTTATGTACTGTTACGTTCAATTTCGCTTTTAACTCTCCTCTTCCTAAAATCTTCACTAGATCATTTCTACGAGCTAAACGATTTTCTACTAATACATCCATTGTTACCGTATCAGTAATTTTACCATTTTCAACAAGTTCCTGTAACTTATCAAGGTTTACTCCAACATACTCTTTACGATTAATGTTAGTAAAACCAAACTTAGGTACACGCTTTTGTAAAGGCATTTGTCCACCCTCGAATCCTATTTTTCTAGAATATCCAGAACGCGACTTTGCTCCTTTATGACCTCTTGTTGCAGTTCCACCTTTACCAGAACCTTGTCCTCTACCAACTCTTTTCGCCGCTCCTTTTACAGAACCTGCTGCTGGTTTTAAGTTATTTAATGCCATAACTGTTTATATCTGTTATTTAACTTCCTCAACGGAAATTAAGTGTTTAACTGTATTTACCATTCCAAGGATTGCTGGTGTAGCTTCATGCTCTACAACCTGATCAATCTTACGTAAGCCTAATGCTTCTAACGTTCTCTTTTGGTTCTGAGGACGTCTTATCTTACTTTTTACTTGTGTAACTCTAATTTTTGCCATCGTCTAATTGATTTATCCTTTAAACACTTTTTCTAAAGAAATACCTCTAGCCTTCGCAACATCAACTGCACTACGCAATTGTAATAAAGCATCAAAAGTTGCTTTTACTACGTTGTGAGGGTTAGAAGAACCAATAGATTTTGATAATACATCATGTACACCAACTGATTCTAATACCGCACGTACTGCTCCACCGGCAATAACTCCCGTACCGTGAGATGCTGGCTTTAAGAATACTCTTGCTCCACCAAATTTACCTTTTTGTTCGTGTGGTAATGTTTGGTTTATAATTGGAATTCTTACCAAGTTTTTCTTAGCGTCTTCAATTGCTTTTGCAATAGCAGATGCTACATCTTTAGATTTTCCTAATCCATGTCCAACTACACCGTTACCATCACCAACAACAACAATAGCAGAAAAGCCAAATGCTCTACCTCCTTTTGTTACTTTAGTAACACGTTGTACTCCAACTAAATGATCTTGTAGTTCTAAACCACTAGGTTTAACTCTTTCTACGTTTTTATATGAACTGCTCATAATCTAATTAAAATTTTAAACCTGCTTCTCTTGCAGCTTCTGCTAGAGTCTTAACCCTACCGTGATACAAATAACCATTTCTATCAAAAGCACAAGTTTCGATTCCTGCTTTCGATGCAGCGTCAGCGATTGCTTTACCAGTTGCTGCTGCTACTTCGTTCTTAGAACCTGAAGCAATTGCTTTATCTCTTGATGATACAGATGCTAAAGTAGTACCCGCAACATCATCTATTAACTGAGCATAAATCTCTTTGTTACTTCTAAAAACTGATAATCTTGGTTTAGATGCAGTTCCAGAAACAACTTTTCTGATTCTATACTTAATTCTTTGTCTTCTTTCTAGCTTTGATAATGCCATAATTTCTATAAATTATGCAGTTTTACCTGCTTTTCTTCTAATTTCTTCACCAACAAATTTAACTCCTTTTCCTTTGTACGGCTCTGGCGTACGGAAAGAACGAATCTTTGCAGCCACTTGACCAACTAATTGTTTGTCATGAGAAGTTAATTTAACGATAGGGTTCTTTCCCTTTTCTGACACTGTCTCTACTTTTACCTCTGGAGCAATATTTAAAACAATATTGTGAGAGAATCCTAAAGCTAAATCAAGTTTTTGACCTTGATTAGATGCTCTATAACCTACTCCAACTAATTCTAATTCTTTAGTCCATCCTTTAGATACACCTTCAATCATATTGTTTAATAAAGAACGATATAAACCATGCTTTGCTTTATGATCTTTACTATCAGAAGGGCGTGCTACAGAAACAACACCTTCTTCAATATTTACGGTAATCTCTTTAATTTCTTGAGATAATTCTCCTAATTTTCCTTTTACGGTAACTACGTTGTCATTTAGTTCAACTGTTACTCCATCAGGAAGCGCGATTGGATTATTTCCTATTCTTGACATCTTTCCTAATTTTTAATAAACGTAACATAAAACTTCACCACCAACGTTTTCTTGAACAGCTTGCTTGTTTGTCATTACTCCATTTGAAGTAGAAACAATAGCAATACCTAGTCCATTTAAAACTCTTGGCATCTCTTTAGCTCCAGCATACTGACGTAAACCTGGTGTACTAACTCTTTCGATATTTCTAATTACCGATTCTTTTGTTTGACGGTCATATTTTAAGGCAATCTTGATGCTTCCTTGTACAGAATTATCTTCGAATTTGTAACTTAAAATATACCCTTGATCAAACAAAATTTTTGTGATTTCTTTCTTCACATTTGAAGAAGGAATCTCAACAACTCTGTGTCCTGCTGCTACAGCATTTCTAACTCTTGTTAGATAATCTGCAATTGGATCTGTATACATATATATTAATTTGCGGTTCAGGTTTTTGGCACTATTGCCAAACTACGAACCAATTTATAATTCTAATTTTACCAAGAAGCTTTTCTAACTCCTGGTATCAAACCTTGGTTTGCCATTTTACGGAACGTCACACGTGAAATTCCGAACTGACGCATATAACCTTTTGGTCTTCCCGTTAATTTACAACGATTATGCATACGTATTGGCGATGCATTTTTTGGTAACTTTTGTAATGCTTCGTAATCTCCAGCTTCTTTTAAAGCCTTTCTTTTCTCAGCATATTTTGCTACTGTTTTCGCTCTTTTAACCTCACGGGCTTTCATTGATTCTTTAGCCATCTTAGTTCTTTTTAAAAGGTAAACCTAGTTCGTGTAATAATGATTTCGCTTCCTTATCAGTAGGAGCAGATGTTACAAATGTAATATCCATACCACCAATTTTGTTTACTTTATCAATATCAATTTCTGGGAAAATGATTTGCTCAGTAATACCTAAATTGTAGTTCCCTCTACCGTCAAAACCAGTTGCTTTGATTCCGTTGAAATCACGTACACGTGGTAATGATGCAGTTACTAATCTATCTAAAAACTCATACATTTTCTCACCTCTCAACGTAACTTTCACACCAATTGGCATTCCTTTACGTAATTTAAAGGTAGCAACGTCTTTTTTAGACATTGTAGATATTGCTTTTTGACCAGTGATTTTCATCAACTCTTCTAAAGCGTGATCTATTAATTTCTTATCAGCTACAGCAGCACCTACTCCTTTACTAACTACAATTTTTTGTAATTTAGGAACTTGCATTACATTTTTGTAACCGAATTCTTCAGTAAGAGCAGAAACTATTCTACTCTTATATTCTTCTTTAAGTCTTGGTGTATATGCCATAACTAAATTGCTTTATCCGTTTTTTTAGATACCCTAACTTTCTTGTCGCCTTCCATTTTGTATCCTACTCTTACAGTAGCACCATTTTCAATCAAACCTAAGTTTGAAATATGGATTGAAGCTTCTTTCTTTACAATTCCTCCTTGTGGATTCTCTGCGCTAGGTTTTGCGTGCTTAGATACCATATTGACACCTTCTACAATCGCTCTATTTTTAGCAATGATTACTTTCACTACTTTTCCTTCTTCACCTTTGTGATCACCAGCTAATACTCTAACTGTATCTCCTGACTTTATCTTTAATTTTGCCATCGTTTCTTATAGTTTATTAAAGCACTTCAGGTGCTAATGATACAATTTTCATGAATTGCTTTTCACGAAGTTCTCTTGCAACCGGTCCAAAAACACGTGTTCCTTTCATTTCACCAGAAGTACTGTCCAATAATACACATGCATTATCATCAAAACGGATATAAGATCCATCTCTTCTTCTAACTTCTTTCTTGGTACGAACAACAACTGCCTTTGCTACCTGACCTTTTTTAACCGATCCGTTTGGTGTAACTTGTTTCACTGAAACAACAATTTTATCACCAATAGAAGCATAACGCTTTTTAGTTCCTCCTAAAACACGAATTACTAAAACTTCTTTTGCTCCAGTATTGTCAGCTACTCTTAATCTTGATTCTGTCTGTAACATAATAAATTATTTAGCTCTTTCTAGGATTTCTACTAATCTCCAACGTTTTGATTTACTCAACGGACGTGTTTCCATAATTTTAACAGTGTCTCCAATGTTACAATCATTAGTTTCGTCGTGTGCAACGTACTTCTTCGTTTTTAATACAAACTTTCCGTACATAGGGTGCTTTGTTTTCTTAACCTCTGCAACAACAATAGACTTGTCCATTTTGTTACTAGAAACAACACCAATTCTCTCTTTTCTAAGATTTCTTTTTTCCATCTTTAAATACTATTGTACTTCTCTATTAGTTAATTCTGTTGCAACTCTAGCAACAGTTTTTCTAAGGGCTCTCAATTGCATTGGAGTTTCCAATGGTGTAATAGCGTGAGCCATTTTAAGATCAGTATAATTTTTCTTCAATTGAACTAATTTCTCTTGTAAATCTTCAACTGATAATTCTTTAATTTCTGACTGTTTCATTACTTTATCGATTAAGCGTTATCGTAGTCTCTAGCAACGATGAATTTTGTTTTAACTGGCAACTTTTGTGCTGCTAAACGCAAAGCTTCTTTCGCTACATCCATAGGAACTCCTCCTATTTCAAACAAAACTCTTCCTGGTTTTACAACTGCTACGAAATATTCTGGTGCACCTTTACCTTTACCCATACGTACTTCTAATGGTTTTTTAGTAATAGGTTTGTCTGGAAAAATTTTAATCCATAACTGACCTTCTCTTTTCATATAACGAGTTGCTGCAATACGAGCTGCTTCGATTTGACGAGATGTAAGCAAATCTTGGTCTAATGATTTTATCCCAAACATTCCATTTGAAAGTTGTGTACCTCTTCCGGCATTCCCTTTCATATTTCCTTTTGCTTTCTGTACTTTACGATATTTTACTCTTTTTGGCTGTAACATCTTTTCTAGTTTCTAAAATCTAAAATTAATTTCTTCTACGAGGTTGTCTCGATTGTCTCTTTCCACCTGACTTACCACCTTGCTTCTTAGATAAACCAACAAGCGGAGATAATTCTCTCTTTCCGTAAACCTCACCTTTCATAATCCATACTTTAATCCCTAATTTTCCATAGGTAGTATTAGATTCTACAAATGCATAATCAATATCAGCTCTAAAAGTAGAAAGAGGAATTCTTCCTTCTTTATAGTGTTCAGAACGCGCCATTTCCGCACCGTTCAAACGACCACTAATTTGAATCTTAATACCTTCTGCATTCATTCTAGTTGCAGCAGCGATAGCCATTTTGATCGCACGTCTGTATGAAATTCGGCCTTCAATCTGACGAGCAATACTCGCTCCTACTAATGTTGCATCAAGCTCAGGGCGTTTGATTTCAAAAATGTTGATTTGAACCTCTTTCCCAGTAATTTTCTTTAACTCTTCTTTTAACTTGTCTACCTCTTGACCACCTTTTCCGATAATAATACCAGGTCTAGCAGTAGTGATAGTAACGGTTACAAGTTTAAGTGTGCGCTCGATAATTACTCTTGATACACTTGCTTTAAATAATCTAGCACGTACGTACTTTCTTATTTTATCGTCTTCAGCAATTTTATCGCCGTAGTCATTTCCTCCATACCAGTTAGATTCCCATCCTCTGATAATTCCTAAACGATTTCCTATTGGATTTGTCTTTTGTCCCATGCTACTTTGAATTATTTGCTTTCAACAATTTTATTACCCAACACTAAAGTCACGTGATTAGAACGTTTTCTAATTCTATGTGCACGACCTTGTGGTGCTGGTCTTAATCTTTTTAACATTCCTGCGCTATCAACGTAAATTTCTTTAACGAATAAACCAGCATCTTCAATACTTGCGTCTTCATTCTTAGCTTGCCAGTTTGCAATGGCAGATAACAATAATTTTTCAAGGTTAATAGATGCTTCTTTAGCATTGAATTTTAAGATTTGTAAAGCTTTTTCAACTTCAACTCCTCTAATTAAATCCGCTACTAAACGCATTTTTCTTGGCGATGTAGGACAACCCGTAAGCTTAGCAACTGCAAGTTGCTTCTTCTCTTCTTTTAACTGTTGTGCTCTTAATTTTTTTCGAACTCCCATGATTACCTACTATTTTTTACCTTTATTTTTCCTGTCAGCACCATGTCCTCTATAAGAACGTGTTGGTGAAAACTCTCCTAACTTATGCCCTACCATATTTTCAGTAACATAAACTGGTACAAATTGACGTCCGTTGTGAACGGCAATTGTTTGACCAACAAACTCAGGTACGATCATAGATGATCTTGACCATGTCTTGATAACACTTTTCTTACCTGAATCTAAATTTGCTTGTACTTTCTTTTCCAATTTATGGAAAACGTAAGGTCCTTTTTTTAATGAACGTGCCATATCTTATTATTTTTTTCTACGTTCTAAAATATACTTATTACTCGCTTTAGTCTTAGACCTAGTCTTGAATCCTTTTGCAGGAATTCCGTTCTTAGATCTAGGGTGCCCTCCTGAAGATTTACCTTCACCACCACCCATTGGGTGATCAACTGGATTCATCACTACTGGACGAACTCGAGGTCTTCTACCCAACCATCTTGTTCTACCTGCTTTACCAGATACTAACAATTGATGATCAGAGTTTGAAACTACACCAATAGTTGCAGTACACGTTAACAAGATTAATCTTGTTTCACCTGAAGGCAACTTAACTGTAGCATACTTTCCGTCTTTTGCCATTAATTGAGCAAAAGAACCAGCACTACGCGCCATAACAGCACCTTGTCCCGGACGTAATTCGATACAAGAAATAGTTGTTCCTAATGGCATTTTACCAAGTGGCATTGCATTTCCAATTTCTGGTGCAACCACATCTCCTGATACTACAGTTTGCCCAACTTGTAATCCATTTTGAGCAATTACATATCTTTTCTCACCATCAGCATACGCTAATAAAGCAATAAAAGCAGTACGATTCGGATCGTACTCTATTGTTTTAACTGTTGCAGGAATTCCGTTCTTATCTCTTTTAAAATCGATAATACGGTATTGCTTCTTATGACCACCACCTAAGTGACGCATTGTCATTTTTCCGCTATTATTTCGACCTCCAGACCTTTTTTTCGAAGCAAGTAAACTTTTCTCCGGCTTATCAGTAGTGATGGCGTCGAACCCATTTACTACTCTAAAACGCTGCCCTGGTGTTATTGGTTTTAACTTTCTAACTGACATTTTTCTTAATTAGATATTGCTATAAAAATCAATGTTATCTCCATCTGCTAACTGAACTATTGCTTTCTTATAAGCACTTTTCATCCCGTTTTGAATACCACTTTTTGTAAATTTAGTAGTACGCTTAACTGGATAATTCATAGTTCTAACATCACTTACAGAAACACCGTAAGTAGACTCTACAGCATTTTTGATTTCAACTTTGTTAGCATTCTTATTCACAACAAACCCATAGCGATTAAATAATTCGCTATCATTTGTCATTTTTTCCGTTATAATAGGTTTTATTAAAATACTCATATTGATACCTATTTGCTTAAATTTGATTAATTCCTTCTAAAGAACTCTCTAAAAGAACAACTTTATTTGCATTTAAAACTTCGTAAGTGCTTAACCCTGAATTAGTTATGGTTTTAGCACGTTTTAAATTGCGCGATGACAAATATACATTATTATTTGATTCACCCAACACAAACAAAGACTTTTTGTTCTCAAGACCAAGAGCTTGCAAAACTGAGATGAAATTTTTAGTGTTTGGAACCTCAAAATTGAAGTCTTCAACAACTAAAATATTTTTCTCATTTGCTTGCGTACTTAACGCTGATCTACGAGCAACTTTCTTTAATCCTTTATTCAATTTGAAAGAATAATTTCTTGGTCTAGGACCAAACATTCTTCCTCCACCTCTAAAAACACCAGACTTGATACTTCCCGCACGAGCAGTACCTGTTCCTTTTTGTTTTTTAATCTTTCTTGTAGATCCAGTAATCTCTGCTCTTTCTTTAGCTTTATGCGTCCCTTGTCTTTTATTAGCCAAGTGTTGCTTTACATCTAAATAAACAGCGTGATCATTCACTTCTACTCCAAATACATCCTCAGAAAGTTCAACTTTCCTTCCTGTATCTTTACCGTGTATGTCTAAAACTGATACTTTCATTATTTCCTAACGATTACATAAGCGTTTTTGTGACCAGGAACACATCCTTTAACAACAAGTAGATTCTTATCTGCAACTACTTTTAAAACTCTTAAATTTTGAACTTTCACTTTATCACCACCCATACGACCTGCCATACGCATTCCTTTGAATACACGTGCAGGGTAAGATGCTGCTCCAATAGAACCAGGTGCTCTTAAACGGTTATGTTGACCGTGAGTAGCTTGACCTACACCGGCAAATCCATGACGCTTTACAACCCCTTGAAATCCTTTACCTTTAGAAGTTGCAGAAACATCTACAAACTCTCCTTCAGCAAAGTGCTCAACAGTAATTGAATCACCTAATTTATACTCTTCTTCAAACCCTTGGAACTCAACGACTTTTTTCTTGGCTGTGGTACCTGCTTTTTTAAAGTGACCATCTAAAGCTTTATTAGAGCTTTTTGCCTTTTTGTCATCGAAACCAAGCTGCAACGCATTGTAGCCGTCAACCTCTTCGGTTCTGACTTGGGTAACAACGCATGGACCTGCTTCGATTACTGTACAAGGAATGTTCTTCCCGTTTTCGTCGAATAAGCTGGTCATTCCGATTTTTCTTCCTATTAACCCAGACATATTTAATTTAATTTAATTATTTACTTTATTTCTATTTAAAAAAACAGGGTCAAAAATACTTCAACCCTGTCGTATTTTTTCCGTTTTTCCTTCGTC
>MPDD01000023.1 GCA_001874265.1 Bacteroidetes bacterium MedPE-SWsnd-G1 | reverse complement strand
ACATCCCCTAAACATTGAACATTGATATCAGCCGGGTTGCTCGCCGTTGGATCTTGTGTGTCATCGATGATAATATCTTGGGTAACATCTATCGTATTGCCATTGCCATCATCTACTCTATAAGTTCTGGTAATTGTTCCATCATTGATCGCAGGATCCGCTGTCTGACTGATAAACGTAACTGTTGGTGTTCCACAGTTGTCTGCCTCATCGGTTACAACTGTTATGTCTACAGATGGTACATCCCCTAAACATTGAACATTGATATCAGCAGGGTTGCTCGCCGTTGGATCTTCAAGGTCTCCAACAGTTACAACAATTTCTGCCCTTTCACTATCGCAACTCGGTCCTCCTCCCTCTTTACTAACCCAATAAGATGTAGTCCCAAGCGATGAGGTATCTGGAGTGGGCTCTGCTATAGGCGTGCCTCCTGAAGAAACTGAATACCACAATAAATTACTCGTACTACTTGTTACGGAATTAATTAATGAAACCGATGCTTCATTCTGACAATAAGTAACGTTTTCGACACTAGGTGTTCCCTTTTTAGAGTTAACTTCAACACTTAAAACAGCCGTAACTGTTCCTCCACATGCTGCAGCTTCATCATAAGTAACAGTTATGTCATACGTCCCACTGACACTACCCCAATCAAGTGTTAATGTATCGTCAGATGTACTTCCGCCAGAATTCAAAGTACCACCGGAATATGTCCAAACATAATTGGTCATTCCAGATTGAACTGAATAAATTTCAGTTGTACTGATACACACTTTATCGTCTCCCGAAAGTGTCGGGCACTGACTAAAAGTATTATTACTAAAAAAACTTAGAAACACAAAAAACCCTGTACATAGAAGGGCATAGAGATTTCGGCTAAAAATTAGCCTTTTATGGGGAATCTTTTTCTTCAATTTTAGCTTGCGCTAGGGGGTTAAACAGCTAAATTAATGAAAAATAACTAGTTAAAAGTTATATTTGTTAACAAATATGGAAATTTAAAATTCAAATAGTTGATTTACAATGTGCTAACGCGAATTTAAGATTGTTAACAAATATAACTTTTAGCATAGAAATATTATTTATTATTCAATCAAAACTTTCTTACTGATTAGACCTTGCTCGCACTCTAAATTTACAATATAAACACCTGTACTTAATTGTTTTACCGGTAACCTAATATCTCTTTCTCCAAGTCCTTTTTCCCATTCCATCATCTTTTGTCCAATGTAGTTATATAGAACAACTTTCTTAAAGTCAAGTTCAGCTGTTTTTTGAATCACAATTTCTCTGTCTGAGTTATTCATAAATATTGTTACGCCATCTTCAATTTTAGCCAGTTCGTCTAATCTAGACAATCTAGATTGAAACACTAATGAAAATCTGTCTTTATGCTCTCCAGATTCTAAAGAAATTTCAAATCCACTTCCTTCTCTAATATTATATGTTTCTCCATCGTTGTAATTATCTTTGATATAAATTTCAACATCTTCCGGAATATTTTCCAATTCATCTATCATAAATTTCTGAATTCCGCCACTCTGATCTTCATCTATAAATACAGATATTGGAATTTCTCTATCTTCATTAAAATCTCCAAAGGCCTGAATCACATAATATTTATCGTCTTGAATAAAAAATGCATCATTTGGTAAATAATCCCCTGCTACGGCGTCAAATGATTGGTCAAAGCCATCCGTCGCTTCCTTAAAAAATGCAGCCATTACTTGCCTATGATATCCATCTGGTGATTCAAAACCTAAACGAATTCTCATAACGTCTTCACTTTTCGTAATAGAGGAATGTGAAGTTCCGTTCTCTTTTTTGGTGTTGCTTCCATTTTTTATAAATACGGATGAACTTCCTCCATTTTCAATCTCAGTTGCATATTCTCGTTGATTATTTTTAAAAACCACATCTCCACCTGCCGCACTAGAGATAACATAAAACCCTTGACCAACAGGGACATACCTCCCAGGCGTGCTTCGTGCCGCTCCTCCAGACGATATATGAGCATGTGTTACAGCGGGAACACCCCCGCTTATTCTTTTATAAATTGCATAGCCTCCTTGGTATAATGCCCATTCATGTGTTCCGTTAGACCAATGCTCCCAAAAATATAAAGTCTCATCTGTCGTACTTGAATTGTCCAAAATAAATGTATCGGCATCTAACGCAGATGGAAAGGGGTTTCCTGCTAATGATACATTTGGAAAGTTTGAATCTGCGGGTACAGAGAACGTAGTATGAACTATAGGTTCACCTACTGGTCCGGCTGGGACATTATTTGGTTTCCCTATATACACATAATTTTGATGTGCTGAATTTAAATCAAGTGTTCCATTAACGTCTACACCTTTCATGGTATAACCTTCAGAAGGATTTATTGTACCGTCATCATCTCCTAAAAATTCCCATTGAGCATATGCGTTTGGCCTATTGACATATTTCCAGATCCATGCAGAAGCTACCCTAAGCCCGGGTGAACTTGGCGTTACATCCGCAAAATAATATGCAGAATTACCCCCAAAAGTAATAGGCTGAGGGTTGCTTGAATTTGTTCCATCATACAGGATTTCACCAATGTAAACAGGAGAATTGTTTATTGTGTTATTTATTCTACTTACTGGAGGTGACCAATAATTATATGAATAACTATTCATTATTCCTTGTTGATCTTTTTCAATAGACCCTGAACTCGTCGGGTCCAATATACTTTCATAATACTGATTTACTGAGTATGCTTTTTGAATTAATTGAGATTCTCCTACAAGATCTATAAGTCCATTTAACTTTAAGTATTGACTAACCCACAACATTTTTCCTGAATTTTCTTCGACAGGATTTGTTATTGTTGGATCAGCAACTATTACATTACTTCCTGCTTCAACAAGCAAGCCTAAAACCGTTATACCAGGAGTACCTGAATTAATGTTTACATCATGCGTTGTTTGAGCAATATTCCAATCTATAGAACCTCCATTAATTCCCGTACTATTTGGTGGATCCCATACATCATGGTGCGTCCAAGTACTGGCCGTATTCCAATTTTGATTCGATATTCTTGTCGTATATGGTAATGGCGCAGTTTGTTGTTCGCTTGATGTTATGTTTCTTAGTCTACCCGCCACCCCTTTGTACGGATCTAGGTCTCCACATACCACATCCATACGATAATAGCCGTCAAGATTAGCCCAAATTAGAACATCTTCTTCAACATTATCAGCATTAGTATCTACTCCATAAATTTTTAATGGAATTACAACACCGCCTACATCAGAACCCAATGCCTCTATTTCCTGATTCATCATTTGCCTTATATGCTCTACATTTAACCCCTTATTCCAAATTTTCAACTCATCAATCCAACCATGAAAATAATTTGTTGGTACATTTGAACCACTTTGATCCATAGCACCCAATAAGGCTTCAATATTATTTGCCGAGGCAGTTGGTGCGTTGCTATTGTTAACGGACCCCAATTCTAAACCATCTATATATAGTTTGTAAACTGAACCATTAAATGTAACCGCCAAATGGTACCATCTATCAATTCCAATATTGTATGCACCTGAAGTAATCGTACCTGAACCAGATCCATAGTACCAGTTAAATCTAACTTGACCATTTACAATACTTAAGTCATATCCATTTGAGTTATTTCCAAAATCTTTTCTCGAAAACACTGTGCTTGTATTAGAAATTGAATTAGGCTTTACCCAAACTTCTATACTAAAATCATTATCTATGTTATAATTATTTTTAAATGTTACGTAGTCATTTGTTCCGTCAAAATCAACTGTATTACAATCTGTTAGAGTAACTTCAATATCATCAGAACAATTACTGCCATCATTAAGCGTCCACCTTAGCGTATAATTTCCTGGATCAGCCGTAAAAATGGCATCGGGATCCGTATTACTAGAAAAGACCGCTGAATTTCCACAAGAAGTACTCGAGGAATTGACTACAGACCACGTTCCTGTTACGCCGGTTGGGGCATAGTCTGTTTCTCCCGCAGCCGTATCGGGTACGACATAAAGATTGTTTACCCAAGCTCCTTTATTAAAATTCGTTACTGCAGATATTGTGTTGTCATAAGCGTTCAATTGTAATGCAGACTCTCCGCACTCACTAGCCAAAGGAGTATAGTCTTGTCCGGCATAAGCTAAACTTGCATTGATGTTCACAAAATTAGTTCCAGAATCATTATCTGTTCTACAACCATTAACTAAAGTAGTTACACCATATTCTCTAATACCAGGTGTAATAGGTAGTACAGTTGCGGTTGTACCAACTTGAATAACATTTCCGTCTTCATCTGTCCATTCTAATTCATCATCAACTTGTGCATAAGCAAAACCTACATTGTCTATTAACCAACCACTTGCTAAAACATTTGGTGAATTATTACTTCTACAGTTACCATCGTTACCAACATTATCAGGGAAAGTAGTATCATCAACAATACCACAATCTGTGGTACTTCCATTAAAGACAAACATAATACGTAAACCCGATAAACCGGAATAAGCGCCTAAATTTATAGATGCTGTTGAAAGTCTAGGAGTGTTAGGGTCTGTTTTAGTTGTACCTAAACATTTATTACCAGAGCCAGTTGTTAACTCAACACCCGTTGTTTTAGTTCCTCCAGTTCTAGAATCAAAATCGAAAATAGGTTCAACAGGGAAAAGTTCATTTTGCGGTAAATATGTATTTCCAGAATCAAAAGAAATAAATATCTGCCCATAACCTCCATTGCAGAAATAATAACTTGTATCAAAAGTTAATATCGCTTCTGCAGATGTCATTCCGATCGTACTAAAAACAGGTGTTTCTAAAGTGGTGTTATTTCCTACTCCATTTGCCATTGCAAATTTTGTGTTATCGTCTGTGTCATAATTTATACCGCTAAATTCTCTATTGTTATTTGAATTTGCTTCTTTCCATGTTGGCTCTGTAGTATTATTACCACTTGCTGGGAAAAAACCGTCGGTATAATCTACTCGCCATCCATCTGGTTGCGCATAATTAAACTCACCTCCATCTCCAAATTGCCCATTAGGTTGATCAAAAAAACTTTCTGCCACAATGGTTACATCTGCTCCTAAACAAATATCTATCGCCGATTGACTTACAACAATTGGCGGTTCATCTGGCGGTAAAAAACGTACATAGGCCTCTGCAGAAGTTTTTGTTACAGGATTCATTGGGTCCGTATAATTATCCGTTATATTCAATCGAACAAATCTATCACTCGTAATTCCTGTTATCGTATGTGTTAAAATACCTGCAGTTCCGTTTATTTGAATCCAATTCTCGCCATTATCATTGGAATATTCCCAATAATTAACATCTGAAGCTTGCAAAACATATGAACCAATAGCCTGTAGCGTAAATTGAACGTCTCTCGGAGTATTTGCCCCACCAGGACATGATGTTGCCTCTATAAGTGGACTAGCTGTATCTCCATTAAGTGGAGTGATTAATCCTGTTAAATACGTGAACTGATTTTTAGGGGGTTCTACTGTAATTGTTACAACACAGGTATTGATATTTCCATTAACATCTTCTGCGGTTAGTGTTGTGGTAGTTGTATAAACATTGCCATTGACATCTTCAGGGAACACACTTGGTGAAACTGTTAAGGAGGCCAATCCACAAGCGTCATTAGAACCATTATCTACATCCGAAGCCTGTATTGTAGCAACTCTGGTAATGGCGTCTACAACAACAACATAATCATTGCATAGCATAGTTGGTGCCGTAGTGTCTACAACAGTAACCGTGGCAGTGGTGCTGTCGCTGTATCCAGCATCATCATAAACAGTAAAAGTAACCGTATTAGAACCTATATCATCGCAATTAAATGAACTTGGACTCACTGTCATATTTGCTATTCCACAATTATCAGTTGACCCATTATCTAAATCTAACGCTGAAATATTTACGGTTCCATTAACACTTAATGTGGCTGTAAAGTCTCTAGCCAATGCTGTTGGAGCGGATACATCGGATGGTGTAACATTAAAAGAAATAGTGTCAGTATTACCGGCATCATCCGTAGCCGTTAAAGTAACTGTAATTGCACTGTTTTGAGTTGTTCCGGCAATTGGACTTTGCGTAATACTTACGTTAGTGTCACAATTATCAGAAGTGCTAGCCATATTGCGATAATCTTGTAATACATATTCACAATTTGCGTCAAAATTTACATTCTGATTGTTTGGAAATAGAATTACAGGATCTGTATTGTCGATTACAGTTATGGTATGCGTTGTATCTATAAAATTACCCGCCGCGTCTGTTACTCTGTATGTTCTGGTAACTATATAAGGGCTAGCACTAGAACCAACTCCTCCGTTGTTTATTTCATTGAATAATGTAACCGTTGGCGAGGAACAGTTGTCTGATTCGTCTGTAATAATATTGGTATTTGCCAAAGGAATATCTGCAATACATTGATAACTAGACGGTGTTGGGTTTGAGGCTGTTGGGTTAATATTATCTGTTACTATTACAACTTGTGTAGCTGTTGCTGTATTTCCTGCGGCATCTTCTACTGTCCAAGTTACCGTTGTCGATCCCAATGGGAACGGTGATGGTGCATTATTTGTTATAAGCAAACTTCCTGTAGATGTACAATTATCCGAAACTACCGGTGAGCCCAATGCAACATTAGTTGATGTACAACCCACATTGGTGGTGCCAACTGTATTACCCGGTGCTGTTATTGTTGGGGCTGTTGTATCATTAACCGTGATCAATTGAATAATATTAATGTTATTTCCTGCTGGATCCGTAACACTATAAGTTCTTGTTATAACCCCTGGGTTTGATCCAATCATTGCGCTATCCCCTAAATGCGCAACTGTCGTAACTCCACAATTGTCTGACTCGGTAGTTACATCTAGTATGTTTGCGAAAGGCACATCTGCTATACATTGAACATTTACTGTTACTAAGTTTGATGCAATTGGAGGAACATTGTCCTGAACAGTAACCGTAGCATTTCCTGTGTCTGATTGACCGTTAACATCTGTTACCGTAAGAACAACATTGTTTACTCCTACATCTGAACAATCAAATGAGGTAATGTCTGTATCATAACTTAATCCCCCACAGGCATCTGATGAACCATTGTTTACAGCATCTTCTGCTATGGTAACATTCCCTGAAGCGTCTAGTTGAACTATAATATTTTGTGTAATAACATTCGGCGCAGTCACATCCTGAACAGTAACCGTAGCATTTCCTGTGTCTGATTGACCGTTAACATCTGTTACCGTAAGAACAACATTGTTTACTCCTACATCTGAACAATCAAATGAGGTAATGTCTGTATCATAACTTAATCCCCCACAGGCATCTGATGAACCATTGTTTACAGCATCTTCTGCTATGGTAACATTCCCTGAAGCGTCTAGTTGAACTATAATATTTTGTGTAATAACATTCGGCGCAGTCACATCCTGAACAGTAACCGTAGCTGATCTATTTGAAGTGTTTCCAGTTACATCGGTAACAGTTAATGTAACACTATTTGTTCCAATATTACTGCAATCAAAACTATTAGGGATTACAGATGAAGTTAGCACACCAAAACAATTATCCGAAGAACTTGCTGTAACATCAGAAGCTGTAATATTTACGATACCTGAGGAGTCTAACTGAATGGTAATATCTTGAGATGTTACTGCCGGCGGTTCATCATCGTTTACAATAACATTAAAATTACACGTTTCTCCCGTCCAGGTACCTCCGTTATCTCTTTCCTCAAATACAACATTGGTGGTGCCAACATTAAAAGTACTTCCTGAAGTGTAGCCCGATATAGGAACCATAGATCCTCCAATAATATCTGTTGTAGGCAATGCAAAATTAACGACAGCATCACACATTCCTGGATCGTTATTCACCGTTAGGTCTGTTGGGCAATTTGATATCGTTGCACTACTAACTTCTACAACGACATTATCAATATTATATAACTCATCATCTGAAGAGTTCTTAACTTTTGTAATTATTCTTATACTGTTGCCATTAAGACCAAATTGCTTCGCGATTGAACTACTAAAATTACCTATTAAAGAACTATTATAGTCAAAAGGAGTTTCTACTCCAAACCCAGAACCAGTATCTAATTGATAATAAGTGTTAACATAATCTCTATTTGAAATTTGGGGTGTATATGGGCCTTCAAGATCTCCTAATTCAGAAAGCTCTATACTTACAATTACATCTGTTTGTCCTGTAATGTCAATATCTTCAGAGATAAATATTTGCTCGTTGTCAACATCCCTTGCTTGCAACTGACTACTAAATACTTTGAAATAATCATTTGGATCGACTGAATTCACATTTGGTGTGGTTGTTAATGTCCATTTATTGACAGCTCCAATGGTCACACCGTCAGCGTAGGAATTAAAGTCTTCTTCCCAAACTACTTGTGAGAAAACACCTGAACCCAAAAAAAGAACTACCGAATAGATTAAATAGCTTGTATATGAAAAGTGGGGTGTTTTCATAGTTCAAATCTTTTCGATTTTACTTTATATAAGACACTAGAATTTTTATGTGCTGATAAGAGTTGCACAAAAAATAAAAAGCAGGGCTTTACGTTTCGTAATTTTGTAACCATAGCATGACATTTAATTAGCAATTTTATGTCTGGGGACCTAAAAAATGCTTTTGGTTAAGGCTAGCAAGGTACAAAAAAAATCTTAACTAATTATTTACTAACTAGTTAAGTTTTTTTTATTAACGAATGGGATGGAATTTATACTAAATGGTTAGTTTATTCGATCAATTACGATTTTACGTGAAATTAATCCTATTTCGGTCTCTAAGGAAACTAAATATACTCCTGAACTAACATTAACCGGAAGTTGTATTTCTCTGCCTTCTAGATTGGTACCCCAAGAATTCATAATTTGACCTATTGAATTGTACAAAAACACATTGTTAATTTGAATATCAGCAATTTTTTCAATTTGAATTTTCTCTTGCTCATTATTCATATAAAGAAGTACGGTATCATCTACTTTAGTCAATGATTCAAGGTCTACTAATTTTGATTGAAATACTATCGAAAATCTATCTCTGTGTTGTCCTGGTTCCAAATTTACTTCGAACTTTCCTGATGAAAGTTCAAAAGTTTCCCCATTATTGTGATTGTCTTTGATAAAAACTTCAATGTTATTCTCAAAGTTTTCTATGGCTTCTAATGAGATGGTTTGAACCCCTCCTTGTCCCTCTTCATCAATAAAAATTGTAATGGGAACTTCTCTTTCTTGGTCAAAATGTCCAAAAGCCTGAATTACTTGATATCTGCCATCTTGAATAAAAAAGCCATCATTCTTTAAAAAATCTCCTGCCACCGCATCATATCCATTGTCAAACTCATCTGTTGCACCCTCAAGAAAAGCAATCATGTTACTTCTGTAAAACCCATCAGGTGATGTAAATCCAATTCTAATTCGTTGAACTTTATCTTTTGTATCTCTAATGGCAACGGATTTTCCAATCTTTTTTATCGACTCTTTTGTAAAAATAGATTCTCCTGATGCCTCTGTTTTAAAAATACGTTGGTTATTATTAAATACAACATTCCCGCCTTGTGGGTTAGAGGGCACATTATTTATGGAATCATAATCATGCTTCTGAATTACATAAAATCCTTGACCAACAGGAATATATCGTTCTGGAGTTTTAGAACCACTGCCTAATTGACTTACATCAGGGTGTGCAACAGCTGGTGTTCCTCCTGCTTTGGTGTATATTGAATACCCTCCTTGGTATTGTGCCCATCTATGTGATCCTCCTCCCCAATGTTCCCAAAAATAAATTTGTCCGTTTATTGAATTCACGTTATCATCAATAAAGGCATCCGCATCAATTGCAGAGAGGAAAGGATTTCCTGCTAATGAAATTTTAGGGTTTCCATTGGCATCAAACGAAGCCGTAAATGTAGTATGAACTATTTCTGTTTCTCCATTTATTACATTATTTGGCTTTCCTCTAAACACATAATTCTGGGATTCTACTCCCATATCAATATTTCCAGAACCGGATGTTCCTTTCATTGTATATCCTTCTGTTGGATTGATGTCATAATAATTTCCTACCCATTCCCAATTCGTGTAGTCATTTTCTTGACTATTTACAAATTTATACATCCAATATGTAGCCGCTTTCCTAGGGTCTGAGGCAGCGCCATCTGCATAATAGGGGTCTATATTAGAGGTTGAATCGGGATCGAAATCAATTGTGCCCACAACATCTCCTCCTTGGTGTCCGTCTCTTAAAACATCTCCTAATTTATGTTCTTTATTATTCTCTGTGATATTTCTTAAACCAACTGGTGAAGACCAATAATTATAAGTATAACTATTAGCAGTTCCTTGCTGATCTCTTTCGACATATCCACTACTATCTGTATCTAACCAACTACCTGAACCTTGAATTAACTGAGATTCATTTTGCAGGTCAATTTTACCGTCTAACTTTAAGTAATGTGCAATGTTTAATTCATAATCATTGCCGTCTTCACCAACCGTTAATTCACTATCAGTTATTTCTTCATCTGTTAACAAAGCTGTAGATTCAGAAATCAATGAGCCTAAAAACAAATGCCTATTTACATCTACATTATGAGAAATTCTCACAATATTCCAATCGATATCTGTTAATCCATCAATTCCAACTCCATTAGGAGTATTCCAAACTGTTTCTCTGTATTGCCAAGGTGTTGTATTGTCTACAGAATCCCAATTCCCATTCTGCATAGTATAATAAGGCAACGGTGCGGTTTGTAACTGTGACGTTGTAATATTCATGTCTATACCATCAATTCCACTATTAGATTGATCGGTAGCACTATCATCATTAAAATCGTAGTACCCAATTAAATTTGTTTCCCAATCAAGTCCGTTAGAAATGTCTTTTAACGTAATTTTACCACGCACCCCTGACCCGTTTTGTTCAATCTCTTGATTCATCATTTCTTGGATTTGAAGTTGTGTTAAACCTACATTCCAAATTCTAACTTCATCAATAAAACCATCATAATAATTAACTGGATTTGCTGAATCACTATCATAAAAGGCGCCAATAAAAAAACTTTCAGTATTATTCATTAATGAACTATTTGTGCCATCAGTATCCATCAATACACCATCTATATATAGGTTAGAGTTGGTTCCATTATAAGATACTGCCACATGATGCCATTTATTGTTGGTAATAGTATATGGTGATGTGGATAATTCGACGGTTGTTTGGCCTCCATTATTAAATGTTTTAAAGGTTACCACATCATTTTCTAAAGCTAGAACATACCCATAACTCTTACTGCCGTTTGATGAATCCAAATCCCCTTTAGATAAAATTGTCCCGTTTGTAACTGATTGTTCTTGTAAAATCCATGCTTCAATTGAAAACGATCCGGTTAAATCATGACTATCGCCAAAATCTACATAATCATCAATACCATCAAAGTCTATCATCGGTACAACATCAATTACATTAACAGAATAATCTTCAGCCTCTCCTAATAATATGCTCCAAGCACAAGAATTACTTAAAAATGCAAATTCCTCAGAGATCACTCTCATTCTAGTACTCCCAGGAACTGCAGTAACTGGAACTAATACATCAAAAGTTAAGTTTGTTCCATCCCAATAGTCTGAAACAAAAACTTCCTCGTCAGTATCGTCAAAATCACCATCTTGATTCCAATCTATCCAAACTCTTAAATAATTGAAATCAGTACCAGGATTTGTTCTTGTAATACTAAATGTATTTGTACTCCCAACAACAAAATCTGTAGTTAATGATCCAGAAAAATCAGAATATCTAGAAACATCATAAGTAGTTGTATTATTAATTGTTCCAACTGAGACATTGGAAATATAGTTGTCTGTTCCAGTAACAAAAGCTGGTGTACAATATGAAATTGGAACACCCTCTCCTTCAATATAATAGGTAATGGATGCCTCATCAGAATCATCACTTAGAATTACTATGGTTCCTGAATGAATACCGTCAGTTGTAGGTTCAAAATCAATGGTAAAATCTTGAGATCCTCCAGCAGAAATTGAGACTATACTAGAATTTAATGTAAAGTCTGAAGATCCTGACAAGCTTATGCTTGTAATATTTAGAACGTCGCTTCCTGTGTTTTCTATAGTAAATATATTTGTCTCACTTCCGGCAGAAGTAATTACCTGACCAAAATCCGTATTATAGGTTGTTGAAGCTACTTGTCCATCCGTTATATCATTACTATTTCCAAGTACGTTAATGTCTGGTTCAACAACAGATGGTATTCCTTCAATTAATACATCATCTATATAAAATATTTCATTGTCATCTAAATTCTCCGCTTGTACTTGAATCTGAATTGTGGTATATCCGTTATTAGGAACTGAAAAAGTATATGGGTTGGATGAAACTGCGCCTCCATCATTATCGTTTTGTCCCCAGTCCCAATCTTCACCTCCACCTCCGTTTTGACCATCAATAAGTTTAGCAACTTGTGCATATGCTCCACCGTCGTATGAAATATATAATTCTAAATTTTCATTATTATCTACATTAACTGAAGCAAATGAAATTGTAATTTCAACATCCGTATAAGACGAAATATCAATTAAATCAAATTGAACGTCAGAATCTCTATTATTAGAGCCATTATCATTACTAAACATTAAAGATGTAGATGAGGATACTCCGCTTCCCGCGTCATCTTCGACATAATCTGTATCAGAAACTGTATATCCTAAGCCAGATGGCAGCGAATCGAAATCCTGGCTAGCAATAGTAGTTTGTGAAATAGCCTCTATAGAAAAAACGAGGCATAGCAATAAAACAATGCTTTTTAAATGAGTTTCATTTAAAGACATAACAATTTGGGGTTGATAACACTACGACAAATATAAAAAACTTATTAACAATTTTACGATTTGTTCACAATAAATTACCGTTTGTTCACGTTTTTAGCCGTTTTTTCTTAAAAAAGTACGAAAAAAGAATTAATTCAAAATTAATGATATAGAATAATTTCTGCCTGGGGCACTAATTCCTGAAGCGAATTCTTTATAATGATTATCAAAAATATTATCTATCATAAATTGAATATTCAAATTCTTTGTTATAGTGTAACTACTATAAAAATTTAGGCTATTCCAGCTGGGTGTTCCTACAAAATCTCCATCTCCATTTATCGGAGTTTGTTCAATATTATCAATTCCTTCAATTAAATTGTAGTCCTCTATTTTCTTAGTTGCATTAAATCTAAAACTCAACGACATCTCCAATCTCTTCTTAGCAAATACAAAGTCTACATTACCAAATAAAGGCGGAATAGATGATAAGGGTAATCCGGAATCATAGGCCCTGCCTTTGGTATAAGTTGCACTTGCGCTGGTTTTAAAATGTTTTGATAAATTTCCTCCTAAAGTCAATGTTGACCCATAAATATATGCGTTATCATGATTCACATTTGCGTAGGTTTCTACTTCTTCTCCGTCATAAATAATTGTTGGAGATCCGTTAATGGGAAATGGTTCTCTTGCTATGTAGTTATTCAGTAAGGTATAATAAACATTAAATCCAACATTAAAGTTTTTATCATTTAAGTATTTAATTGCACCGAGTTCTCCACTATAAGCAAATTCAGGTTTCAACGCAACGTTGGGAACAGTTACAATTCCATTTTTCTCTCTAATTTTTCCGATATCATCAATATTAGGCGATCTAAACCCTGAAGAAAGCACGGAGTTTAATTGCCAAGTATCATTTGGTTTGTATGCATAACCGATAGTAGCCGTTAAAGCGCCGTTTTTTAGATTGATATCCATGTCTGGTAATGTAATAAAGGTATCATCTATCCATGTTGCATTTAACCATGTATTTGTAAAGCGAATCCCGGTATTTAAAGTTGCTTTCTTAGAAACATCTTGTCTATAACTTGTATAAATTGCGGAACTTGTATAGTTGCTTCCACCATCTGGGTACCTGGATTGAACGACAAAGTCACCCGAAAAACCAATTATTTCATTTCCATCAACTTTTAAAGTCTTTCCGACCGCATATGAGTCTACTATATTATGAGTTACTTCTATTCCATATGACAAACTACGATTCGATTTATTTGAAAGGGGAATTGAGAAATCACCATTGAAGCTTAAAACATCAACATTTTCAATTCTATAAGACCTGTCCAAACTTCCAAACTTTCGTTGAATTCTAGATTCCTCTAAATTTTGATATGCCGCTGTAAAAGTTCCAGAATCCATCCATTTTTTGGATGGTTCAAAAGAAAATTGAGAACTTATCATGGTTCTTTTCTGAGGGCCATAATACCATTCAGCGAATTTCAAAGATCCTTCTTTTTCTTCTGTTAGTCTATCAAATCTAGGTATGTCTGAAGACATAGAATGTTGAAAGTTCAATATTAATTTTGACTTTTCTGAGGCTTTAAAAATCAGTTTTTGCAAAAAATCTCTTTGATTATAGCCGGTATTTTTCTGATTATTTGGGTCTGAATTTGAAACTGGATTTGGATTGTAAAATGTGTCTGAATTATTTGAGTATTCGAAAACTTTACCCCAATCTTCAAATCCATGTCTTCGGTTTTCACCCATTTTTAAATCTTGAAAATCTGAATATGAAAAACTGGTAAAAGAGGCCCATTTATTAAATGAAAATGATACACTTCCTTGATTCGTGATTTCTTCGTTAACTGAACTATATCTTGATAAAAAACTCACTTTGGTTTGAGGAGTATAGGAAAAATTTGGTGTTTTTGTGTAGTAATGAACAACCCCTCCTAAAGCATCAGATCCATAGATTACAGAAGATGGTCCAAACAAAACTTCTGTTCGTTCTAATGTAGAAGGTGATACAGTAATAGAGCTTTGTAAATGTCCGGTTCTATAAATAGCATTGTTCATTCTTACTCCATCAACAACAAGTAAAACCTTATTTGCTTCCATCCCTCTTAAAACGGGACTTCCTCCTCCAAATTGAGACTTTTGAACTTTCACTCCAGGAATGGTAGCAAGTAAATCAGCAGAAGTCTGAGGAGCAATTTTTACGATTTCTTTATTTATACTAATTTCAATTTGCTCCGCAACTCTACTTCTTGTTTCTTTCTGCTTTGAAGTTGAAAGAATTACTTCCTCTAAAGATTCCGCCTGTTTGTGTAAAAAAACTTTAAAATCTACCTCTTTTAAATGACGCTTTAAAATTTCAATTTCGATATAAGATAGATGATTGAATGAAATAACTTCATTTTCATCAAAAAAAGACAAATCTACTTTTCCAAATTTATCCGAATAAACGACCTTCGTGTTATTTTCTCCATAAACGGTACAGTTTTCAATAGGGAAATTAGTTTCTATATCAAGAATTGTTACCTCTTGACTAAAAATAAACCCACAAACAAAAAATATTACTACGCTAATTAAACTCCTCATTACTAACTAAATACCTGTCTTAAAACCTCTAGTGATTTTGGTCTTTTAAATCCCGTCAAATGTAACTCAAAATATCGGATCAGAATATCTAAAACTCGATGTCTATTTACTGCATTAAATTCTACCTTGTGTAAGGCATCAATATTTATGCCTAAGAGTTTTTTAAAGGCAATTAAATCTTCATTTGACACAACATTATTGTGGTATTTTACATTTTTAACAAATCTCCCTTCTAGCAAATCAAAATTGCTATACCCAATATTTTCTAATTCAGGATAAAACCCAAGAAATTTGGTTAATTTTAATAAAAATAACAAATGGAAATTAGAAATATTTTCATGAAGATCTAACCACATTAAGGCGCTTTCTATATAACTATACAAATCCTCATTCGATTCTTCTTCTTGAATTGATGTACTCAAAACCTCGGATAAAAAAAACACAATAGACTGTTTAAATATATTTGAATATAGCGATTGATAAGGATTATGAATATGAACCTCTTTTAAACTGTTTAGGTTTCCCTTACTGTTATGTTTTCCTATAATATTTAATTGAGTTAATGGTTGAAAGTAAGATGCTTTAATCTTGCCTTTTTTTGATCCTAAAACCCCTTTTAATAAATAAGACTTACACCCAGCTTTTTCCGTAAAGCATTTAACGATAAGACTTGTATCTCCGTATTTAATTGAATTTAATACAATTGCCTTTGTTGCAACAAGCATTCTTAATTTATTATTACAATTTTTGTAGTGTTTGTTTCCTTATTGTCATTGATAGATAGCGAAGTAAAATGTACTCCTGATACAATCTTAAGCTCTGCAAAATTGATTTTATTGTGAGCAATTTTTACGTAGTTATAAGAATTGGAGTCTTCACAACTATAGGAATAATCTATTTGAGACCAGACATTGATAACAATAAAAAAGAGAAAAAAATTTAAGTATTTCACTCCAATAATTTTTTGCTAAGGTATTCATTAATAACGGAAACATGAAAAGTATTATTTTAGCAAAAATTACACTTAAATGCCTTTAGAAATTGAAAGAAAATTCTTAATAAAAAATTCTTCCTATAAAACGGATAGTTTTAAAGTATCTTTTATTAAACAAGGATTTTTAAATTCAAATAAAAAACGGGTTGTTAGAGTTCGAATTTTAGACAATTCTGGTTTTTTAACTATTAAAGGAATTTCCTCTAGTGATGGTACTTCAAGATTTGAATGGGAAAAGGAAATTCCGCTCGAAGAGGCTAATGAATTATTCGAGCTTTGTGAAGAGGGTGTAATTGAAAAGTATCGCTATTACGTTAATCATTACGATCATATTTACGAAATAGATGAATTTAAAGGTGAAAATAAAGGGCTGGTTATTGGTGAAGTTGAACTTGGTTCAGTAGATGAATCTTTCTCCAAACCAACATGGGTAGGTGTTGAGGTTACCGGAGATACAAAATTCTACAATTCTGAGTTAAGCAAGAATCCTTTTTCAAAATGGGTATAAAAAAGAAACTCGAGTCAAACAATGTTTAACTCGAGTTATAAATAAATCAACCCCAAAGACTCATTTACATTACAAATATAATATTCTTACTAATACAATTCATAGCAATCTATTATTTTTCTTCTAAAAATATACAAATGGTTTGTTTTAATAAATAAATGGAAATAAAAAACCCGAACATTGTTTGTTCGGGTTTTTTAAATAAATCAACTTATTGATTTTTAACGTAATTAGCTTATTTTTTTATTCTGACTTTGTATTGCAGAAATACTTTCTAATTCCCAAGAAAGTCCTTTTTTTATATAAACAATCTGTCTTACTGTTTTAACAGCGTCAAATCGATATATAAACTTTCTGATAAATTTGGTGACATCTAACTTTTGTTTCACACTGCCCTCTCCTATAAACTTTATAGTGCGTGTGTCTTCTTTTATGTCCCTCAAAATATCTTTATCTGTGGGGATAAAAAAAGAAATGATTGTCATTATGTAATTTTGTAAAATTTTAAAAGTCTATTCAACGTTTAGACTCAATATTATAACTCAAAGGTAAGCCGAATATTCGATTGAAATTTTTAGAATTAACGCTTGTATTCTTTTTTTTTACCAATGGTATTAGAATCGCTATAAATGGTTTTTAGTTTTAAGAACTAATAGGAAATACAATTGTAACTTTTGTTCCCGTTTTTTCTTCGGTAGAAATATCTGAAATATCGACAACTACATTCGCTTGTCTGTGTAATAACTTAATTCTATTTTCCGTTGCTTGTGTGCCAAAAAATTTCCTTCTATTAATTTGTTTGTGAGGTTGTCTTTTCGAATTGTCTATTCCTATCCCATTATCAACTACTTCACAACGAATACTGTTCTCTTCTTTTCGAATTGTTAATTCCACTCTTTTATCTCCCTCCACATGCATTATTCCATGCCAAATAGAGTTCTCTAAATATGGTTGTAAAAATAATGGAGGAACTTTAACTTCTTCTAAATTAATACCATTATCTACATTTATGATATACTCAAACCCTCCCTTAATTCGCATTTGTTCCAATTTTACATAAAGTCCTAATATTCCTAATTCTTCAGATAATGGAATTGTAAGGCTAGATGAACTCTTAAGGATAACACGAATCAATCGTGAAAATTTTGTAATATAATCTGACGCTTTTTCTACATCGTTTTTTAATACAAAGTTGTTAATTGAATTCAGGGAATTAAACAAAAAGTGAGGGTTCATTTGACTCTGCAATGCGGTCATTTTTAACTCCTCCATTTGTTTTTGCTTAATGGCTAACTTAACCTCTGCGTTTTTACTGCGCTGTTCAATTCGTTTAACACTATGCCCTAAAGTAGAAGCAAATACTATACTTTGAATAAATGCTCCTATATAAATAAAAAACATAGGATGTACACCATAGTTTGCAAACACTTCTTCATCTAAAAACAACTGTAAGAAACTAATATTAGCAAGTACTACGTACAACAAAGAGCCAAATACAAAATACTTCGATGTAATCCCTGGAATTTTATAGAGGTAATAAAACGAAACTAGATTGAATATTGTTAGTAAAGGCCCTACAATTGTAAATGATTGCAATTGAAATTCATAGCCCAAAAACAACTCTATGAAAATAAACATAGGTGCAAGAGCCAATAAGACTTTTACTTCCAATTCAAGAAACTTATCCCATTGAACATTGTGTATCCTAGTTTCTAAGAGATTTCTTGTAAACAAGGCAAAACAAGCGTAGGCTAAAAATTGAATAGGGAAATTTATATATTCATAAATTCCTTCTGAAACTATGTTGTCAAATACATGTTGATAGAAATAAATAAACAGCCCAAGAAGATATAAACTGTAGTATAAATAGGTCGTTCTTCGATTTTGGAAATATATTAGTAAATGATAAATTACTAAAACAAATAATCCTCCTCGAATCCAAGAATATATTTCAGAATGGATATCTACAAACATCCTAATTAATCAAAGTATAATTTGGTAAACAATTCGGCCTTTTTAGATCTACTAATAGAGGCTGTTTGACCATTTGTCATAATCAATTCTCCCCCCAATCCTTTTAAATATTCTTTAACATGGTTCAAATTAATTAAATACGAATTATGCACCCTGTAAAATTGAGAAAATTGAAATTTCTTTTCTACTTCTTTTAAGGTTTTAGAAACAATAATTTCTTGATCGTTAGAAAGGAAAATAGTTGTATAGCTCTTATCAGATTTTAACATAACAACCTCATCCTTTTCCAATAAATACACTTTGCCATCGGCAGAAATATTTATTTTGTCGTGATTGTTATTTAAGTTTCCTAAAAGCAGTTGTAATTTATCTTCTAATAAAGCCTCTTGCTGTTGGTCTTTAATTTTTCCAATCGCAGCAATTAATTCATCTTTATCTACCGGTTTTAACAAATAGTCTATGGCTGAAACCTTTATTGCTTTTAAAGCAAACTCATCATGAGCAGTCGTAAAAATTAAATTAAATTTTTTGTAGGTTAAATTTTCTAAAAGCGTAAAACCATCCATTTCTGGCATTTGAATGTCTAAAAAGACTACATCGGGTTTTAAGTTTTCTATTACCTGAATTGATTCTATAGGCGAGTTACATTTAGTGATTTTTACATCAACAATGTATTTATTTAATTTCCATTCTAAAGCTTCTAATGCGTCGTTCTCGTCATCAACTAATACAATGTTCAACATATATATCAGGGGTTTGGTTACAATTTTTATAATGCAATCTACAACTTTTAGCTTTATTGGCAAAGAATAAAATTGATTTTCAAATCAATAGAATTATTTCACTTCTATTTTTCTCAAAAACTGATTCCCGGGCCCATCCAATACCGTAATTAATTGATCTCCTTTTTTATGAAATAGTATTTTTTGTTGAATTGTGCACGTTGTTCATACTCAGTACAAAAATGGGATAACTTTTTATGATCCATTTGCATCTAGAATCAACTCGTTATATATAGTGTCAAACGCTTGTTTGTTTACCCTATGTCTATCTGAAATTTCAGAGTGTTCCGTTTGAATAAATGCGTGTATTTTAACCCTTAGGGCGCCAGGACAACCGCTAAAAAAAGTATATGACAATCTCTTTTTACAATCATAAAAAGTCATAGGCACTATCGGGATTTTATGCTCAATAGCCAATATAAAAGCGCCATTTTTAAACGGGCTCAAAACAATGCTTTCATCATCTGGAACAAGTCCTTCAGGAAAAATACAAACACTTAATCCGTTTTTTAATCTTCGCTCAGCTTCTGCAAAAACCGCTTTTCTACTAGACGGATTATTTCGATCAACCAGAATACATGTCCGTTTATAAAAGTATCCGAATATTGGAATTTTACCCAATTCTGCTTTTCCAACAAATACAAATGGGTTTTTAACCACAGCCAACATCAACATAATGTCAATCATAGAAGTGTGGTTTGCACAAAACATGTAATTACTTCTTGGTTCAATCGTTTCTTCGGAAATTGTACTTGCCTTAAAGCCCATTACAAATAATAAGGTCTTGCCCCATGCCCTCGCAATTTTAAAAAAGGCAGGATACCAACTTTCTTTGGCTGTAATAATTAGCAAAACTGGTAACGCAACAATTATAGTTCCAATAAACCATGCGTAAAACCAAATTCTCCATACAAGTATGGCTAGATTTTTTAATACTTTCATCTATTCAAAAATACTAATTAAAATCGTTACTTTTGCGTGTATAAAGTATACAAAATGTCAAGAATTCTTACGGGTGTACAGAGTACCGGAACACCACACCTCGGAAATATTTTAGGAGCCATTTTACCGGCAATTGAATTAGCAAAAAATAGCGATAATGAGTCTTTTTTATTTATTGCCGACATGCATTCATTGACCCAAATTAAAGATGGTAAAACTCTTAGAGAAAACACTTACAGTACTGCTGCAACTTGGTTGGCCTGTGGTTTGGATTTAGAAAAAACAGTTTTTTACCGCCAAAGTGATGTACCTCAAGTAACAGAGTTAACTTGGTATTTAAGTTGTTTTTTTCCTTATCAAAGGTTAACACTTGCCCACAGTTTTAAAGATAAGGCCGATCGGTTAGAAGATGTGAATTCTGGTTTATTCTCGTACCCAATGTTAATGGCTGCAGATATTTTATTGTATGACGCGGAAATTGTACCCGTTGGAAAAGATCAATTACAACATTTGGAAATGACACGCGATGTAGCGAATCGATTTAATGGTCAAATGGGAGATACTTTAGTGCCGCCACAAGCTAAAATTCAAGAAGGTACAATGTATGTTCCTGGAACTAATGGTGGTAAAATGAGTAAATCGCAAGGAAATATTATTGATATCTTTTTACCAGAAAAGAAACTACGCAAACAAGTAATGAAAATCCAAACGGATTCTACACCTTTAGAAGAACCTAAAAACCCAGACACCTGTAATTTATTTGCCTTGTATAAGTTACTTGCTTCAGCAGAACAAATCGCTGAAATGCGGAACAATTATGAAGGAGGGAACTACGGGTATGGACATGCTAAACAAGCATTTTTTGAACTTTTACTAGAAACATTTGGTGAAATTAGAGAGCGCTATTTCTATTATATAGATAACTTAGAGGAGGTTGACAAGGCCTTAGCGATTGGGGCTGAAAAAGCTTCAGTTGTTGCTAATAAAGTATTGTCAAGAGTGCGTGCTAAGGTGGGTTACTAAGAGGTTATTATCAATAACTTATTTTGCTATATTTGTTTTGAACAAAAACGAACATGAAAAAAATTGTTTTCTTTTTTATACTAATTGCTAACTTTCATAGTGTATCGGCACAAAAAGATTCAATCGTTTTAAATAATAATAATAAACTTGTAGGTGAAATTAAAAGTTTAGATAAAAGTGTTCTAACCATCAAAACCACCTATAGTGATAGTGATTTTAAAATAAAGTGGTTTCGTGTTAAAGAAATTTATAGCAACCGTTCATTTATTGTCTCTTTATCTAACGGAAGCCGTTTTAACGCGACTATAAATACAGATTCTATTAATAAAAAGGCCGTCTTAATTGACCAAGGCGAGTTTATTTTAGAATCTACTTTAAACAAGGTTATTTATTTAGATGCTATTGGACAAAATTTTCTTAGTAGACTTACCGCAGAATTTGATATAGGAATAACTCTAACTAAAGCAAATAATTCTAAACAACTAACTTCAAATGCTAGATTAGACTACAGTGCGAACAAATGGAGTTTAAGCAATACATTTAACTCTGTCTATAGCAGGCAGGATTCGGTTCAAGATATTAAGAGAATAGAAGGAACTACTACCTTTCAATGGTTCTTAAAAAACGATTGGTTCTTATCTACTTCAGGGACTTTTCTATCGAATAACGAACAATTATTAAAGTTGAGGTCAACTGGAAAGGTTGGTGCTGGGTATTATTTTAAGCATAACAATAACTTATCACTTGCAGCAGGTAGTGGTATTGCTTTCAGTAATGAAGAATATTTAGACGGAGCCGATCCTGGTAAAAACAGTTTAGAATTCTATTTCGGATCTCAGTTTAATAAATACGAAATTGGTGATTTAAGCTTGCTTACTTCAGTCTTTGCGTATCCTAGTATTACGGAAAAAGGGCGTTTCAGGGTCGATTTTAAATTTGATATGAAATATGACTTGCCTTGGGATTTTTATATTAAAACAGGAATTACTTACAATTTCGATAATCAACCAGCACAAGGAGCAACCAAAGATGATTACGTGTTTCAAACCTCTTTTGGTTGGGAACTAGATTAAAAGCCTTCAAAAACCCCTAAACCAAACAATGCAAAATCATATTTAACGGGATCATTTATATCCATTTTTCTGAGGTTGAAGTCTAATTCTTCCAATGCTTTCCAATCGTTTTGCTTACGACCTAATAACCCTAATTTACGAGCAACATTTCCTGAATGCACATCCAAAGGGCAGGATAACTTTGACATTGGAATTGAGTCCCAAATTCCAAAATCTACGCCTAAATTGTCTTTACGAACCATCCAGCGTAGAAACATATTTAATCTTTTCGAGGCACTACCTTTCATGGGGTCGGAAACATGTTTTGTGGTTCTTTGTTCAAATGGTGTTTCAAAAAATATTTGTTTAAAATGATGTAGAGCATTTTTATTATTCGAATCCTCCGGAAACTTTGAATAAACCGCCTCTAAGCCATTGTATTTTTCATAAATATTTCGAAGTGACTTTATAAAGTATTGAAAATCAACACCATTAAATGTCCGGTGAACAAAGTTCTCGCATTTTTTTAAATCATCCTTAGAATGGTTTAATATGAAATCATGAGGTGAATTCCCCATAAGATCCATCATTCTATGGGAGCTTTTTATGATCATCTTTCTATTACCCCAAGCAATGGTTGCTGTTAAAAATGCCGCAATTTCAATATCTTCTTTCTTAGTGAATTGGTGTGGAATTTGAATAGGGTCTGATTCAATAAATTTTGGGTTGTTATATTCTAAAACTTTCGAATCAAGAAAACTCTTCAACTCATTAAAATCCATAAAATTAAGGTGCTGGGTTTGGCATTAATTCATGAATCGCATTGACTTCATCTTTAATTTCTTGGCTCAATTCTATATTAATAGAATCAATGTTTTCTTTTAATTGACTCATTTTTGAAGCTCCAATAATATTACTTGTTAAAAATGGTAATTCGTTTACAAATGCTAATGATAGTTGAGTTAATGACAGCCCATGCTTCTCAGCAATTTTTAAATAGGCTCTCACGGCTTTTTCAGATTCTGGACTACTATATCTATTATAGTTTGGATATAATGCTACACGAGAATCTTTTGGAGTTCCGTTTAAGTATTTTCCACTCAACACCCCAAAAGCCAAAGGTGAGTAAGCCAACAAACCAATATTCTCTTGCATACAAACCTCTGATAAATTCGTTTCAAAAGGCCTATGTAATAAGGAATATGAGTTTTGAATAGTAATTGGTCTTGGTAAGTCTTTTTGCTCAGAAATGTGTAAGTATTTCATCGTTCCCCAAGCAGATTCATTAGAAAGACCAATTTCTCTAATTTTTCCTTCTTTTTTAATTTCTTCTAGATATTCTAAAATCTGCTGAAAACCTTCATCCTTCTTTTGAAAATTATCATAAGGAAACCTTCGAACGCCAAAACAATTTACGGGTCTTGTCGGCCAATGCAACTGATACAAATCTATATAGTCAGTTTGTAAACGCCTTAAACTTCCGTCTACTGCCTCTTTAATAGATTCTTTAGAAAATCCAGTAGATCTTATATGTGCAGTATACGCTCCTGGCCCAGCAATTTTAGTTGCTAAAACTATTTTGTCTCTATTTCCCGTTTTCTTAAACCATGTTCCAATAACCTCTTCTGTTGTGCCGTAAGTTTCCTTTTTAGCGGGTACGGGATACAATTCTGCAACATCAAAAAAGTTAACTCCTTTTTCTAAAGCAAAATCCATTTGCTCATGCCCTTCGGACTCAGTATTTTGTTCTCCCCAGGTCATTGTTCCGAGGCAAATTTTACTAACTTTTATATCTGTATGTGGTAAATTGGTGTATTTCATTTAACTTCTTCTTTAATTTGTAGAATTTCAAATTTAGTTAATAATTTTATTTCTCATTTCGATTACATCACAAAAAATTAAAAGCAAAAAACCTCTTATTTAGCAGTCTAAATAACAGGTTTAAATTTCTCTATTTAATGTTTTACTAACTCAATATTGCTTCAATTCCAGGTAAAGTTTTACCCTCGAGCATTTCTAACATTGCTCCACCTCCAGTTGAAACGTAACTGACTTTATCTGCAAATCCAAATTGTTTAACAGCAGCGACAGAATCGCCTCCTCCTACTAAAGAAAAACATCCGTTCTTGGTAGACTCCGCAATAGAATCACCCAATGCAATTGTTCCTTTTGCAAAGTTCTCTAATTCAAATACACCTAGTGGTCCATTCCATAAAATTGTTTTTGATTTTAACACAACCTCATGAAATGCTGCTCTCGCTTTTGGCCCAGCATCTATACCTTCCCAACCATCTGGAATACTATTTATATCTACAAATTGAGTATTTGCGTCATTGCTAAATGCATCTGCAGCAACCACATCAACCGGTAAGTGAATTTCAACTCCTTTTTCCTTTGCCTCCTTAAGGATACTCAATGCTAACTCTTGCTTGTCATCTTCACAAATCGAGTTTCCAATTTTTCCACCAAGTGCTTTGATAAATGTAAAGCTCATTCCGCCTCCAATAATTAAGTGATCTACTTTATCTAAAATGTTCTCAATTACTGTAATTTTGGAAGATACTTTTGCTCCTCCCAAAATAGCTGTAACAGGTTTTTCACTGTCTTTCAATACTTTCTCAATACTTTCAATCTCCTTCGCTAATAATGCTCCAAAACATTTTTTGTCATTAAAAAACTGTGCAATTATGGTTGTAGAAGCATGTGCTCTATGTGCGGTTCCAAAGGCATCGTTCACATAAATATCTCCTAATTTCGATAGTTTTTCAGCAAACGTTACATCTCCATTTTTCTCTTCATCATGAAATCTCAAATTCTCTAGTAAAAGAATTTCTCCTGGCTCTAATGAGTTGGCCGCTATCTCTGCCTGTTCCCCAATACAACTAGAAACGAATTTTACTTGTACGCCAATTAATTCACTTACTGTATCCACAATATGATTCAATGAAAACTCAGGAGAAACCCCTTTTGGCCTTCCCAAATGCGACATTAATACACAACTTCCTCCATCTTCTAATACTTTTAAAATGGTTGGTTTTGCCGCTTCAATTCTAGTTGTATCCGTAACATTAAATTCTCCATCTAATGGCACATTAAAATCGACTCTTATAATTGCTCTTTTGTTTTCGAAATTGAAATCATTAATTGTTAACATAGTTGTGTATATTGTGTTTTAGGGGAGCAAAGATAACGATTCTATATTCTTCGTGCTAATGTGAAATTCCTATATTTGTGCTATGCAGTTTTCAGACATTTTAGGTCACGAACATATTAAAAATCATTTACAGCATTCCGCCAATAATGGTCGTATTGCACATGCGCAATTATTTGTTGGGAAGGAAGGTTCGGGGACTTTACCAATGGCTATAGCTTATGCCCAATATTTATTATGTTTAGAGAGTGAAAACAAAGATGCTTGTAATCTAAAATGTAATAATTTATCGCATCCAGATATGCACTTTGCATTTCCTGTTGCAACCAATGATAAAGTAAAAAAACACGCTACAAGTAATCAATTTTTAGTGGAATGGAGGCAGTTTATAGAAGAGCAGCCTTATGGAAACCTGTTTAACTGGTTACATTCACTAGGAATTGAAAATAAACAAGGTATTATTGGTGTAGATCAGGCAGAAGAAGTTGTGAAGTCTTTACAACTGAAATCATATGAAGGAGGCTTTAAAGTAATGATAATTTGGATGGCTGAAAAAATGAATATTTCTGCCGCAAATAAACTACTTAAACTTATTGAAGAGCCACCTGAAAAAACAGTATTTATATTAATTTCGGAAGATGAAGAACAAATTATAAATACTATTTTATCTCGATGTCAAGTATTACATTTTCCTGTTTTAAGCGAGCAAGATGTTGTTGATGGATTGATTTCTAAGGAAAGTGTTGCTGAAAATGATGCTAAAAAGATTGCTCATCAAGCTGATGGAAATTACAATAAAGCATTACATATTTTACATAATGATTCTGCAGATTTCGTTTTTGAAGAGTGGTTTATAACATGGATTAGAGCCGCTTTTAAGGCAAAAGGAAACGCATCGGTAATAAATGAGTTAATTGGATGGAGCGAAGGTATAGCAAAAACCGGTAGAGAAACTCAAAAACGATTTTTGAATTATTGTTTACAATTTTTTAGACAGGCAATGTTGTTAAATTATAAAGCCAACGATTTAGTATTTTTAGAAACTAAAACACCTGGATTTCAAATTGGAAAGTTTGCTCCTTTTATTCATGGTGGAAATATTATTGAAATAGACAAAGAATTAAACGACGCTATATATCATATAGAGAGAAACGGAAATGCGAAAATTGTATTATTAGATCTTTCCATTAAATTAACAAGATTGCTACATACTAAAGAATAAGCCTATGAATATTTTTAACAATCAACCAGCAGAAATTTTAATCCTTGTATTTTTAATCGTAACGTTTTTACAATCTGGAATTGATAAAATCACAGATTGGAAAGGAAACATTGCCTATATTACCGATCATTTTAAAAATTCACCTTTAAGAAATATGGTGCCATTTTTATTGGCTACCGTATTAGTTTTTGAGGTTGTTGCTAGTATTTTAATGATAATTGGTGTAGGTCAATTAGCAACAAATGGAGGTGCAGAAATTGCCCTGGTTGGAGCAGAAATTTCTGCTATTTGCCTGATTTTCATGCTTATAGGTCAGCGATTGGCAAAAGATTATGCAGGTGCTATGACTTTAGCAGTTTACTTTATCATTAATGTATTTGCTCTGTATTTATTGCAATAAAAAGCCCATTGTAAACAACGGGCTTTACACATTTCGAATAATATTTCTTACTCTTTCTGTAAATCAAATGCTGCGTTCAATTCGTCGATAATTGCTTCGGAAAGATTGCTATTTTTATCACAATAAATTTCTTGCCCGGATCGTTGAGTTGCAATTATAATTTAATAATTATTAAATCTACTTACCCAATATTCGACAGTGAACACGAAACTGAATAAAATTACTGATCACTTAAATACCCCAACTCTTTTCTTATAAATAATATTAGGTCTAAACTCTTAACAAGTTCAGAAATAAAAAGAGAACCCATCTATTTACTAAATATAGCCCTAATCTATTTTATATATATTTAAATAGATGTTGTCTATACAAAAAGTCGTCTTTTCTACCTTGATATAGCTTCAAAACCGATTTTAGCTATCATTTTATCATAAAACCAATTAAAATGTCTTAAAACTGCTTAAAAAAAGAATTATTCCTCTTTTAACACATAAATCAATGAAGAATACTCTTTAGAGAACATGGCCATAATATTCGAGAATAATCCAACAAAAAATCCCTTAATCATACCAAATGGATTAGATTTATACTTTTCACTCAGTATTGAAACATAAAATGCATCAAATTTCATTGGGACAACACTTTTAACTTTCATATGTTCCATGTGAAACAATTTTGCAATTGAAGTTTGAGAAAAATGCCAAAGATGCCTCGGAACATCATAAGCCGCCCAATTGTTCTTATAATAATTAGCATCAAAACTTTTAAAATTAGGAACAGCCACAATTATTAACCCATTTGGCTCTAACAAATGCTTCAAATTTGATATAAATGCTTGTAAATCAGGTACATGCTCTAACACATGCCATAAGGTTATACAATCATATTTTTGATCTCCTATCTCCGAAATATCAAAGAAAACAGAAATATCTAACTTTGATTCCGCAAAACTTCTTGCCTTTTCATTCGGTTCAACGCCCGAAACATTCCAATTATTCAATTTTGCTATTGCCAAAAAATCACCAGTTCCACACCCAATATCCAATAAAGACTTAGAAACTTCAGTTCCTACATAATTCTTACCCACTAATCTAATCTTACTCCTTAATGCGTATTTTTTTACAACTTGATAAACACGATCAAAAATAGATTTGCTGGAGTCCGTATGTGATATATAATCATCACTTTCATAATAACCAGCCAATTTATCCACAGAAGGTTGCGGAGAAGTAACCAACATTTCTAAAGTTTCATCATAAATAAGGTCAAATTCTTCACCTGAAACCGTAAAGTCCTTACATCTTAGTATATCTTTCATTTTATATATCTAATTGTTATTTTTAAACATTCAATAAATTTGCGAGAATTCTATATATTCTTTCACCTATAACTTAAATTCTAAAATCTATCTACAATTATTTGAAATAAACATCATGTTTCCAAAATGAGTTAAGCATTAAGATCTGAATCTGAAAAAAGCACTTTTCGGAAGTTTTGCGTAAACTGAAATATGAAATAGTTTAACTGAACTAAAAACATTTGCATATACTAAAATCAACAACATATCGAAAGAACCATTATACAGCAGTTACTCAATAAAACGATTAAATTATATTACAAACTCTGAAATACTAGAATAGTTATCAATAAAAACATGCCACAACCGAACAAAATTCACCAATATTTATAAATGATGCATTTCACGAAAAAAGTTTGTTCCACGTGAAACTCTCATTAACGACCCATATAAACCAACAGAACAGAAACATCACTAGGTGAAACACCACTTATTCTACTTGCTTGAGCAATTGTAGTCGGTCTTATCTTATTTAATTTTTGTTTCGCCTCTATCGATACTGATTTTAAACCATCATAGTCAAACCCATCAGGAATACGAACATGCTCCAAACGACTTAATTTATCCGCATTATTCTTTTCCTTTGCTATGTAACCAGAATATTTTAAATGAATCTCAGCCTGTTCTTTTATCTCTTTGTCTATATCATTTTCCTGAATAAAAGTCGCCACTGAATCTAACTGAACAAGATCATCTAAATCAATTTGTGGTCGTGCAGCAATTCGAAACAATTTCATTGTTTGTGGAATTATAGCCGTCCCTTTATGTTCTAAAATTGGGTTTATATCTCCTGGCTTAACACTTGTTTCATTCAAAAATTTGATAAATAAATCTGTCTTTACCTGCTTCTCCAATACTCTATCCATTCTTACTTGGCTAGCCAACCCAAGTTCAAAACCTTTTTTAGTCAATCTTAAATCCGCATTATCTTGACGTAATAAGGTTCTATATTCCGCTCGAGACGTAAACATTCTATAAGGCTCTTCAGTACCTTTCGTAATTAAATCATCAATTAAAACTCCTATATATGCTTCATCTCTTTTTAATATAAACGGATCCTTTCCATATACTTTTAAAGCAGCATTCACACCAGCCATTAAACCCTGTGCACCCGCTTCCTCATAACCAGTTGTTCCATTAATTTGACCTGCAAAAAACAAATTTTCTACCAATTTTGTCTCTAAAGAATGTTTCAATTGAGTTGGTGGAAAATAATCGTATTCTATTGCATATCCATATCTTAAAAACTTCACATTCTCAAACCCCGCAACTTTTCTCAATGCCGCATCTTGAACATCATCTGGTAAAGATGTTGAAAACCCATTTACATAAATTTCATTTGTTTTCCAACCCTCAGGTTCCACAAAAATTTGATGCCTATCTTTAGAGGCAAACCGATCAATTTTATCCTCAATAGAGGGACAATATCTTGGACCCGTACTCTGAATTCTTCCGTTAAACATCGGAGATCTCTCAAAGCCCTCACGCAATAATTCATGAACTTCAGAGGAAGTATAACTCATATAACAAGATCTCTGCTCAACCAACGGGACAACACTTTGTAAATACGAAAATTTTTCAGGAATAACATCACCAGGTTGTTCAATCATTTTACTAAAATCTAATGACCTCGCATCCACTCTTGGAGGTGTTCCTGTTTTCATTCTACCAGATTCAAAACCTTTAGCTACTAAATCTTCCGTAATACCAGTAGAAGCACTTTCTCCTGCTCTACCACCGCCAAATGTTTTCTCGCCAATATGAATTAAACCATTCAAAAAAGTACCTGCCGTAATCACAACAGTTTTACTTTTTATTTCAATCCCAAGAGCAGTCCTTACTCCTACTATTCTATCCCCTTCGAACAACAACCCGTTCACCGAATCTTGAAACATATCAAGATTCTCAATATTCTCCAATTGCCATCGCCACTCTTCAGCGAAACGCATTCGATCACTTTGAGCCCTCGGACTCCACATAGCAGGACCTTTCGACTTATTCAACATCTTAAACTGAATAGCAGTCTTATCAGTAATGATTCCACTATAACCACCCAAAGCATCAATCTCTCTTACTATCTGCCCTTTCGCTATACCACCCATTGCAGGATTACAACTCATCTGCGCAATATTCTGAAGGCTCATTGTAATTAGTAAAGTTCTAGCGCCAAAATTTGCCGCTGACGCGGCAGCTTCACTACCTGCATGACCACCGCCAACTACAATTACATCATATGTTGTTGTATATATACTCATAACCATGTTCCACGTGGAACTTTATATAAAATTTGACGCAAAGATACATAATATAAAGAGTCTTATAACAAAAAGAAAACTAATCAATATCAAGAACCATAAACAAATAAAAAAGGAAAACAATAGGGACAATAACTATCCAGTAAGAACTACTTCAATAAAACAACAAACTACAAAACTTGAAAAACAATTAAGAAACTATAGGGACAATAAACATCACGTTGGAGACAAAACAAGAAAACTACTTAACTACTTGATTTTTAATAAATTACATATTATCAACTCTTTGATTTACAACAACTTACAAACCACAAACAACATGTTTAACTATTACAAAGACCACTGCACCAATTGAAAATACTCGTAAAATTCTCAAATCTGACTATCTAACTTAGCCAGATAAAAATTCTCTCTTTCCCTCATTACAGATTTCTCCTCTTCACTTTTATCTTTATAGCCACAATAATGAAGAATACCATGAACCATAACTCGACACAATTCATTATTAAAAGACACATTAAAGTACGTAGAATTCTCCTTCACCCTTTCGACAGAAATAAATATATCACCTGAAATTAACTTACCCATTGTGTAGTCAAAACTAATAATATCAGTTAAAGTATTATGATTAAGAAATTCAATATTTTTCTGAAGCAAATATTCATCCGAACAAAATATAAAATTAATATCGCCTTCACGAAACCCTTCCTCTTCTATGACAATACTTAACCAATCTGAAACTAAATCAGCGTCAAATAATTCAAAATTTATTTCACTATTGTATACTATCATTCGCTTTAAAATATTGCTGTACTCTTTTTTTATAACCCTCTTGCAAAGGTAGGGTTTGTCTTATTAAAATTTCATTTTCTTGAAACCATAATTTATCCCTTTTCAACTGTTTAATAATTCTATTTTCAAAAGTGCCAGTGTTTGTATTGGACTCTCTTTTTGTATCTTGACCTTGCTTATAGGCGGCTTCTTCCAATTTCAATAACTCATATTTTAATTGCATCATTTTCTGAAGCACTTCATTCGTAAAGCCTTTTTCCAATAAATCTTGTTCTATTTGTTCCATTTGCTTTAAAGCATTCTCTCCTACACCTTTGCTATCTGCCCCTTTCTTATCTCCCAATGCGTCCTCAAGTAACTGTCTTAATTCCGATTGCTGTTTATATATTTCATACAACTCACCGTTCATTTGTTCTCCCGATCCTTCACCAGATTTTTCGCCTGATTCACCGGGTTGTGGTTTACCGTCATCCCCTTGTTGATCTCCAGGCTTCTCACCTTTTTTCATTCCTTCTTCCATCTTTTCTATCGCCTCTCCTTGCTTCTGAATAATATCAGGCAAACTAAAAGAATCACCTTGCCCCTGGCCCATAGAAGGTGATGAATTCTGCATACTGTTTAACATATTGCTTAACAAGTATGCTATATTATTTGTTGATGTCATCACGAACTGTTGATCGGATAAACCAACATTAAATTGATTGTCTGCAAAATGAATCAAGGACTCATCCAAATAATAATGTGCGTCTCCCAAATCTTTAAAAACTTGAGTACCTATTTTCGGTTGACGCATAGATAGCGCATACAAACTATCATCTATATGTTCAAAATATTCTTGCAACACATATTGTTTTTTTAATTTATTTGAAAAATCTGGATGTGCATTATTTATCTCAGCGAAGCCATTCATTAAATCTTCTTGCTGAAAAGAAAACTCAACCAAATTTTCCAAAATTGCACGAAGCATTTCTATGTCTTCATCCATGCTTTCGCCCTGCATAGATTGCATTGCATTCTGCATCATCTCACTCATTTGTTTCATTTTTTGAGCGGCAGATTTTTGATTTCTTTTAGCTGACTTTTTTTGATCTAATTTTTCTGATTCTTCTTTTGATTCACTTTCTGAGTCTTCTAACTTTTCCTTCGCATCTGACATTTCTTTATCTATCCCTTTCTCTTCCTGATCAGTTTTTGGAAGTGACATTGGTCTTTGTAATTTTTCATTTTCCTTATCCAAATCATCCAACTGATTCTGCAATTCTTCAAATTCAGAATTCAATTCGTTTTGTTTTTCTGAAGAGTTTTCATCGTCTTCAGATAAAGCATCTTGCTTCTCGGATAACTCCTCTAACTTATCTCCAATTTGATTTGCTTTTTGCTCCACATAAAAACGTTTGGTTAATTCTAAAATTCTTTCCAAACTGCGCTCGTTTTGCCTATTCTTTTCCGTAAGTTGTTTTAGTTTCTCGGTAAGTTCTTCTTTATCCAATTTTTCAGCCAATTTTTGTAGTTCCTCTTTTAAAGCATCTTGCTTGGCTAATTCTTGAGCCTCCTTTAAACGTTTCTGAATATCTTCTTTTCGTTCTTCTAAATTCTTGTTTTCACTTTTAGGTTGTTCTTCCAAATTTTGATGGATTTGTTCCGTTTGCTTCTGCATCATATTTTCATACTGTTGCTGACGGTCCATAAAATTTTGTAATTTTTTCTGGTCATTCCAATTCATATCAGATTTGTGCTGAAGCGATTCTTGTAATTGCTGCATCTGATCTTTGGTTTCTTTACTTTTTTGAACAGATTTTTCTAAATCTTCTATAGATTCATTTTGCTCTTCTAACAGTTGCTCTTCTAATTCAGATTCAGTTTTTTTATAATATCTAAAAACCGAACTTTTAGAATTCTTACTTCCGTTCACTTTATCATTGTCAGAAACCTGAAAATACATTTCATAATCTACACCTTCTCTTAACTCTATTCCTTTAGGGAAAACATAATAAAATTCTTCAAATGTTAATTGCTTAATATCAATAGGGTGTTTTAGCAAATTTGAAGGATTCTGACTATCATAATAAATTAATTCCAACGAGTTTAAGCCATAATCATCACTTAGTTGTCCTGCAAATTGAACAGGGCCATAACGCACAGAATCAATGTCCGATTTTACTTCAATTTTCGGATATTCATCCTTAATTACTTCAATTCCATATTTTAATGATTCATAATTTTCCAATTGGTCATTAGATGAAGATATTGTGTAATCCAAACGATTATAAATACGTTTTACAAATTCGAATTCATCCGTAGAAACTTTATTAAATAACTTCGTTTCATCCGTTTTAAATTGAATCTTAGAAGTATTTGTCCCAATCAATCTCCATGTAATTGATGTGCCTTGTGGAACATTTGCATTTCCAGAATTCTTGAGTAATTCATCCTTCTTTTTTGTGTAAGATGGATAATCTAACCACATTTCAAAACTTGAAATTGTAGGTGTACGAATAACATTGATCAAATATGATTTGGAAGAAACTCCATTTGACTCAATATAAAATTCTAAATTCTGCTGAACTGAAGAAAAGGTATGTTCAAACAATCCAAAACCATTATTTTTTGTCAAAGACTTTTGATCTAGAAAATGAATCGTAACATCTTCTGGAATTAGATTTCCCTTTGTCTCTATTTGAAGCGTTATTGATTTTCCTTGTATTACATCTAAACCCTCGTTTAAAACATGAAAAGAAAATGGTGCTGGAGGTTCATATGCCCTTTGATGATGCACTACCCTATCATAACTCTCGTTAAATAGGTTTATATTACCAGAGACATACACAACACCCCAAATTAAAATTGGCACTATTAAATACCTTATATACGCCTTATTACCAGAAAAATTAATTGCTTTTTTAAACGGAACAGGAACCAATTCAATAGATTTCTGCTCTATACTGGCCAACAATAATTCCGATTGATTCGATTCATTTTTTAATTGAAGTACATTTAAAAGTTTGTCATCTACCTCTTTAAAATGTGTTCCAATTAACCTAGAGGCTTCATCTAAAGAAAGCCCTTTCCTTAGCCCAACTAATTTAAACAGTGGAACAAAAATATAGTTGGTTAACAAGCCTATTTCCACTAGAATAAACAACCAAAACAAAACAGTTCTGGCTAATGGTTGCAACCATAAAAAGTGCTCAATAAACAACGTACACATAAAATAAATAAGGCCAAAGGAGATAAATAAAATACTCCCTTTTATCAGTTCATTCAGGTAGTATTTCCTAATGAACTGCTGTAATTTTTCTTGTATGTGGTTAAAGTTACTCATTTATTAATCTATAAAAATACTATTTTCATTGTAAGGTCGTATCTTTGCGCCACATTTTAACAAAAACATTAAGAGATGTCTAACGTACGTGTTCGCTTTGCTCCTAGTCCAACTGGCCCTTTACATATTGGTGGTGTAAGAACTGCCCTATTCAACTATTTATTTGCTAAAAAGCACAACGGAACCTTTGTGTTAAGGATAGAAGATACAGATCAAAATAGATATGTAGCAAATGCCGAACAGTACATTATGGATTCTTTAGAGTGGTGTGGAATTGCTCCGGATGAAACCGTTGGTGTAAATGAAAAATTTGGTCCTTACCGTCAATCTGAACGTAAAGAAATTTATAAAAAATATGCACAGCAATTAATTGATGATGGAAAAGCATATTATGCTTTTGATACAGCTGAAGCTTTAGATGCTGAAAGAAAAGGACATGAAGAAAAAGGAAAAACCTTTATCTATAATTGGCATAACAGAGAAAAAGGTCGTTTGATAAATTCATTGGTTTTATCTGTTGATGAAGTTCAGACACGAATTGAAAATGGGGATAAATATGTTGTTAGATTTAAAACACCTACCAATGTATCGTTAGAAATGAACGATATAATTAGAGGAAAAATTACAATCGACACAAATACATTAGACGATAAAATTTTATTCAAATCTGATGGAATGCCAACGTACCATTTGGCAAATATTGTAGATGATCATTTAATGGAAATTAGTCATGTAATTAGAGGAGAAGAATGGTTGCCGTCTATGGCTTTACATGTTTTACTATATCAAGCATTTGAATGGAAGGCGCCTGAATTTGCACATTTACCATTGATACTAAAACCAACTGGTAAAGGAAAATTAAGCAAACGTGATGGTGACAAATTAGGGTTTCCAGTATTTCCTTTAGCATATACAAATGAAGCTACCAATGAAGTTTCGCGTGGATATAAAGAAGATGGTTATTTTTCTGATACAGTTATCAATTTCTTAGCCTTTTTAGGGTGGAATCCAGGAACTGAACAAGAATTATTTTCTTTAGAAGAATTGATTGCAAATTTTGATTTAGCAAGAGTTAATAAATCAGGCGCACGCTTTGATCCGGATAAAACAAAGTGGTACAATCAACAATATTTACAACAAAAACCCAATGAGAAGTTGGCTGAGTTGTTTAAAGCTGTTATTGAAAAAAATGTCACCTCGAGCGCAGTCGAGAGGTCTCAAAATAAACTTATAGAAATCGTTGGTCTAATTAAAGAGCGTGCAACGTTTGTTTCTGACTTTTGGGATTTAAGTAAATTCTTTTTCCAAGCGCCAATGGAATACGATGCAAAAGCATCTAAAAAACAATGGAAAGAAGCAACTCCCCAAATAATGAGTGATCTCATAAAAGTTCTTTCAGAAATCGAAGATTTTACTGCCACTAATGTAGAGACTATTGTAAAGGGCTGGATCACATCTTCTGAATTAGGATTTGGAAAGGTAATGCCTCCGTTTAGATTGAGTTTGGTCGGAGCCATGAGCGGACCAGATTTGTTTAAAATTGCAGAATTACTTGGTCAAGAAGAAACGGTTTCTAGAATTGAAAATGCAATTGAAAAATTGTAAAAACAAGATTTTAATTATCCAATTCTAATTTAACATTAAATCCTTGCAATAACTCCTCATAATTATCAGGGATAAAGTTCTTTTTGCTAAAAGCCTCCTTCCGCTCATTTCTCATTTTTATGTGTTCTATGGAGCGTAAATAACGACGAAGACCATTAAGATCTCGAATAATCAATCCAGGAACTTTTACTTTTTTTCCAGTATCATTCTTTGCTATCATAGTAAAGTATGATGAGTTACAATGCTTAATTTCTCCAGTCTGAATATTTTGAGATTCTACCCTAATTCCGACTACCATAGAAGAGTTGCCCACATAATTAATTCGTGCTTTAAGCGTAACCAACTCCCCTACTTCAATTGGGTTTAAAAAATCCACTCTATTAACTGATGCTGTTACACAATACTGACCTGAAAATTTAGAGGCCGAAGAAAATGCCGCTTTATCCATTAACGATAGGATAAAACCACCATGAATTTTACCACTAAAATTAGAGTGTGATGGTAGCATTAACTCCGTTAAAGTAATTTCAGAATCTATGGCATTTTTATAACTAGTTTTCATACGTTTCTCTATTTCATTAAAAATATGTAACAAAAGTAAATAAAAAGCTACATATAATTATATACTATTTCATTTGCTTTTTCTATAATTTTTCATTATATTAAAACAATTATTAACCTTTAAAAACAAAACTATGATAACGACTTATTTATGGATTTTACCTGTTTTAATTATTATAATTACTGGTTTGTTTATTGTAAAACAACAGACTTCAGTAATTGTAGAACGCTTCGGTAAATTCCAAAGTATTCGACAAGCGGGATTAAACATAAAAATTCCATTGGTCGATAAAATTGCTGGTAGAATCAGTTTAAAAATTCAACAGTTAGATGTAATTGTTGAAACTAAAACACAAGATGATGTATTTGTACATTTAAAAATCTCTGTACAATTTCAAATACAGCGAGATCATGTCTATGATGCCTTTTATAAGCTTCAAAATCCACATGAGCAGATTACGGCATTCATTTTTGATGTAGTACGTGCAGAAGTGCCTAAAATGATTTTAGATGATGTATTCGAAAAGAAAGATGAAATTGCTCAAGCAATTCAACGCGATTTAAGAGAAGCTATGCTCAACTATGGATATGATATTGTAAAAGCATTGGTTACTGATATTGATCCTGATGAAAATGTAAAAATTGCAATGAACCGTATCAACGCAGCAGAGCGCGAAAAAATTGCTGCACAACACGAAGGTGATGCAGAACGTATATTAATTGTAGAACGAGCAAAAGCTGAAGCAGAGAGTAAACGTTTACAAGGACGTGGAATTGCAGACCAACGTAGAGAAATTGCACGTGGCTTAGAAGAAAGTGTCGATGTATTAAACAGTGCTGGAATTAATAGCCAAGAAGCTTCAGCATTAATTGTAATTACACAACATTACGATACGCTACAAAGCATAGGATCTGATACAAATTCTAACTTAATTTTATTACCTAACAATCCGAACGCTGCTAGTAGTATGTTAAACGATATGGTAACAAGTTTAGTTGCAGCAAATAAAATTAATCAGTCTTCTGCAAAAGACAAAAACAAAATGTAATAAGATTTTAATCTTTTCAAAATAAAAAAACCTGCAATTACTTGCAGGTTTTTGTTTTTATAAAAATTAGGAATTATTTCTTTTCCTCTTCAATTTTTTCGTTTTCCTCGTCTTTTGAAGCGTTCTTAAATTCTTTAATTCCACTACCAAGACCTCTCATTAATTCTGGAATTTTCTTACCTCCAAAAAGTAACAATACAACCACTACAATTATTGCAATTTGTGGTCCACTTATCATTAAAAAAATGTTCAATGCATTCATGTATAAAAATATTAGATTACAAATATAGAAATAATTAATCTTTAGATTTAATTGTTCCACCAATTATTTTCTTACTAATTACATCCGTCGGGTTTCCCATATAATAAACAGATCCACCAATACTAACTTTTACATCTAACATTTCATTTACAAAGATTTTACCTACAGCTCCAGATGATGAAGTTATATAAGTTTGATTTGCTTCTAAAGCATATCCATTAAAAATACCTCCAGTTGCTAATTCCAAATCTTGACTTTCTAATTCTCCTTTAACTGTTAACTGACCACCAGTTACCGCTTTACCAATCAAATAATTAACATTTAATGGTATATTTATTAGCGCGCCTTCTTGTGCTCTTAATTCTATACTTTTTTGTTCTATAGCTGTATCACAACTTATGATTGAACCTTCATTAGCATCAACCAATAATAAATTTTCAGAATAATACAACTTTACATCAGCCTCATAAGCACTAAAAGTTTCAGGAAACCGCATAGATAGTTTTAATCTTCCATTAATATTTTTAATAACAACTTCATTTCTTTTCTTTCCTGAAATTTCAATTCTTGGTGTATCAGCTTTCTCTATTTCAACGGTTAAGCCACTAAAAACCTTTAATTCTTTAAAAGTTCCTAATTCTTTTGTTAGCACATCTTGCGAAAATCCTATTGTAGAAATCAACAAAAATGCAATTAATAATATTCTCATTTATGTATCTGTTTTATATTTCTAAAACGAAATATTCTTAATTTATTATTCTTGAATTAATGTAAAATCTAGATGCTTTCGTTCTAAATCTGTATGTTTCACTTTTACAGTTACTTCTTCACCAAGTTGAATCATGTTTTGAGTGGATTGCCCAACAATAGCATATTGTTTTTCATCGAAAATATAATAATCATCTTGAATATCGCGGATCCTTACCATTCCTTCACATTTATTTTCAATAATCTCCACATAAATTCCCCATTCAGTAACACCAGAAACAACTCCTTTAAAAACTTGATCTTGATGATCTTGCATGTATTTAACCTGCATGTATTTGATAGAGTCTCGCTCTGCTTTTGCTGCTAATTGCTCTCTATCAGAAGAATGTTCACATTTTTCTTCATAAACGGCATTTTTAGGCGATTTACCACCATCTAAATAATGTTGTAATAATCTATGTGTCATTACATCAGGATAACGTCTAATTGGTGAAGTAAAGTGACTGTAAAAATCAAAAGCTAATCCATAATGACCAATATTATCAGTAGTATAAACTGCTTTACTCATAGATCGAATTGCTAAGGTTTCTACCATATTAGATTCGCCTTTTCCATGAACATCTGCTAATAATTTATTTAATGAACTCGAAACTGTATCCCTAGAATTTAAATTTAACTTATACCCAAATTTGGAAATAATTCCTTGTAAAGAGTTCAATTTTTCAATATCAGGCTCATCGTGAATTCTATAAATAAAAGTATTATTTGTAGGTCTTCCACCTTTAAATCCAATAAATTCCGCCACTCGCCTATTGGCTAATAACATAAATTCTTCAATTAATTTATTAGCATCTTTAGATTCTTTAAAAAACACACCTGTTGGATTTGCCTCCTCATCTAAATTAAATCGTACTTCTACCCTATCAAAACTAATTGCTCCTTGTTTCATTCGTTTTTTGCGTAAGGTTTTTGCTAAACGATCTAAGGTTAATGTAGCTTCTTGAATAGCGCCGTCTACTGCTCTAGATTCACCAGTTAAAGAAATATCTCCAGGAATTGTAAATTCAGTTGGATTTTCTATTAAATACTGCGCTTCTTCATATGCAAATCTAGCATCAGAATAGGTAACTGTTCTACCAAACCATTGATTTACAATCTGCGATTTGTCATTCATTTCAAACACTGCAGAAAAAGTTAACTTTTCTTCATTAGGTCTTAAAGAACATACATTATTAGAAAGTATTTCTGGTAACATAGGTACTACCCTATCAACTAAATAAACCGAAGTTGCTCTTGTATACGCTTCATCATCTAGAATGGTATTTTCCTGAACGTAATGAGATACATCAGCAATATGAATTCCAATTTCATAATTACCATTTTCTAACTTTTCAAAAGATAAAGCATCGTCAAAATCTTTTGCTGTTTTAGGATCTATAGTAAATGTTGTTGCAGCACGCATATCTCTACGTTTTGCAATTTCTTCTTTTGTTATCTCAATTGGTAATTTAGAAGCATCTTCTTCTACTTCTTCTGGAAATTCATACGGTAAATCGTACTCCAATAAAATAGAATGAATCTCTGTATTATGATCTCCTGGTTTTCCTAGAACTGTCTTAATTTTTCCAAAAGGATTCTTAGAATTTTCTGGCCAATCTACAAATGATACTAACACTTTATCACCATCAACTGCACCAAATAATTTCTTTTGAGGTACAAAGAAATCAACATACATTTTTGAATCATCCGGAATTACAAAACCGAAATTTTTACTCATATGTAAAACACCAACATACTCTGTCTTTTTCCTTTCTATAATTTCAACAATATCTCCTTCTTGCTTGTCGCTTCTTTTTCTATTATAAACATAAACCTTAACAATATCATTATGTAAAGCATGGTTCATATTACGTGATGGAATGTAAATATCATGTTCTAATTCATCACAAATAACATATCCATTACCTCTGGCAGTTACATCTACTTTTCCAATATAATAATGTTCGTTTTGTATTACTTTATATTTTCCTCTATCAACTTCTTCTAACTTTCCTCTGTTTTTTAAATCTTCTATCTTTTGAATTATTTGTTGTTTACCGTTAGCATCGGTAATATTCATTTTTGATGCAACCTGTTTATAATTAAATGATTGCGTAGAATTAGCATTAAAAATTTTCAGTATTTTATCTGTTAAATGTTTAATAACATTATTCTTTTTTTTATAAATTTTCTTCTTCT
>MPDD01000022.1 GCA_001874265.1 Bacteroidetes bacterium MedPE-SWsnd-G1 | reverse complement strand
TAATTATAAGAAATCAAACTCTTTTAATCAATATTAAAAAAAAAGCCGAGCAAATTGCTCGGCTTTTAAATATCTATAAATTCTAAAATAATTAATCTGCTAGAATAATTACCTTATTATCTTTCATTTCAATGGTTCCACTATTAATTGGTAAAATATATTCACCATCCTGTTTTGTGAATCTGTCTTGAAATTCTTCTTCAATTGTAATTGCACCACCTTTAAATGCTACATTTCCTTTTATTAATAAAGACACAATCGGTGCGTGATTATTTAACATTTGAAACGCTCCGTTTACTCCAGGTACTGATACCGAAATAACTTCAGAATTTAAAAGTGTTGCTTCAGGTGTTACGATTTCTAACTTCATATTTAGTTCTTTATTCTTTGTTATTTGTAGATGGTTTTGCGAACCAGTTTCAAACAACTATTAACCAATTATGCTTCTGCTAACATTTTCTCTCCAGCATCAATTGCATCTTGAATTGATCCTCTTAAGTTAAATGCTGCTTCAGGATATTTATCTAATTCACCATCCATAATCATGTTGAATCCTTTGATAGTGTCTTTAATATCTACTAATACACCTGGGATCCCTGTAAATTGCTCTGCAACGTGGAATGGCTGAGATAAGAAACGTTGTACACGACGTGCTCTGTGAACGACTAATTTATCCTCTTCAGATAATTCTTCCATACCTAAGATGGCAATAATATCTTGTAATTCTTTATAACGTTGTAACAACTCTTTTACTGCTTGTGCAGTATTGTAGTGCTCATCACCTAAAATATCAGCAGATAAAATTCTTGAAGTAGAATCTAATGGGTCTACTGCAGGATAAATACCTAACTCTGCAATTTTACGAGATAATACCGTAGTAGCATCTAAGTGAGCAAACGTTGTTGCTGGTGCTGGATCCGTTAAATCATCTGCAGGTACATAAACCGCTTGTACAGATGTAATAGAACCATTTTTAGTAGATGTAATACGCTCTTGCATAACACCCATCTCAGTTGCTAATGTTGGTTGGTAACCTACTGCTGATGGCATACGACCTAATAAGGCTGATACCTCAGAACCTGCTTGTGTAAAACGGAAAATATTATCTACGAAGAATAATACATCTTTTCCTTGTCCTTCACCTGCTCCATCACGGAAATATTCTGCAATAGTTAAACCAGATAAGGCAACACGTGCACGCGCTCCTGGAGGCTCATTCATTTGACCGAATACAAACGTTGCTTTCGATTCTTTCATTCCGGCTTTATCTACTTTAGATAAATCCCATCCACCTTCTTCCATAGAGTGCATAAAGTCATCACCATACTTGATAATTCCAGACTCTAACATCTCACGCATTAAGTCATTTCCTTCACGAGTTCTTTCTCCTACACCTGCAAAAACAGATAAACCACCGTGACCTTTTGCAATATTGTTAATCAACTCCTGAATTAAAACTGTTTTACCTACTCCGGCACCACCAAATAATCCAATTTTACCTCCTTTTGCATAAGGCTCAATTAAGTCGATTACTTTAATACCTGTAAATAATACTTCTGTTGCAGTTGATAAATCTTCGAATTTTGGTGCTTGACGGTGAATTGGCAAACCATTTTCACCAGATTTTGGCAAGTTTCCTAAACCATCAATAGCATCACCTGTTACGTTAAAAAGACGTCCATAGATATCACCACCAATTGGCACTTGAATAGGAGCCCCTGTTGCAACAGCTTCTACACCTCTACTCAAACCATCTGTAGAATCCATAGAGATTGTACGTACTGTATTTTCACCAATGTGAGATTGTACTTCTAATACTAATATTGAACCGTCATGTTTTGTAACTTCTAACGAATCATAAATTTTTGGAAGTTCAGAACCTGATGCAAATTCAACATCGATAACTGGACCTATAATTGTTGCTACTTTACCTGTAATCTTAGCCATTACCTTAACTCTTAATTGTTAACTTTTTTGTTTTGAAGCCAAAGCTCCTTTTTTCAAGGTGCAAAGATAGTCTATTTGATTTGAAATAATAAAGGAAATTCTCTAATTTTTTTTATAAAAAAACTCCTCGTTTTCAAGTACTTGAAACGAGGAGTTTAATCTATCTGTAACTAAATATTTAGTGCCCTTTTATTATGGATTGATAGTCCAAGAAGCAAAGAATTGAGATCCAATTAATCCGTTACCAGGCGCGGTTAAATATTCCTGACCTAATAGGTTCGCTGCCCCTACTTTAAAGGTAGATAAAATACTTGGTACCGTATAATTAACTTGTAAATCTACAACTGTTCTGGCATCAATAATTGCATCTGCAAAAGTAGATTCCCATAAATATTCATCATTCCACCTTACGTTTACGTTAAATCCAAAATTTTGGAAAACATTTGGGTTTCCAAATTGAAACTTAAATCTATGTTCAGGTGTATTAAATCCGGCTTCATAATCTGGGTCAGAAGATTGATCAAAATCAAACTTAGACCAAGTATAATTCAACCCCACATTATACCCATTCCAAATCTTTGTATTTAAACCTAAGCCCATACCATAAGAAGAAATATCTGCTTCGGAATTAGTGTACACTTGAAATGCTTGAAAATCTCCTTGACTCAATGCTACTAAAGCAGCAGGTGTCGGAGCAGGAAGTGGTGGTGATGGGATAATATCAGAAAAATTTACATTACCATATAAAGGAGAAACAACCGTTTTGTTTCCTATAAAGTCTTGGTACGTATTGTAATATGCACTCATATCTACAGTAACCTTTCCTACCAATCCTCTATACCCAACTTCAAAAGCAGTTACTTGCTCTGGTTTTACATAATCAAAATCAGCAACAACTGGAGCGCCTGCTAAAACAGATGCTAGTGTAAATGCATTGTCATAAGCCGCTCTACCAGATAATTGTACAGAAGGCGCACCAACTATCAATTGGCCAAGAGGACTCAATGCTAAAGGTTTTGAAGTATATCTATCTAAGTTGTCAGGCGCAGATCCAACTAATATTGCTTGTCCTGCATCTAAACCGATATATTGATCTTGCGTAGTTGGATTTCTAAATCCGGTTTGAAATGAGGCTCTTAAATTATGGTTTCTATCTTCCCCTGCGCTATACGCAAATGAAACTCTTGGAGATACATTTCCATCAAAATTTTGAGATTTGTCATAACGAATAGACCCAGTAAATTTTAAACGATCATCAGCAAACTTCTTTTGTAATTGCATATATGCACCGTATTCATTATAATCGATTGGTCCATCATAATCTGTAAAAATAGTTCCGTTTGAATTCAGTGAATATTGTCTCCAAGATCCTCCTACTTGAACATCTGCCCAATCCCATAGGTGTGCAAAATTATAATTTCCATCTGCATGGTATAATTTCGTTTCATCTTGAAATTTAGACCCAGTAACCAAATCAGGGTCATTTGTAATTTTTTCAAATAAGCTGTTAAATGCTGCAGATCCCGGTTGCGGAGTGTGTTGTGCATCAGAATTTTGTCTTGCTAAATTGTTTGCAATATCTGGATTACCTGCGGGTACTCCAGGTATCATACCTGATATAGCCCCAATATAAGTTGTGGCATAGGTTTGGTACCATTGTGGTGCTGTTTCTAAATTCATATTAACACCGGTAAAAAGCATATCATAAGAATCTCCTGCATCTTCATCAGTCATATAAGCACGTACAAAGAAATTATTGTTTCTAATTTCTAATTTGTGTTGTTGCATAAAGAAGTTCTTGATATTGTATCTATTCGCTCCTTGATAAATGGTATTTCCCTTTCCTATTTTAGAATTCCAAATGATTTCAAAGTCATCACCCATTGGACGAAAATTCAATGATATATCCGTCTTAATACTTTGGGCTTCATAATCTGTTAAATCTTCTTCGTTATATCCTGTCCTAGATACAGTAGATTTGCCAAATGTTCCTGCCGGTGTTCCTGCCAAAGCATCATAATCCAATTCAATGGCAACTTCATCACCATATACATTTAGTTGATTAAATGCTGTTTGACCCGGTTGCACTGGCAATACGGTATCCGGGTTACCCGCGCCTTGATCTATATACTGATTGTAATCAGTTGCATGCCACTCTGTACCATTTAAGAAAGAGAAAGATGCTTTTGCAGCAAATTTATCGCTAAACGCAAATGCCGCTCTAAAACCGGCGTCCACAAATTGATTATCTCCTGCATTTGTAGAAGATGTTAATCCTGTTTTTCCGTATACACTAAACCCTTGGCTATCGAATGGATTTTTACTCTCCATAAATAGGATTCCGTTAAATGCATTTGCACCATATAATGCAGATGCTGCACCAGGAAGTACTTCAACAGTTTTTACATCCAATTCGCTCATTCCTAATAAATTTCCTAAAGCAAAATTTAAGGCTGGCGAAGAGTTGTCCATACCGTCTACCAATTGCATAAATCTAGTATTTGCAAATGTTGCAAAACCTCTAGTATTTACACTTTTATTAGTTAAACTGTTTGTGTTTACATCTACACCTTTTAAATTCTCTAACCCATCATAAAAAGTAGGAGATGAAGAATTTTTAATTGCTCTCACATCCATTCTTTCAATCGTAACTGGAGACTCCATAATACGTTCTGGAGTTCTTGAAGCAGAAATAACAACCTCATCTAAAGATGTGGCAATTTCTGTTAGGGATACATTTACATCTTGTGAATTTTGGGTAATTTCAACGGTTGTAGGTGAATATCCAATAATAGAGATTTCTATTGAAAATGGTGGGTTTTCACTAACATCTAAGGTGAATTTTCCATCAAAATCAGCAGAAGTTCCTAGAGATTTTCCAACAACTTTCACATTAGCGCCTGGGATTGGCTGTTGCGATTCGCTGTCCGTGACCGTTCCAGTAACGGTTGTTTGTGCCATTAGGGCTGTTGTGCTAAAAAGCACAACAATGGCGTAGAGTAGTTTTTTCATAAATTTCAGTAATAATAGTTATCAACGATGCAAAATACAATTATTTTTGGTTTTGCAATAAAAAAGGATAATTAAATCCTAATATGTTAAAAATCAATGAAATTTTTAGCATATAATTGTTAATTCGACACATTAACTCAATTATAACTATTAATAAAAAGGGGTGCTTCTATTTAACAATGATTCTTTTTGAAGTTACATTTCCTCCTTGCTCTATTTTTAAAACATACAATCCTTGAGCAATGGAGCCATAATTAACTTCAACATTCAGAATTTCATTATTTAATGGGTAAGACGACCAATAAATAGCCCTACCCGCTGCATCTATAATAGAAACTGTTGCGTCTCCTTCTGATTTAGACACCATAAAAATATTTACAAATTCACTTGAAGGATTGGGATAAACATTCACAAATTCACCCGTATTAATGGCGGTTTCTTCTGTTGAGCAAATATTGACGGTCCATGAATTCAAAACCCCTGTATCATCGGCAGCATTATCGTTAATTCTAAGAGTCCATTCTCCATTACCTACTTCTCCATTTAAATCTGCCAATGGATCTACTGGAATAAAAACGCCTGTTGTAGGCGTTTGGCATTGCAAAACATCACCCGAATCGCTAAAATTCACCATTAAATCTTCATTACTACTACAAGATCTTTCAATTAATTTAATCTCTGTTCCAGAAGGGCTTACTAATGAAATTAATAAATCATTTAAATAGGTGTGAGATACATCTACCGCAACTTCAATTTCAGACAACATAAAATCTCCTGGGATGGAAATTGTTGTTTCATCAAAATCTGTAGAGTTATCAGTTATAGGCATGTTAGGGGCATCGGTGTATTCTTCACACGTCTTTTCTACCAAATAATCTATTGCAAAAGCATGGCTATTTACTGCATAGTAAATGTTATCAACCGCTTCAATAAGTAATCTACAATACGGTGCTGCTGTAAATGGAACCGCTATTTCCTGAGACCCATCATTAGGTGTGTTCTCTATTAATGTTGTGAATGTCTCTCCATTATCTAAAGACAATAATATGTTAACATGCGATGTGTTGATTGGTGCTGAATTAGTAGTTGACACATTCCATGTTATTATTTCACTTCCTCCTCTACTCCAAATTATTCCTTCTTCGTTTTGTGATGTAATTGTAAATGGTTCTGCCGTACCATCAACAGTAACTTTCATTGCGTCAATTGCATTTTGACCTCCTCCAACTAAATTATCTCTTACCGTTAATTTAAAATCTAAATCTCTCGCTACATCTGAAACTGTTTCCCATGTAGTTGAGAGAGTTCCGTTAATTACCGAAGCAAAAGAAGGCATATATCTGTCCGGATTTGAAGTAGGTTTTAGCGACCTAAATGTTGGTCCAGTAGCATTAGTTGGGCTTGGATTAGAAGTCTCAATTCCTCCATTCCCTCCTTCATCATTTTGCTCCCAACAATAAGACGTTGGTCCATCAGAAGTGCCTTGACCTCTTAATACGAAAGCCGTTGAAATAGGAATGGTATAATCTGAACCCGCATTGGCAGTTGGTGTAATTTGACCTAAATTCGATTCTGTATCACAATTTAAAGATTGGACAAAATCGGTTACCTGTTCTATACTTTTAAAATGGAAGTAATCATCTCCTCTACCTTGCACATTTGATGTAGTGATTCCGGCATAACCCATAATTGTTGAGCCGCTTCCGGGTTCTAAATTAGCACCAGTTCCTTCATTATTTGGTCCACTAGTATCCGTAGTCCAAGTATGATTTGCTCCGAATTGATGTCCTAATTCATGTGCCACATAATCTAAATCAAAATAATCGCCAGACGGCACTCCATCTGCCGGAGATGTATAAGCGCTTCCTTTTAAGTTATCTGTACAAACACATCCAATGCAACCTGCGTTACCACCACCACCATCATGACCAAAAAGATGTCCAATATCATAGTTTGACTCACCAATAGTAGCAGTTAAATTTGTTTGCAATTCTGTATTCCAATTATCGTTAGAAGTGTAATCTGAATATGGATCTGTTGCAGGATTGGTATAAATAATATCATTTACACTAGATATTAATTGCAATCGAACCGCAAAATCGCGTTCAAAAACTCCATTAACCCTAGTTAAGGTGGCATTCATTGCAGCCAATGCGGCCGCTTTTGCTACATCTTCTTCTCCTACTCCAACCGATCCTCCATGAAAATACTCTGTATATTCCGCAGTAACAGAAAGTGCTAATCTAAAAGTTCGTAAAACTCCGTCATTCGCATCTTTTACAGTTGAAACTGATTTCGAAACATTATTTTGAACATCATCGGTTAAACATTCAAATTTACCGGTAATATTATTTTTATTTGATCTATCATAAAGAATATAGGAATCATTTTCAACAAACTCTAGAAAGCCTAATTCTTCTCCTGAAATATAGGTTACACTTAACCCTTTTTGAGGAGAAAAACTGAAACGAACTCCAAAGTTTTTACTTTGCCCAGTATAGGATCTTATCAATGGGTATTCTGATTGTAATTCTTTAGAAAAAACGGAAGCATCACTAACAACAAATTCTTCTATTGCCCCATTTGGTGTTGGTAAATTTATAACAACACTAGATTTAGACTGTGAGCCAGGATTTAAAGGTAAAAAACTTAAATCCTGAGATAATTTTTGAGTATTTAAAGTGTAAAAGTCACCATCCGACGGAACCTTTAACTCTTTAAGTTTTGCCCTATTTAATTGACCTATTTCTCCCCATAAAACCGATTTATTTTGTGCGAGAAAATTTTGAGTATTGAATAAATAAAGGAATCCCAAACAAATTCCTATAAAGTACCTTCTTTTCATAATTGCATTATTGGGGCTTTTGTAAAATTAGCCTTTATTTTCTAATTAACAAAAATAGCTTTTTTACAAGCGCTTATTCGTTTAGAAACCTATATTTTATTTACCTTTGCTTTTGATAATTCATTATTTCTAATCGTTGAACACCACACATAATTTTTCGAATTTTTCAACTTCAAAAAGAACGGTTGTTACCATTGGAACTTTTGACGGGGTTCATTTAGGGCATAAAAAAATAATTGAACAATTATTAAATGCTTCAAGAAATAAAAACGAAACCTCAGTGCTGCTTACTTTTTTTCCACACCCTAGAATGGTGTTGCAAAAAGATCAAGAAATCAAATTGATTAATACGCTTAATGAAAAAAGCAATTTACTAGACAAATTAGGTTTAGATGAATTGATCATTCATCCATTTGATAAAGAATTTTCGAGATTGACTGCATTTGAATTTGTGAGAGATGTATTGGTCAATAAATTAAATATATCGAAACTAATTATTGGTTACGATCACCATTTTGGGAAAAACAGAGAAGGTAATTTTGAACAATTAAAAGAATACGGTGAAATGTTCGATTTTGAATTAGAAGAAATTCCAGCTCAAAATTTAAATGATATTGCCATAAGTTCTACAAAAATTAGAACTGCTATTTCGGAAGGAAAAATTATAAAGGCAAATAAATTTTTAGGATATAATTTTAACTTAACTGGTATTGTCTCTAAAGGTGAGAATCTAGGAACTTCATTAGGTTTTCCAACAGCAAATATTAAAATTGCAGAACATTATAAAATTATTCCCAAGACAGGAGTCTATGTAGTAAAGTCTACAATTGAAAACAAGGAATATTTTGGCATGATGAACATTGGAAACCGACCTACAGTTAATGGAAAACATCAAACAATTGAAGTTCATTTTTTCAAATTAAATACCAATTTATACGGTAAAGAAATCACCGTAGAATTATTAGAATTCCTTAGAGATGAAGAAAAATTTGACTCTTTAGATTCGCTTAAAGAGCAATTGCAAATAGATAAAAGTAAATCAACGGAGTTTATTAATAATCTGACTTCTATTTCCTAAATTTGCGCTTTTAAATACGTACAAATTTAGACCTATGTTACAAGTAGCATTTATTAGAGAAAACAAGGATACTGTTTTAAAAGGATTGGCCAAGAGAAATTTTGCTGATGCTGAAACAATCCTTAACAAGGTGGTATCTACAGATGATGGCAGAAGAAATACGCAAACAGAATTAGACAACACCCTAGCTGAATCTAATAAATTATCGAAAGAAATAGGCATGCTTTTTAGAACTGGAGAAGTTAAAAAAGCGAATGAATTAAAAGCAAAAACAGGGCAACTTAAAGAAGATTCTAAAACCTTAACTGAAAAGTTAAACGCGTTAGCAGAAGAGTTACAAGAGTTACTTTATCAAATTCCAAATGTTCCTCATGCTTCTGTTCCTGCAGGCACTTCAGAAGAGGATAATGAAACTATATTTGAAGAAGGGAGTATTCCTAACTTACACGAAGGAGCCTTACCACATTGGGAATTAGCGAAGAAGTATGACATCATTGACTTTGAATTAGGTAATAAAATTACAGGTGCTGGATTTCCGGTTTACAAAGGTAAAGGAGCGCGTTTGCAACGTGCTTTGATCAATTACTTTTTAGATAAAAATGCGGCAGCAGGATATAATGAAGTTCAAGTTCCGCATTTGGTAAACGAAGAGTCTGGAAAAGGAACTGGGCAATTGCCAGACAAGGAAGGCCAAATGTATCATGTTGGAATGGATAATTTGTATTTGATTCCAACTGGAGAGGTTCCAGTAACAAATATTTATAGAGATGTTTTGCTAAAGGAATCTGAATTCCCAATTACAAACACCGCCTATACTCCATGTTTTAGACGTGAAGCAGGTAGTTATGGAGCACACGTTCGTGGCTTAAATCGTTTGCATCAATTTGATAAGGTAGAAATAGTAAGATTAGAACACCCTTCAAATTCATACACTGCTTTAGATGGTATGGTAGAACACGTGAAAGGAATTTTACAAGAATTGAAATTACCATACAGAATTTTAAGACTCTGCGGCGGCGATTTAGGATTTACCGCAGCACTAACCTTTGACTTCGAAGTCTTTTCTACAGCACAAGACAGGTGGTTAGAAATTAGTTCTGTTTCTAATTTTGAAACATTTCAAGCAAATCGCCTAAAATTGCGTTTTAAAAATGAAAATGGTAAGAGCGAATTGGCGCACACGCTAAACGGAAGTTCTTTGGCGTTGCCAAGAGTACTTGCAGGAATTTTGGAAAATTGCCAAACACCAGAAGGAATTAAAATTCCGGAAGTTTTAATACCTTATTGTGGGTTTGATATGATTAATTAGCAGCAACTGCTACCATTAATTTTTTATAGTTGTTCATTTCTACTAAAGTTTCGAAATAAGCACTTAAATTTCCTTTTTTCATAAAGTCTTTAGATCTAGACTTTGCGTTCTCGTATTGTTTGATTAATTCTTTCATAATAGATTAGTTTAATTTGATTGTATACCTTTAAGACAAGTTTCGTGCCAAAATGTTACAACGTATCGTACGAAATGTATTCTTTTACGAAAATTTTAACAGTTTCTTTGGTATCTTTGAAGAGTACGTATTAGCAAATGAAAAACCTTATTATCATACTTATTTTGTTTTGTTCTGCCTTATTATATGGGCAAGATCAGCAGTTGGCATATGACTATTATAGAAAAGGTGAGTATGAAAAGTCTGCAAGTATTTATAAAGTCCTATACGAGGAAAATAATTTTAATTCAAATTATTTTACACGCTTAATTTATTGCTACAGACAGTTAGAAGATTATGCAAAAACTGAGGAAATCATTACAAATCATCTTAAAAAATACCCTAATCAAATACAATTTTATGTTGAGTTGGGGTACAACTATGAATTGCAATATGACCATGTAAGGGCAAAAGAAAATTACGATAAAGCAATTAATGGTCTTCAAGAAAAACAAAGTTACGGTTATTCGGTAGGCAGGGCTTTTCAAAACAATCATTTATTAGACTATGCTTTACAATCGTATCAAATTGTGATGGATGCCAACCCTAATTCTAATTTCAATATTCAAATTGCAACCATATACGGCGAGAAAGGAGAGATTGACAATATGTTCAATGCCTACTTAGACATGGTTGAAAAAAATGAAAAATACAGAACCACAATTCTAAGGTATGTTGGAAAATACATTACTGATGATAGCGAAAATGAATACAATACTCTATTTAAAAATCTGCTTTTAAAAAGATTACAAAGCAATCAATTAAATTCTTGGAATCAATTATTAAGTTGGTTATTCATGCAACAGAAACAATATGGCCGTGCATTTATTCAAGAAAAAGCACTGCACATGAGAGACGCAGATAGCATTGGATTAATCGGCATTAAAACCTTGGGGGAAATTGCATTTAGGAATGAAGATTTTAATACCTCTAAAAACTGCTTTACCTATGTTTTAGAGCATGCAGAAAACCCAATAGAATCTATAGATGCTAAACTCTATTTATTGTATGTTTTTATTGAAACCGAGTCCGATTTGGAAATTGTAGATGAAAAATTTCAAGAACTTTTTTCAGAGTATGGAATCAACTCCAATACTATTGATATTCAAGTTGCATATGCCGATTTTTTAACCTTTAAACGAAACCAATCCGATAAAAGTATTGACATTCTAAAAAACGCATTGAACTTTAGAAGTGATGATTTTGAGAAAGGAAATATTAAATTAAAACTTGGAGATGTACTTGTGTTTAAAGGTAATTTTAACGAAGCCTTAATCTATTATTCTCAAGTGCAAACAAAACTAAAAAATCATGTTTTGGCACAAGAAGCACGGTTTAAAGTAGCACAAACAAGTTTTTATAAAGGCGATTTTAAATGGGCGCAAACTCAATTGAAGGTTTTAAAAGGATCAACCTCGCAATTAATAGCAAACGACGCATTGGATTTAAGCTTGATTATTGATGACAATACGGTTCAGGATTCTTTAAAGACAGCCTTAAAATTGTATGCAAAAGCAGATTTATTAGCGTTTCAAAATAAAGACAAAGCCGCTATAGATTCCTTGTCTGTGATTTTAACCGAACACAAAGGACACGCCATAGAAGACGAAACCTTGTTTAAACAAGCGGAGATATTCGAAAAAATTGGCGACCTAACAAGTGCGGAAAGGAACTATTTAAAATTAATCGAAATCAATACAGAAGACATTCTTGTTGATGATGCTTATTTTAAATTGGCAGAACTTTATTTTAAACAAAACAATACAGAAAAGGCTAAAGAATACTACCAAAAGATTATTTTTGACTTTCCTTCTAGCATCCATTTGGTAGAGGCACGAAAGAAATTTAGAACTTTAAGAGGAGATGATCTTCAATAAAAAATAAAACACATGTTTATACACAACGAAACGATTAATGTAGATGAGAGTATCAATGAAAAATGGCTAACCTGGATGCATGATGTAAATATTCCTGCAATATTAGAAACAGGAAAATTTATAAGCATAAAATTATGTCATGTTTTGGTTGAAGAAGATATGGGAGGTATAACATATGCTGTTCAATACACAGCTGCAAATAAAACAGATTTACAACAATTTTTAGCGGAAGAGTCTTATAAATTCAAAGAGGCAGAAATGAAATTATTTAGCGGAAAATTTGGAACCTTTGCGACACAATTAAAAGTGATTTCTGAAATTAGCAAATAAGATTTTTTATGACCGTTAAAGCAAAAAAACATCTAGGGCAACATTTTTTAAAAGATGAAGATATTGCCAAAAAAATAGCAGATTCATTAACATTGAGTGGTTATAAAGATGTGCTAGAAATTGGTCCAGGAATGGGGGTTCTTACCAAGTATGTAATTCCTAAAGATGTAAATGTACATGTTATAGAAATTGATACGGAATCTGTTGAATATTTAAAAACAGCCAGAGAAGTTCAAAAATTAGATTTTGAAATTTTAGAAGCGGACTTTTTAAAAATAGACTTGCGAACTGAATTTCAGAATAAGCAAATCGCCATAATTGGTAATTTTCCTTATAATATTTCTTCTCAAATCGTTTTTAAAGCGATTGAAAATAGAAATATGATTCCCGAGTTTTCGGGCATGTTTCAAAAGGAAGTTGCAAAACGTATTGCTGAAAAAGAAGGCAGTAAGGTGTATGGAATTCTTTCTGTTTTAACACAGGCATTTTATGATGTTGAATATCTTTTTACAGTACCTCCTTCAGTTTTTAATCCTCCACCAAAAGTAGATTCTGGAGTTATTAGATTAATCAGAAAAGAAAATTACACACTTCCTGTTAATGAAAAATTATTCTTTCGAGTTGTTAAAACTGCTTTCAATCAACGTCGTAAAATGTTGCGCGGAAGTTTAAAATCTTTCAATCTTTCAGTTAAATTACGAGAAGATGCTATATTTGCCATGCGTCCAGAGCAATTATCAGTCAATCAATTTTTTGACTTAACTGCCAAAATTGAGGAAGATGGCAATAGAAATTAACAAAGATTTAATCACACAAATAGCAGCCTTGGTAGCAACCCAATCGGATGTTGCTATTCAAGAATTACTAGCCGAGGAACACTTTGCTGATGTTGCTGAGATTTTAGACGAGGTTAATTTTGATGAAGCCACCTATATCATCAAATTATTAGATAGTGAAAAGACTTCTGATATTTTGATGGAATTGGACGAAGATGTTCGTGAAAAAATTCTGAAAAACTTATCGGTAAAAGAAATTGCAGAAGAGATTGATGAATTAGATTCTGATGATGCGGCGGATATTATTGCCGAGTTACCAGAAGAACGTCAAGAAAAAGTAATTTCTGAGATTGAAGATGAAGAGTTTAAGGCAGATATACAAGAACTATTAGCCTATGACGAAGATTCGGCTGGTGGTTTAATGGCAAAAGAAATGGTAATGGTTAATGAAAACTGGACCGTTACTAGGTGTGTTAAAGAAATGCGTACCCAAGCAGAAGAAGTTACCCGTGTACACTCAATTTATGTGGTAAACGATGAAGGCCAACTAATTGGTAGGCTATCATTAAAAGATCTTTTAATGGCTCCTGCAAGAGGAAACATTTCAAAAATCGTTCGTCCAAAAGTAGATTTTGTAAATGTAAATTTAGACGCTGAAGAAGTTGCCAAAGTCATGCAGAAGTATGATTTGGAAGCTATTCCGGTTGTTGATGACAACCAAGTACTTGTTGGTAGAATTACGATTGATGATATTGTAGATGTAATAAAGGAAGAGGCGGAAAAAGATTATCAATTAGCAGCAGGTATTTCACAAGATGTAGAAGCGGATGACAGCATAAAAGAATTGGTAAAAGCACGTTTGCCTTGGTTAATTCTAGGTTTATTCGGAGGGCTTGGAGCCGTATTTATTATGGAAGGTTTTGAAGATGCCTTAAGCAGTTATAAGCATCTATTTTTCTTTACTCCACTTATAGCGGCCATGGCTGGAAATGTTGGGGTACAATCTAGCGCAATTATTGTACAAGGTTTGGCCAATGATATCGTAAAAGGAAGTCTACTAAATCGTTTACTTAAAGAAGTAGGATTAAGCCTTATAAACGGAATAGTACTTGGACTAATTATTCTTGCGGTTTCTCCGTTAATTGGCTTATCCTTTCAGTTCGGCTTAACTATTGCTTTATCCATGTTATGTGTAATTATTGTAGCGGCCTTGGTTGGAACTTTTGTACCTATAGTTTTGGACAAACGAGGCATTGACCCGGCTATTGCTACTGGGCCATTTATAACTACCAGCAATGATATTTTTGGAATCTACTTATTCTTTATCATTGCCAAAATGATGTTGGGGGGATTTTAGTAAATTCGTCTATGTTTTCTATTATTTACTGAAAAAATTAGACTCTTTTATTAAGATAACCTGATGAAAAAACAACTTCTTTTTAATTTTAAAACGGCTATTTCTAGTTTTGATATTCCTTCGGAACTCAACAATCCATTTGGAGTACATGTTCCTGAAATTGCAAAAATAGCGGCAGAAGAATTTCAAGATTTTATTACTATGGAAAATGATAAATGGAACTATAATTTTCATACTCAAAAAGGGAAAATGTTTGGAGTTTTAGTGGTTCAAAACCAAGATAAAACGTACAGTTATTTAGGCACTGTATCTGGGAAATTACCAGGTAGATTGTATTGCGAAAGATTTATTCCTTCTGTATTTGATGATTCAATTGATGATTTCTTCATAAATCGAGGCATGACTGAATTAACTCGAATTGGGGATCAAATAAAAAAAACCGAAAACCCATCCGACATAAATGAGTTGAAAGAGAAAAGTAGACTGAAATCTATAGCTATACAGAAACAACTTTTCGAGAATTATAATTTTCTAAATCTTTCAGGAAAAGAAGAAAATTTATTAGATATATTCAAGAATTCCTCTCATGGAAAACCTCCTGTAGCTGCAGGAGAATGCGCTGCTCCAAAACTACTTCAATATGCTATAGAACACAAATTAAAACCAATTGCAATAGCTGAGTTTTGGTGGGGAAGTCCTATAAAGAAGAATGGAAAAAAACACAAAGCATATTATCCAGCTTGCAAAGACAGATGTAGACCTATTTTGGAATATATGTTAGAAGACACAACCTTATTCAATTCTTGTCAATAAAATTACTTTTTAGCTTGAGTGATGTCTCGAAATGTTGGTAGATTCTCAGTAATGCTTCCCGCACCTTTTTTATTTATTTTGAAAACAACGTCTTTTGAAGTTGTAAATAAAAGAACGGATAAAAACGATTTTTTTAAATGTGGTTCTAAGATGCCAAAAGCCTGTTTCAACGTCATTTCTTTTTCCTCATCTTCCGAATCTTTTGATCTGTAATGAATTTTCAATAAAACTTTAAATCCATCTTCAGAATAAATAGGCCTTAGAAATATATTTTTCAAATTAGGTTTACCTATGGTTTTTGCCATGGTTAATTTAGCAAAACGATTTTCTTGGACACTTTGTTCTACCTCACTCCAAAAATCAATAAAAACCTTTTGATATTCCATAAATTAAAAACGTAAAAAATTATTTGTTTAATATTTCATCTTCTTGAAAAAATCCCAAAGCACAACACCGCAACTCACAGAAATATTCAAAGAATGTTTTGTTCCAAATTGTGGAATTTCTATACAATAATCTGAAGCAGTTACCACTTCTTGCTGCACGCCTTTTACCTCGTTTCCAAAAACAACGGCATATTTTTGGTTCGGTTCAACTTCAAAATCCTGTAACATCCTTGCATTATCAGCCTGCTCTATACTCGCCACTCTTACCCCTTCTTTTTTCAAAGCTTCAACTAGTGCTATCGTGTCTTCAACAAACTCCCATTCAACAGATTCGGTAGCGCCCAAGGCCGTTTTATGAATTTCTTTGTGTGGTGGTTGTGCAGTGATTCCACATAGGTATACTTTTTCGACAACAAATGCATCGCTAGTTCTAAATACCGACCCAACATTATTCAGGCTTCTAATGTTGTCTAAAATAACAATCAACGGAATTTTATCTGTTTCCTTAAACCCAGCAACATCCAATCTATTAAGTTCGTTATTCTTTAATTTACGCATAAATTTTGTTGTTAAAAACTGCTCATAATTTCGCCAAAATTAATGAATTAAAACCGTAAATTCGCAGTTATCATCTAAACAAAAACACCTTGGCAAAAGCAAAAAAAGTCACACCTTTAATGAAACAATACAACGCTATCAAGGCAAAATATCCTGATGCGATGTTGTTATTTAGAGTTGGTGATTTCTACGAAACTTTTGGTGAAGACGCTATTAAAGCCGCAAAAATATTAGGAATTGTTTTAACCAAACGTGGAGCAGGAAGTGAGTCAGAAACCGCATTAGCCGGATTTCCTCACCATTCCATGAACACCTATTTGCCAAAGTTGGTAAAGGCTGGTTGTAGAGTTGCAATTTGTGATCAATTAGAAGATCCAAAAAAAACCAAGACTATTGTAAAACGTGGAGTAACCGAATTGGTTACGCCTGGTGTTGCCTTAAATGATGAAGTATTAAATGCTAAAACAAATAACTTTTTAGCGGCAGTACACTTTGGGAAGAAACAATTGGGTGTTTCGTTTTTAGACGTTTCTACGGGTGAATATTTAACGGCTCAAGGAAATGTTGAGTATATTGACAAATTACTGCAGAATTTTAGTCCGAGTGAAGTTTTAGTCCAAAAACAACATAAGATGAAATTCCTAGAACATTATGGCGAACGTTTCAATACTTTCTATTTAGATGATTGGGTGTTTCAATCGGATTATGCGCAAGAGAACTTAACAAATCATTTTAAGGTTTCTACATTAAAAGGTTTCGGAATTGACAACCTACCTGAAGGTATCATTGCCGCTGGAGCCGTGCTATATTATTTATCAGAAACGCAACACAATAAACTAGAACACATTACCCGAATTAATAGAATTGCTGAGGATAATTATGTCTGGATGGATCGATTTACAATTCGAAACCTTGAGTTGTATATTCCAAATTCACCTGATGCGGTTACGCTTCTAGATGTTATTGACAAAACGATTTCCCCAATGGGAGGGCGTTTGTTGAAACGATGGTTGGCATTACCGCTTAAAAATGTAGCGCAAATTCAGCAGCGACAAGAAGTCGTTAAAGAATTGATTCATAATGATGATTTGTTTGACGTTTTCACTTATCAAATCAAGCAAATTAGTGATATTGAACGTTTGATTTCTAAAGTGGCAACCGGTAAAATCTCTCCAAAAGAGGTTGTGCTTTTAAAGAACTCTTTAAAGGCTATTTTACCGATTAAAGAAGATGCTTCAAAAAGTAAAAACAAAGCGTTACAGCAGATAGGTAACGAACTAGATGATTGCAATTTATTGATTGAAAAGGTTATTCAGACCATAAACGAAGATGCGCCGGTAAATATCAATAAGGGTAATGCAATTGCTTCGGGAGTATCTGAAGAATTAGATGAATTACGAGCAATTTCAACTTCGGGAAAAACCTACTTAGATGAAATGTTAGCTCGTGAGAGCGAACGGACTGGTATTACGTCTTTAAAGATTGCGTTTAACAATGTATTTGGCTATTATATTGAAGTTCGGAATACACATAAGGATAAAGTTCCTGAAGAGTGGATTCGAAAACAAACCTTAGTAAATGCGGAACGATATATTACGGAAGAACTTAAAGAATATGAGTCAAAAATTTTAAGTGCCGAAGATAAAATTGGGCAACTAGAACAAGAGATATTTGAAAAATTAGTTCAATATCTCATTAATTACATTCAACAAGTTCAGAAAAACGCGCAATTAATTGCACAATTAGATTGTCTTTGTTCTTTTGTTCAGACTGCCAAAGACAATGATTATGTTTGCCCAACGGTTGATGAAAGCACAGATATTTCCATTAAAAATGGACGCCATCCAGTAATTGAAAAACAATTACCAATTAGTGAAGAATATATTGCTAATGATGTAGTTCTAAATCGTAATCAGCAGCAAATAATAATGATTACGGGGCCTAATATGAGTGGTAAATCAGCCATTCTTAGGCAAACTGCTTTAATTACTTTGTTGGCACAAATGGGAAGTTATGTTCCTGCGCAAAATGCAACAATTGGCGTAGTTGATAAAATATTTACCCGTGTTGGAGCCAGTGATAATATCTCTATGGGCGAATCTACTTTTATGGTAGAAATGAATGAGACTTCAAGTATTTTGAACAACCTTTCAGATCGAAGTTTGATTTTACTCGATGAAATTGGCCGCGGTACAAGTACCTATGACGGAATTTCGATTGCTTGGGCTATTGCGGAATATATTCATGAGCATCCAACAAAAGCAAAAACATTGTTTGCAACGCATTATCATGAGTTGAATGATATGACTGAAAGTTTTGAACGTATAAAAAACTTTAATGTTTCTGTAAAAGAATTGAAAGACAATGTTATTTTCTTACGAAAATTAGTGGCAGGAGGTTCTGAACACAGTTTTGGTATTCACGTGGCTAAATTAGCTGGTATGCCAAGTCCTGTAATTCACAGAGCCAATAAAATGTTGAAAAAGTTAGAAAAAAGTCATTCTAGTGATGATATTAAAGATAAACTAAAGCAAGCACAGCAAGAAGAGGAAGTGCAGTTAAGTTTCTTTAAGTTAGATGATCCCTTGTTAGACGATATTAAAGATGAAATATTAGCAACAAACATTGATACCCTCACTCCTATTGAGGCTTTGATGAAATTGAATGAAATCAAACGAATGCTAACAAAAAAGTAATGATTAACAATTTAGAGCAAGGCTTTTTTGGAATTGGAATTCAGAATGGTAAAACTCCTGAAAACTTAGGCGTACTTTGGCGTTCGGCACAAAACATGGGTGCTAGTTTTATTTTTACTATTGGAAATCGTTACGCAAAACAGGCCTGTGACACTCATAAGGCCGTTGGAGCAATGCCTTATTTTCATTACAATACATTCGATGATTTTTACAAAAACTTACCAAAAGGTGCCATGTTGGTTGGCGCAGAACTAAATGAAAAAGCAGAACAGTTAGAAACTTTTTCACATCCAAGACGCTGTGTGTATTTATTGGGAGCAGAAGATCATGGATTGTCTAAAACTGCCATAGATAAGTCACATTATTTAGTGAAGTTTAAGTCCGAACTGAGTTTAAATGTCTCTGTAGCTGGAAGTATTATTATGTACGATAGACAAGCAAAAATTAATTTTAGCAACTAGTAATTATCTCGAAGCCATTCGAACATAGTTTCCATACGCTCCTTTATAGCGTTGTTCGAATGCTTGTAGTGATTATTCATAAAACTAAACACCAATACTTTTCCTGAATCTGTAATTAAATAACCACTTAAATTGTGATTGTTTCCTAAGGATCCAGTCTTGGCATAAACATATGGTTTATCCTTACCTGCATACCAATTTTCGATAGTACCAAATTCTCCTCCCACCGGAAAGAACTGTAACAGTCTATCTCGTTCAACTTCATTATACATTCTAGTTAAAACCTGCACAAAAGATGCCGGAGAAAATAAATTATATCGACTCAATCCAGAACCATCAACCCATCTTGGGGATTGTTTTAAATCATCTAATTCGTTTTTGAGCATATAATCTCTTGCCTTATCAGAACTTAAGGTGTCCGAAATTGTTGAAGAGGCTAAAATTAAAATCTGCTCGGCTAAAAAATTATCGCTTACTTCCATCATTCTTCTATACAAAGAATCAGACGGAATGCTGTATTGCAGTTCAGAAGGTTTTGAAGGTCCTTGTTTCACTATTGTTACTTCTCCTTCAATAACATCTTCTAATAAAACCTTCACTAAAGAAGGCTTCATAATCATAGGTATTTCGGTTTCTTTCGTTCTTCCTTTTTTATAATAAAAAGTGTTTTCAAATTCTTTTCTTCCATAAAAATCATCTGCAATTTTCAAGTGTTCTTTAAAATATTCCGGGGCTATTTTTAAAGAATTCTCATTGCGAACTGTCACCACATTTCCATAAATTGGAAGTGCACTCCGTTCTGGGCTAAAGTAGGAATCAAAATCTTCCCAAGCCCAACCTGGCGCGTATCTTCTATCTTCAATATTATCTAAGACTAGATTCACATGCTTATAGTCTTTAACTAAAGAATAAGCCGTACTATCTTTAAAGTAAGGATGAAACAATGTTGGATCTCCATTCCCTTGAATCGTTATAATTGAATCATTTGGCGATTCATAATAAAACGAAGGAATAGAATCTGGAAGCATTGTAAGTCCTGTATATAAAGTAAAAATTTTAGTGTTACTGGCGGGGGTAAAATATTTGTTTCCATTATGATTTAATAAGACTTTATCTTTATCAACATCATAAATATAAAAGCCAGTAAATTGTTCGTTATAAAATGAAGATTCCAAACTACTCGAAAGTGTTTTATTTAGTTTTGCCGTTTTACAATTCGTTAAAAGTATTGCCAGAAGACCGCAACAAAATATTCTAAAAACCATTATTTGTGTTTCGTTTTACTTGGAAATTCTAAAGTACAATTTTTTAAGTATGTGAAGTTGAATTATATCAGAAATCTTTTACCTTTGCGATTCTTATGAGTACACAATTCTTATTTATCAGCGGTCCGGAAATTTTTATAATTATTTTAATTGTAGTAATGTTATTTGGTGCGGATAAAATCCCAGAAATTGCTCGTGGCTTGGGTAAAACAATGCGTCAGGTAAAAGATGCTACCAATGACATTAAAAAGGAAATTAAAGACAGTGCCGAAAAGCAAGGTATTGACACTGAATTTACGCGTGATATTAAAGATGGCATCTCTAAGGTTAAGGATAATATTGACGATATGACTGGGCCAATAAAAAGGCTTTAACTTTTATTAGTTTAGAATTATTTCACTCTACTAATTGTCAATCCATCTCTAATTGGAAGTAAAACAGTTTCAACTCTAGGGTCTTCTTTTAATAACTTATTGTATTCGATTAAGGCAGGAGTATCAATATCTTTTGGAAGTATTTTCTCCACCACTTTTCCACTCCACAGCACATTGTCAGAAAGAATAATACCTCCCGGATTCATTTTATCAATTATTGCATGAAAGTAGTTGGAATAGTTGCTTTTATCTGCATCAATAAATACCAAATCAAATTTTAAATCTATTTGTGGAATGATCTCTAAAGCCATACCCACATGCTGTTTCATTTGAGTTCCATAGCCGCTTTTATCGAAATATTTTCGCTGAATATCAGCCAACTCTTCATTTTTATCAATCGTATGTAACACACCATTTGCTTGTATGCCTTCAATTAAACAAAGTGCAGAATAACCTGTATACGTTCCTATTTCAAGAATGTTTATAGGATTAATTAATTTAGAAATCATAGACAATACTCGGCCTTGAAAATGACCACTTAACATTCGTGGTATCATTATCTTTTGCCAAGTTTCTCTGTTTAATTCTTGTAATAATTGAGGCTCATTCTCAGAATGTTCCGTTACATAATTATCAATTTTTTCGGGCAGGAAATCCATTGCATTAAAGTTTAATGCAAAAATAAAGAACGGAACTCAATTAAGTTCCGTTCTTTTAATTCATTTGTTCTTCTAAAGCTTTTTGCATAATTTGTTTATCTTCATCACAAAGGCATTTATCTTCCTTACATTGATGACTGGAATACTCCTCATAAACTTTCGTCATAATATCATTTTGAACACTATAACATTTGCAAACTTTACATTTTAAAAGATGTAATGTTAACCTTAATTTCTCTCCAAAACTTGCGCTTTTATATTGATTCTTATCGCAAATTGTGGTTGCTTCATCGCACGAGATCTTAAATTTACTCATACTATTAATTATTAAACCAATTACTTTCCATACAACTTCTTAACTGTGTTCTTGCTCTATGGATAATAACCCATAAGTTTGACGATGTGATGTCTAACTCCTTACAAATTTCTTCTGTTTCAAATCCTTGAATGGTTTTCATTTTAAAAACCATCTTATATTTTTCGGGTAATTTTTCTATACATTTTTCCAATGTCTCCTTCAATTCATCATTCTGAATATCCTTATCAGCATCACTAGACCATAGATTTGGAACGCGTTCTTCTATCCATTCACCCGCATTATCACCGTCTTTATAAAAATTCATTCGAACTTCGGCTTTTCCTTTGTTTGAATTTATTTTTCGGTAATGGTCGATAATTTTTCTCTTTAAAATAGAGACTAACCAGGTGCGTTCACTTGCTTTTCCCTGAAAATTTTTCATGGATTTTAGACCCGCAAAAAAAGTTTCCTGAACCAAATCTTTAGCCAACTCATCACTACTAACCCTGGTAATTGTATAATTATACAAATAATCAGAATACAGTTGCACCCATTTTTCTGGATGTAAAGTGTGCTTTTTTTCTGTTGACATATATTAATTAGAAAATTTATTCGATTACGAATATATGAAAATTAGTCAATATGATTTTGAATGAATTTCGTTTTATAAATTCTACTCAATCCATTAGGGGCAGAATTAAAATATTTTAAATAGTCTTCAAGTTCCATGGACTTTTCAAATTGACTTTTTTTCGTGCTTTTTTCTGATGTATAATAAAGACTGTTTGCACTAAAATCTACGAACGGACAATAATCAATCTTACTCGAATTTATTTCTGGACCTAAATTCTTTGCAGGCATCCATTGTCCGTTATTGTCTTTTGTGCTCATATATAAATCCCCTCCACCAAAACCATCAGGTCTGTTATAAGAAGAGAATACAATTACACTTTCATCTGGAGAAACATAAGCATTAAACTCATAGGTGTTAGAATTTATGGCATCACTGATTGATTTTGGTTTTGTGTATTTTCCGTTTTTATACGTACTTAAGTAAATGTCTTCTTTTCCTTTTGTGTCTTCATCAATAGTTGCGGTGAAATATAAATTCCCTGAATTTGTTACCGCTGGATAAAATTCATCTTTTAAGGTATTTATTTCAGGTCCCAAGTTTATTGGGTTGCCCCAATTAGAAGTCAATGATTCTCGTTGTACCATCCAAATATCAAAATCTGTTTTTTCTTCATTTTCAATGGATCTGTTTGATGCAAAAAACAACTTTAAATTATCAGGTGCCAAAAAAGGCTCCAAATCTTTGTCTTTTCCTGAAAATGATGCAACCATTGGTTTAGACCATTTTCCTTTTTTAAAAAATGCAACAGCAATAAATGAAAACTCTTTTTTATAGCCCAAAACCGTAAAATACATTTCTTGTTGATTGTTAGAAATTGAAATATCTCTTACATGTGGAAATTCCTTAAAGAATTCGGGTAAAAAGACCTCTGTTTGTTGTTCTGAATTAGTTGTTTGAGCGAAAGTTAGAGATGTTTTTAGAAAAAACAATTGCGTAATCTTTTTCATTTTAAAGTAGTTTAGTATGCATAAAACTAACCTCAAATTAGATTTCTAAAAAACTATTGTGAAAAATTTAACGAGGCTTAATCCTTTTAATTTTCACTATTTTTACCATCTAAAACAGAACCAAATGTCAGTAGCAAAAAGTGCCTATAAAAGAGTAACGGTTAAATCGTTGGTAGATATGAAACAGAAAGGAGAAAAAATCTCCATGTTAACTGCCTATGATTATACCATGGCAAAAATTGTAGATAGTGCCGGAGTAGACGTAATTCTAGTTGGCGATTCTGCATCAAACGTAATGGCAGGTCATGAAACCACGGTACCAATTACATTGGATCAAATGATTTATCATGCAAGTTCAGTAATTAGAGCCGCTGAACGCAGTTTGGTTGTAGTGGATTTACCTTTTGGTAGTTACCAATCAGATCCTAAAGAAGCATTGCGTTCTGCCATTAGAATTATGAAAGAAAGTGGAGCACATTCTGTAAAATTAGAAGGCGGTAAAGAGGTGAAAGATTCGATTAAACGAATTTTAAATGCTGGAATTCCGGTAATGGGACATTTAGGATTAACACCGCAATCCATTTATAAATTTGGAACCTATACAGTAAGAGCAAAAGAGGAGGAAGAGGCAATAAAACTTAAAAGTGATGCCAAACTTCTTGAAAAACTAGGATGTTTTGCTATAGTATTAGAAAAAGTACCAGCAAAACTAGCACAAGAAGTTGCGGAAAGTTTAACAATTCCTGTAATCGGAATTGGTGCTGGAGCAGGTGTTGACGGGCAAGTTTTAGTAACCCATGATATGATAGGAATGACACATGAATTCAACCCTCGTTTTTTGAGACGTTATTTGAATTTATACGATGATATGACCGGAGCTTTTAAAAGTTATATAAAAGATGTGAAAAGTGTTGATTTTCCGAATGATAAGGAGCAATATTAATTCTAGATTATTAGACTTTTAGATTATTTGAATGTTGGATTAATCGGATTAAGATGCATAGGTATAAAGATTTAAAATTTTGGCAATTAAGCAGGGAGTTTTGTTCTGATATCTATGAAAAGACCTCGCCATTCCCAGATAGCGAAAAGTTTGGATTAACTTCGCAATTAAGGCGTGCTTCGGTTTCAATTCCTTCAAATATTGCAGAAGGAGCATCAAGAAGTTCGAATAAGGATTTTTCAAGATTTTTAGAAATCGCTATCGGTTCTTGTTATGAAATTGAAACCCAACTTCTAATAGCAAATGATTTGCAATTTGTTACTAATCCTGATTTGAATGAATTAATCAAAAAACTAGATTCAATCATAAAAATGATGTCTAAATTTAGGTCAACACTCCAATAATCCAAAAATCTAATCATCCAAATATCAATAATGACGATTCTACATCTCGATACCAACCACCCATTACTTTTAAATCAATTGAATGATTTGGGCTTTACCAATGAAGAAGATTATGCTTCCACAAAAGCTGAGGTTGAAGGGGAAATCTCTAAATACGACGGAATTGTAATTCGCAGTCGATTTAAAATTGACAAACAATTTATTGATGCTGCGACAAGTCTAAAGTTTATTGCACGCGTTGGAGCGGGATTGGAAAGTATTGATTGTACTTATGCCGAATCAAAAGGCATTAAATTAATTGCTGCGCCTGAAGGAAACAGAAATGCGGTTGGAGAGCATGCCCTTGGAATGTTACTTTCATTATTCAACAAATTAAACAAAGCCGATAGCGAAATAAGAAAAGGTAAATGGTTACGAGAAGAAAATCGCGGTATTGAATTAGATGGATTAACAGTAGGATTGATTGGATATGGAAATATGGGTAAATCCTTTGCTAAAAAACTAAAAGGGTTTGATGTTGAAGTGCTTTGTTATGATATTTTAGACGGTGTTGGAGATAACAATTGTAAGCAAGTTTCGTTAGCAGAATTACAAAAAAAATCAGACGTACTGAGTTTACATACACCGTTTAACGAATTATCACATCACATGGTAAATTCTGAACTCATCAACGATTTTAAAAAGCCATTTTGGCTTATAAATACAGCTAGAGGTACTGCGGTAAAAACGGAAGATCTTGTGAGTGCCATAAAGTCAAAAAAAATTCTAGGCGCAGGTTTAGATGTTTTAGAATATGAAAAGTCTTCATTCGAAAATCTTTTTGAAAATGAAACCTTACCAAATGCATTTATATACTTAATTAATGCCGAAAACGTATTGTTATCTCCTCATGTTGCGGGTTGGACCGTTGAATCAAAAATTAAACTAGCCCAAACAATCGTTGATAAAATCAAGGCACATTTTTTGTAATTTTATGAAATGAAAAAAACTATTATTGCTTTTTCATTACTCATTATTGCACTTCTTGCGCTGTTTCAATTGAGTAAATATACCATTTTTATAGGCAAAACCTCCGTTGAACTAATTACCACAATCGTTGCAACGGTTTTTCTAATTGTAGGTATTTATATCAATAAGAAAACACTTCATAAAGAAAAATCAACAACTCAAAAAGTTGATCACAGTAAAATTGAAGAACTTCAAATAAGCAAAAGAGAATATGAAGTCTTACGCAAGATTTCAGATGGCTTATCTAACAAAGAAATTACCGAAATGTTGTTTGTTTCAGAAAGTACTATTAAATCTCATGTGTCTAGTTTATTGCTAAAACTAAACGCCAAAAGGAGGACACAGGCTGTTCAAAAAGCCAAAGAAATGCACATAATAGACTAAAGTAGGATAGAATTCGTACTTTAGTATGAGTAGAATTTGAATCTGTGAGGCTAGTTTTGTTTCAAACTTTTAAACTTCAAATTATGAAAAATTCAATTTTAAGATTTGGTGGATATGGCGCACTTATCGGTGGAAGTATATTTGCTGGAAGTCATTTTTTTACCAATTTAATAGATTTTAGTCTATTAGAAATATTTGGATATTTATCCATTTTTGCATCCTTGTCTTTCGTTTTTTTTGGTATTAAACATTTCAGAGATAAAACAAACGGAGGGATCGTTTCATTTGGAAAAGCATTGGTCATTGGTTTGGCAATTTCTGCTATTGTAGGTATTGTAATTGGGCTTTTAGATATTGTTTATGTAACGTTAATTAATCCTGACTTTTCTGCGGAATATATTCAATACACCTTAAATGACCTTAAAGAAACACTACCTCCGGCCGAGTTTGAGATACAAAAAGAAAAATTGATAACTGACATGGAGGCCTTTGACAATCCAACATTTGCAGGTTTGTTTATGTTCGGAATTGTATTTACCATCGGAATCATTATCACGGTTATATCTTCATTTATTCTTCAACGAAAAAAATAATATTATGAAATACGAAGCGAATACACCAGATGAATATATAAACCAATTACCTGAAGATAGAAAGGAGGTTATTCAAAAACTTAGAGAGGTTATTTCTCAGAATATCCCTGAAGGTTACGAAGCGGGTTTGGGTTATGGAATGCTAAGTTGGCATGTTCCGTTTAGCACCTACCCTAGTGGATATCATTGTGATAATTCTGTTCCTTTACCATTCATGAATTTGGCATCACAAAAAAACTTTGTTGCATTATATCATTCTGGAATATATGCGGACCAAAAAATACATGATTGGTTCGTAAACGAATATCCAAAGCACTGCAAATACAAATTAGATATGGGTAAAAGTTGTGTTCGATTTAAAAAAATGAATGATATTCCTTATGATTTAATTGCGGAATTGGTAGCTAAAATTACTCCAGAAGCATGGATTGCGACCTATGAGAAAAATATAAAACGATAGATTTATGAAAAAACGAGTTACTGGTATAGGCGGATTGTTCTTTAAAACGGATAACCCAACGGACACAAAAGATTGGTATAAAAAGCATTTAGGATTTAATACGGATGATTGGGGATGTACTTTTTGGTGGAAAGATAAAGAGGGAAAGGACTGTTCTACACAATGGAGTCCATTTGCTAAGGATACGGATTACTATGAGCCTTCTAAAAAAGATTTTATGTTTAACTATAGGGTTGAAAACCTAGAAGATTTATTAAAGGTCTTAAAAGAAGAAGGAGTTACAATTGTTGGTGAAATGCAAACATATGACTACGGTAAATTTGGATGGATATTAGACAATGATGGAAATAAAATTGAATTGTGGGAACCAATTGATGCCGCTTTTCAATAAAATTCGATATTTTAGCAGGACTAACAAAATTTTAAAATTACATGGAAATAGTTGATGAAAATGGGCAAACAAAAATGCATTACTCAGTTCAGGATAGTAAAAGAGTTATCGCTGGTGTTTTGGGTATCCTTTTTGGCTCATTAGGAATACACAAATTTGTTCTTGGCTACACCAAAGAAGGATTAATTCAAATATTAATTTCATTCGTTAGTTGTGGAATTTTAGGAATCCTTGGACTTATTGAAGGGATTATCTATTTAACAAAATCTGATGAGGAGTTTGTTGAAATGTATCAAAACAATTATAAAGGTTGGTTCTAAATATAAAAAGGGGACTCATATGAGCCCCCTTTTATTTTGAATTTTCATCTACCATCTTTCGTTCCAGTTCTGCTTGGAACTCTTCCATTACCGGTCCAACAGTGCTTTTCGGTATATCTGAAATACGAAGAAAAATAAGTCCATCAATTGCATTGTTAAATTTTGGATCTACGTTAAAAGCAACTAATTTGGCGTTTTGCTTTATATACTTTTTAATCAAGACCGGTAAGCGTAAACTCCCAGGCTCCAATTCATCAATTACTTTATCAAACTTTTTTAAATCAGCCTGTGTTGCGTCAAAGACAAAATCTCTATCCGCATCTTTTAATTTTACTTTATACTCCTTCTTAGGATGAATATACTGCGCTATATAAGGATCGTAATAATGAGATTTCATAAACTCAATCATCAACGATTTTGAGAAGTTAGAAAATTGATTAGAAATACTTACCCCTCCAGTCAAATATTTATGCTTTGGATAACGCAATGTAACATGAATAATACCTTTCCATAAAAAGAATAATGGCATCGGTTTTTGTTGATATTCTTTTACTATAAATGCTCGCCCAATATCTATGGTTTTACTCATCATGGAATACAATTCTGGCTCAAACTTAAAAAGTGTTTGTACATAAAAACCTTCAATTCCACTTTTGGCATAAATAGCAACTCCAAGACCCATTCTATACGCACCAACAAGCTTCTTTGTATTATTATCCCACAAGAACAAATGATGATAAGTTTGGTCAAACTCATCTAAATCAATTTCATTATTCGTTCCTTCTCCTACATCTCTAAAAGTAATTTCACGTAACCTCCCTATTTCATGTAATAAATTTGGAATCTTATCCGCACTAGCAAAAAAGACTTCATAATTTTTACTCTCCATCATTCTAGAATCATTCTCTCTTAAAGCGGCCACTTCTTCAATCATCGCTTTAACGTTACCCTGAGAAACAATTTCTTTCGGCTCTTTCGGAAATTTTAAAGTTGGTGTTTGAATAATTTTTGTAGGTTCAAAAGGATTGGCCAACATGTAAGTTTTTTTTCTAATAAACTCATAGAAGTCCTCCGTTTTTTCAAATTGATTCTGGTCTTTAACAGAAATAGGTTTCCCAATTCTAACTTTAATTACACGTTGCTTTTGCGATAGCAATTCAGAAGGCAATTTAGCAGTTCTTAAGGTGTCATTAATTTTAGATAGCCAGTAAAACAATCGACTATTTTTAGCATGAAAATAAATAGGAATAATCGGAACATTCGCTTTCTTAATCAATTTAACAGCCCCTTCTTCCCAAGGTTTATCTACCATTAATTTACCGTCTTTGTAGGTCGAAACTTCTCCAGCCGGAAAAATACCCAAAGGCCTATCATCTTTCAAATGCATTAAGGCTTCTTTTACACCCGCCATACTCGATTTTATATCTTTCCGGTCTTCGAATGGATTTACAGGCATTATGTATGGCTTCATTGGCTCTATTCTATGCAATAAGAAATTGGCAATAATCCTATAATCTGGTCTTTTTTTAACCAATAACTTCAACAATAAAATTCCATCTATACCACCTAATGGGTGATTTGAAACAGTAATAAAAGCACCATCTTTTGGAATTCTTTTTAAATCTTCATCAGGTATTTCAAATTGAATTTGAAGATCGTCTAAAAGCGCATCGAAAAATTCTAAATCTGATAAATGCTTGTGCTTATTGTAAATTTTATTTAGTGTAGAAATACGCAAAACCTTCATTAACAACCAGCCAAAAAAGGTTCCTATAAAACCATATTTGTCAAGATTAACTGCTTTTGAAACTTCTTTTGCGGTAACTAAACCCATGCATTCCTTAAAATTAGAGCGAATAACAAATATATACTTTATTCTGTAATAATTTGGATGGTCTCTCTGCTGCTTTGCTTTAGATAAACATTCTTGCCTTTTACAATTCTTTCGATGGAAGCATCATCAAAATGACGAATGGTGTACAGAGTTACATTTGAATTATATGAGATTTTGAACTCATCTTTTAACTCATTGTAAAACTGTTTGAACGTGTTGTATTTATCTTCAATACACACTGAAAAACTTAGCGCTGAATTCTGAATCAAATTCACTTTTAATTTTTGGCCATGTAATTGCTGAAAAATATCTCTTATGTTATACTCTACCATAAACGAGAAATCTTTGGCCGAAATTGAAACCAAAATCTGCTGTTTCTTTTGAATAAAACATGGTGTTAAAGGTTCAATATCTTCTCCTTTCTGCACTATAGTTCCTCTCGTATTTAACTTATCGAATGACCGAACAATTAATGGAATTAACTTATTTTCTAATGGTTTTAAAGTTTTAGGATGAATTACAGACGCTCCATAAAAAGCCATTTCGGTTGCTTCTTTATAAGAGACTTGATTCAATAAAACGGTATTAGAAAAATACTTAGGATGCGCATTTAAAATACCTTCAACATCCTTCCAAATTGTAACGCTTTCTGCATTTAAACAATATGCAAAAATAGCAGCGGTGAAATCTGAACCCTCTCTACCTAAAGTTGTCGTTGTTCCGTTGTTTCCTGCAATAAACCCTTGTGTAATACTAATCGAATTTGTTGGGGCATTTGCTATAATTACAGATTCCGTTTCTTCCCAATTAACTTTTGCAGAGCGGTAATAGGTATCTGTTCTAACTAATTTTCTAGCATCTAGCCAATTATTATTTATCCCAATTTCATTTAAATATGCACTTACAATTTTGGTGGATAACACCTCTCCGTAACTTACAACCTGATCATAAACATAACTATAATCTATTGATGTATTCTCATCAAGAAAATTATTCAGTGTTTTAAATTCGGTTTCAATTACTTCAAAAATGGGATGTGATTCATTTTCAAATAAATTTGAAATAATCGTTTGATGAAAAGTTTTTACAAAGGCTATTTCTTTTGCAAGTTTTGGAGGGTCATTAAAAAAGGCCATTACAACTTTTTCAAAAGCATTGGTCATTTTACCCATTGCAGAAATGACAATCAACACATCAGTAGCGTTTTCATGTTTTAAAACTTTCGCAACATTTTTAACAGAATCTGCATCTTTAACTGATGCACCTCCAAATTTAAATACCTTCATTTATTTTGGTCCTTCAACAAAATTAACAATCCCGTTTTTATCCATTTGAACGGTTTCCCAACCTTCTAAAATTTTTGCTCCAGAGTTTAAATAGAAATTTCGCGCTGGTGTATTCCAATCTAACACCACCCATTCAACTCGTCTCACATTTTCCTTAAAAGCCTGCTTCATTATAGATTGATATAAAAGACCTCCTATATTTTTCTTACGCATATCTTCTCTTACAATCAAGTCTTCCAGATGAATCGTTTTCCCTTTCCATGTAGAATATCTGTAGTAATACAACGCCATTCCAACAACTTCATTGTCAACTTCTGCAACAAACGCATTAAATAATGGGTTCACCCCAAAACCATCGCTTTCAATATCCTCTTTTGTTACTTCTACTTCATCTGGTTCATTCTCAAAATCCGCTAAATGTTGTATTAATTTTAAAATTGAACTAGCATCCGATTTAATTGCTTTTCGTATTGATATTTTCATGTTTAAAATGGCTTTATGTTTTACTAAAAAACGATATTTGTAAAAAACTAGAACGCAGTTATGTCTCAAAAACACACCACACTAGGAGAATTCATTATTGACAATCAAATGCATTTTCAATATTCTTCAGGGGAACTCTCAAGACTAATAAACTCTATTCGACTTGCAGCAAAAGTAGTAAATCACGAAGTAAATAAAGCGGGATTGGTTGATATTTTAGGTGCTGCAGGTGAAACTAATATTCAAGGAGAAGACCAACAAAAACTAGATGTTTACGCCAATGATATCTTTATGCAGACCCTCACAAATAGACAAATTGTTTGTGGTGTTGCAAGTGAAGAAGAAGATGATTTTATTGCCATTGAAAGCAATAATGGTGGACATAATAATAAATATGTTGTGCTGATTGATCCGTTAGATGGTTCATCAAATGTTGATGTAAATGTGTCTGTAGGAACTATTTTTTCAATTTACCATAGAGTTACCCCTATCGGAACACCTGTACAATTAGAAGACTTTTTACAGAAAGGGGACAATCAAGTAGCCGCGGGTTATGTGGTCTTTGGGACATCTACGATGCTAGTTTATACCACTGGACATGGTGTAAACGGATTTACCTTGAATCCGGCGATAGGAACCTTTTATTTATCCCATCCAAACATGAAATTCCCAAATGACGGGAATATTTATTCTGTAAACGAGGGGAATTATGTTCATTTTCCACAAGGTGTTAAAGACTATATTAAATATTGTCAAAAGGAAGAAGGAAACCGACCTTATACCTCAAGATATATTGGCTCTTTGGTTTCCGATTTTCATAGAAATATGATTAAAGGAGGCATTTATTTATACCCAACTAGTTCCAAGGCTCCAAAAGGAAAATTACGCCTCTTATACGAATGCAATCCAATGGCTTTTTTAGCGGAACAAGCAAATGGTGTGGCAACGGATGGGTATAAACGAATCATGGAAATTAAACCAACCGAATTACACCAACGTGTACCGTTTTTCTGTGGAAGTAAAAACATGGTTGCAGATGCAGAAGGCTTTATGGCCAAGTATCCAGAGGATGCGGATTATTAATTTGGTATAAACTTTATTAATAGTTTTATAACAACAATCAATTTCCGTGATTGAGTTATGTTGTGTACCTTTGGCCTAGAAAATTTTGTACAACATTAAAAAACAAAAATTATGGCTTTTGAATTACCAGAATTAGGATACGCATATGATGCGCTAGAACCACATATAGATGCAAGAACTATGGAGATTCACCATGGAAAACACCATGCTGGATATACAAGTAAATTAAATGCTGCAGTTGCAGGTACTGAATTAGAAGGAAAATCTATTGAAGAAATTCTATCTAACTTAGATATGAGCAATGGAGCAATAAGAAACAATGGAGGTGGATTTTACAATCACCGTTTGTTTTGGGAAGTTATGTCTCCAAACGGAGGTGGAGAGCCAACAGGTGAGTTAGCAGATGCTATCAATGCTGAGTTTGGTTCATTTGAAGCGTTTAAAAATGCTTTTTCAAGTGCTGCTGCTACCCAATTCGGTTCAGGATGGGCTTGGTTATGTGTTGTTAAAGGAGGTGGAGTAACAGTTTGTTCTACACCAAACCAAGACAACCCAACAATGCCAGGAGTTACTTGTGGTAACCAACCAATTTTAGGTTTAGACGTTTGGGAACACGCTTATTACTTAAACTACCAAAACCGTAGACCGGATTATATCAATGCATTTTTTAATGTAATTGATTGGGCTAAGGTATCAGCAAATTATGCTGCAGGAAAATAATTTCTAGATTGAAATAAAAAAACCCGAGGTATTGCTTCGGGTTTTTTATTTTAAAATTGTTCTAAAATTTCAATTCGTTTTTTTATTGGAGGATGTGTTGCAAATAAGCCATTAAATGCATTTGCCAATCCACGATTCTTATGTTTCTTAGAAGGATGATCTATAAACATTTGTGCTACATCTTCTCGTTTCACTGCCTCAATCCACGGATCATTTGAAATTTTGCGTAATGCACTTGCCAAGGCTAATGGTTTTTTAGTCATTTCCGCGGCACCTGCATCGGCTAAATATTCCCTTTTTCTAGACAACGCAAACCTGAAAAAAGATGACAATATCATTCCTACTACTCCTAATGCCAAAATGATAAATACAGCTCCTCCTCCTTCTTTTTTACCACTACTTCTTCCACCCCCGTATAACACCGTCCTAAAAGCAATTTCAGTAATAAACGAAAAGATTCCTACAAAGATGATAGAGATAATTAATAAGCGTACATCTCTATTGATTATGTGAGTTAATTCATGTGCGATAACTCCTTCTAACTCATCATCATCTAATTTATCAATCAACCCTCTCGAAAAAGTAACAGCAAAGGTTTTGTCGCTCAACCCACTCGCAAAGGCATTTAAAGAATCGTCTTCAATAATATAGATATTCGGAGTTTTCATTCCTCTAGACATCGACAAGTTCTCCACCAAATTATAGATACGTTTATTGTTTTTTCGCTCTAGTGGTTTTGACCCTGTTGCTTTTCGAATCATGGCCGAGTGTGAAAACCATGCAATTAAAAACCAAATAGAAACTCCAATTGAAACAAAAGGAATCGTGTGGATAAATCCATTATTTACTGTATCAATATTCGTCGCACTTCCTTCTTCTACAAAGTAAAAATTAGTAAAAAAAAAGAACAACCAAACGAGTCCCAGTAAAAGCAATGGAAAAGCAATAAGTAGTAGAACTGATTTAAAATTATTATTACTTATTTGAGATTGTAACCCAACGTACTTCATTTAATTAAAAACTAACTTTAGGTGCTTCATCTAATTTTGCTCTCTCTGCAGTACCAACATCAAACATAGATTCTTTGTTGAATGAGAACATACCAGCAATAATATTAGACGGGAATGTTTGAACCACATTATTGTATTCTTTGGTAGCGGAGTTAAAGAATCTTCTTACCGCAGATAATTTATTTTCTATGTCAGAAATCTCTTCTTGTAACTGCATAAAATTAGTGCTTGCTTTTAAATCTGGATAGGCCTCAACAGCAATATTCAAACCGCTTAAAGCAGTCGATAATTGATTCTCTGCCGCAATTTTCTCATTGATAGAACCCGCATTTAAAGCACCTGCTCTTGCAGCAGTAACATTTGTCAATACTTTTTCTTCATGTTTCATATAACCTTTCACAGTTTCAACTAACTGCGGAATTAGGTCATGACGCTGCTTTAATTGAACATCAATATCTGCAAAAGCGTTTTCTCTGTTGTTGCGTAATTTTACAAGTTTGTTGTAAAATGAAATGAGCATTAAAAGCACTATGGCAAAAATGGCTACGATAATAATTGTTGAAGTCATGATAGTAATTTTTGATTTTGTTTCTTCAAATATACTTTATTCTAAATAATGTTTGTGCAAATATTTACCGTATTGATTTATAAGTATGATGAAGTGTTGATTTGAAATGATGAGTTGATTTCTATATATTTTTTCAATTCATGATTCTTCCAAAATAAAAAACCCGAACAATGTGTTCGGGTTTTTATTTTTAATTACTCTTTTAACTAATAAGCTCTCGCATCAGATCCTTCATAGTAATTTATAAAGGCTGAATTTACAACTCTATTTCCTCCAGGTGTCGGATAATCTCCCGTAAAATACCAATCTCCGGTATGATCTGGACATGCCTTGTGTAAATTATCAACTGTCTGATAAATAACCTCAACATCAGAAGTGATTTCTTCTGTTTTCAGCATCTCTGCAATTTTATTCGAAATCTGCTGATCAGTAAATGGCACATAGATTTCTTTTACAAAATTTTGAATTTCTGCATCTCCTAATTCCTTCTGCTGCTTACATTTAGCGTAAACCTCATCTATAATATTGCTTTGATCTGTTTCTTTTAATAATTCAACAGCTGCCTTAAATGCAATGAAATCACCAATTTTTGCCATGTCAATTCCATAACAATCCGGATAACGAATTTGAGGAGCAGAAGAAACGATTACGATTTTCTTTGGACTTAATCTATCCAATATTCTAATAATACTTTTCTTTAATGTTGTTCCCCTTACAATACTATCATCAATAATAACAAGGTTATCTGTTGGTTTTACTACACCATAGGTAACATCGTATACGTGTGCTACTAAATCGTCACGAGAATTGTCATCAGCAATAAAAGTTCTCAATTTAACATCCTTAACGGCAATCTTTTCCATTCTTGGTCTAACGGATAAAACTTCTGTTACCTTTTGAGCAGATAAATTATGATTCCCATCTAATAAAGTCTTCGTTTTTTGTTGATTTAAAAAATCTTCAGCTGCTTCGAACATTCCATAAAAAGATGTTTCTGCAGTGTTCGGAATAAATGAAAATACAGAGTTCTCTACATCATCATTAATAGATTTTAAAATTTGAGGAAACACATTTTTTCCAAGGTTCTTGCGCTCCTGATAAATATCAGCATCAGACCCTCTAGAGAAATAAATTCGTTCAAAAGAACAAGATTTCTTAGGTAATTGCTCTAAAACAGGTTTTACACTAGTGTCCCCGTTCTTTTTAATGATGAGTGCATGTCCTCTATCTAGTTCTTTGATGTTTTCAATATCAACATTAAATACAGTCTGAATCACGGGTCTTTCTGACGCCACAACAACAACTTCATCATCTTTGTAAAAATAACAAGGTCTTATTCCAGCTGGATCACGCAATACAAATGCATCTCCATGTCCAATTAGCCCAGCCATTGCATAACCACCATCCCAACTTTTAGCCGCACGTTGTAAAACGTTTTCTACGTTTAAGTTCGCTGCAATTAAATCGGTCGCTGCTTTTTTATCTACCCCTTTACTTTTGTATTCCTGGTACATTTGCTCCACCTCATCATCTAAGAAATGACCAATTTTTTCCATTACAGTAACAGTATCCGTATTTTCTTTTGGATGCTGCCCTAACTCAATCAATTCTTGCATGATTTGGTTAGAATTCGTCAAGTTAAAGTTACCTGCAACAATTAAATTTTTATGCTTCCAGTTATTCTGACGCAAAAATGGATGAACGCTCTCAATACTATTCTTCCCGAAAGTTCCATAACGCACATGTCCTAAATTCAATTCCGCCAAATACGGCATATTCTCTTTTTGCCATGCAATGTCATCCTTCTTTTCTGGATACTCTAACATTACATTATTAAGTCGGTCATTAATTTGAGCAAAAATATCTTGTATCGGTTGTGGCTGATTAGAACGCACTCTACTTATATAACGTTGCCCCGGTTCCATATCAAATTTTACACTTGCAAAACCAGCTCCATCCTGTCCGCGGTTATGCTGTTTTTCCATCAATAAATACATCTTGTTAATTCCGTAGAAAGAACTCCCGTATTTTTTCTTATAAAATTCAAGAGGTTTTAACAATCTTAAAACGGCAATTCCACATTCATGTTTAATAGCGTCACTCATTTTTGTTGTATTGTGTTTGTTGTATTTTAATATTTTTCAAAATAAAAATTCCGCGCGCGGCGGAATTTTAAATAATTATTATGATTCTATTTCGAACTGCGTCAGCTCCTTAAAGGCATGCAAGCGCGTTTCAATTTCATCGTTCTTCAAATCTACCATACGCTCTGTTCCAAATTTTTCAACACAGAATGATGCTAAATTAGAACCGTATATTATGGCATTTTTCATATTCTCAAAAGAGATGTTTCTCGTTTTTGCTAAATAACCGCAAAAACCACCTGCAAAGGTATCTCCAGCGCCAGTTGGGTCAAAAACCTCTGCTAATGGCAAAGCCGGTGCATAAAACATTGAATCTTCACTAAATAGTAAAGCACCGTGCTCTCCTTTTTTAATTACCACATATTTAGGACCCATAGTATGAATCTTCTTTGCTGCGTTTACTAAAGAATATTCTCCACTTAATTGACGTGCTTCTTCATCATTAATAGTAATTACATCCACACGTTTTAAAACTGAATGCAAATCATCTAAAGCAATATCCATCCAAAAATTCATGGTGTCTAATACAACTAGTTTTGGAGTTCCATTTAACTGATCTAACACTGATGCTTGTGTCAACGGATGCAAATTACCTAACATTACAATTTCCGAATCTTTAAAAGATGCAGGAACTACAGGTTGGAAATGCTCCAATACATTCAACTCTGTTACCAAAGTATCTCTAGAGTTCATATCGTTATGATATTTACCACTCCAAAAAAATGTCTTTCCTTCTTTAATAATTTCAACTCCCTCAGTATTTATACCGTTGGTATTCATCATATCTAAATACGATTGCGGAAAATCTCCTCCAACAACAGAAACAACTCCTGTTTCTACACCAAATTTAGAGGCTGCCAAACCAACAAAAGTTCCTGAGCCGCCTAATATCTTATCCGTCTTTCCAAATGGCGTTTCTATAGCGTCAAAGGCCACTGTACCAACTGCTAATAATTTTGTCATACTTCTTTTAATTCTGCACTAATAAAGACCTTTTTTATTAATTATAAAGACTATTTTTGTGCCGATATTTAATCTTGCAAAATTAAGTTTAAAAAATGACTATCAAAGAAATACAAGAAGAAATTATTGATGAATTCTCAGTGTTTGAAGATTGGATGGAGCGGTATGAATATATTATTGATTTAGGAAAATCTTTGCAACTTATTGATCCTTCAAAAAAAATTGATGAAAATATCATAAAAGGATGCCAATCTAAAGTTTGGATTGATGGGCAATTAGGAGGTGATAAAGTTGTCTTTAAAGCAGATAGCGATGCCATTCTAACAAAAGGAATAGTAGCGTTATTATTACGTGTTTTTTCCGACCAAGAACCTGCAGACATTTTAAGTGCTGATACCGAATTTATAAATGAAATTGGTTTAAAGGAACATTTATCTCCGACTAGAGCCAATGGATTGGTTTCTATGATTAAAAAAATAAAACTATATGCTTTAGGCTATCAAAGCAAATTAACAAAATAAGAACAAAGAGTATGAATCAAGAAGATGTACAAGATTTAGGAGATAAGATTGTAGTTGTATTAAAAAGCATTTTTGATCCAGAAATACCAGTAGATATCTACGAATTGGGATTAATTTATGATGTTATGGTTAATGAAGATAATGACGTTAAAATCTTAATGACCTTAACTTCTCCCAACTGTCCGGTTGCCGAAACCTTACCTGTAGAAGTAGAAGAAAAAGTGAAGACTTTGGAAGAAGTGAAAAATTGCGAAGTAGAAATTACTTTTGATCCTACATGGACTCAAGATATGATGAGCGAAGAAGCCAAGTTAGAATTAGGTTTTTTGTAAAATTATGAGCGAAATTAGAAATAAAGTTGCTGAAAGCAGATTAATAACTATTGATTTAGAGGAATATTATCCTGAAGGAAAGCGCGTTGTTTTTGATATTAAAGATTGGCTTTTTGAGGAACTTATTTTAAAAGAGAAAGACTTTAGAGCATATGTTAAAAGTCATGATTGGAGTCAATATAAGAACAGTTATGTAGCACTAACTTGTAGCGCTGATGCCATCATACCATCATGGGCATATTTATTAATTACTTCTAATCTTTCTCGGTATTCATCATTGGTAGTTGTTGGTGATTTAATACAATTGGAAACAAGTATTTTTCAGAATTTAATTTCGAATTTACCCATAGAACAATTCGAAGGGAAGCCTGTTATTATTAAAGGCTGTTCTAACAAACCTATTCCTGATTCTGCCTATACTTTACTAATGTCGAGATTAACACCAGTTGCTAGGTCAATTATGTTTGGTGAAGCTTGCTCTACTGTTCCTTTATTCAAAGCCAATAAGTAATTATTCTATTTTATTAGGTATTCATTATATTTGTCTTACTAAATAAATTCCTATAAAAATGAAAAAACTATTAACGCTAATTATGGCGGTGCTAATATATGGCATCGGATATTCTCAAACTGAACAAGCAAATGACTCGTTGCAGGGTTGGACTGCTTCAGGTAAAATAACTTTTCTAGTAAATCAAACAGCATTTGTCAATTGGGATGCAGGAGGTGATAGTAACCTTTCTGGAAGCCTTAAGATTAATTATGATTTTAATTACAGAAAAGGTCCATGGCTTTTAGACAATAAACTTTTGGCCAGTTATGGTATTAACATAACTGAAGATGACGGATTAAGAAAAACGGATGACAGAATTGAATTGAACTCTATTTTAGGTAAGGACATGAGATGGGAAAATTGGTATTTCTCATTTTTCATGAATTTTAAAACACAGTTTACAGATGGTTTTGATTATGAAGATGACTTTTTAGATCAAAATGAAAACCCAGGAGACCCTTTTTACGGCTACGATAACGAGGATTTTAGAACTTCTGGTGCATTTGCTCCAGGTTACTTGCAATTTGGTCCAGGTTTATTATGGAAAAAATCTGAGAGACTCAATGTCAATATAGCTCCGTTCACATCAAAACTAACCTTCATGGTAGATGAAATATTTTCCTATAATGATGATGATCCAGATGCTGTAAGATATGATTCTAGTAATGAATATGAAACTAACGGAGTTGCTCCTGGTGATAGTTTACTGTATGAATTTGGTTTAAATATTAGAGCCTATTATAAAACAGATATTATGAAGAATGTTTCTTTTGAGAATATCCTTGCTATTTATTCAAATTACCTAGACTCCCCTCAAAATGTTGATATTGATTATACATTGAATTTAGTGTTAACTGTGAACGAATGGTTATCTACAGATTTAACTTTTCAAACTATCTATGATGACAATGCGTACCAAGGTTTTCAGATTCGAGAAACATTTGGATTGGGTGTAAATCTAAATTTCTAGAAATATTTAATCTATTTTTGTATAAAAAGACTGTAAATACAGTCTTTTTTTTATGCATAACTTCCAATACCATCCAACCCTTATATCAAAAATGAAACCAGTTATCCATATTATTTAGTATCAAAGACCTTATTTATTCCCTTTTTGAAATAACAATTTTGCTAAATATAATACTCGTGATTTTATATATCTTTTGTTACCTTATTCAATAGGTTCTAGGTTATGAAGTATCAATACATAAATCACTAATTAAGTTTAAAAGGTTTATAAGAAATTAATTTTCTACGCTGTAATAAATAATATCCATTTCCAACAATACTCTTAACATCTACCTAGCACTAATTCCAATACAATAAAAAAAATCGCGTTTAAGACAATAATAAAGTCTAAACTTTTACAAATAAAAAAGCCGACTGAAAACAGTCGGCTTTTAATTATTTATAGAATAAATCTAATTGATTCTTTCTTATTTGAAGTGTTTGATTTCAACTCTTCTGTTCGCTCTTCTTCCTTCTCTAGTATCATTAGATTGGATTGGTTGTGTTTCACCATAACCTGAAGAACTTAAATTGTCAGAACTTACACCTTTTGAAAGTAAGTAAGCCAATACTGACTCCGCTCTCTTCTCAGATAATTTTTGGTTGTTAGCTTCAGATCCTACATTATCCGTATGACCTTCAACAACAAACTTCTCTTGAGGGTAATCTTTCATTACAGCAACAATTTTCTCTAAAACATCAGCAGAAGTATCTTTTATAGACTCTTTACCAGTGTCGAAAGTAATTGTTTTAGCATACGCTCTTAAAGCTTCTTTTACTGACTCCGGAACTTCAGGACAACCATTGTTAGCCGCAGAACCAGCATCATCTGGACAGTTATCATCTTTATCAGCTATTCCATCACCATCAGTGTCAGTATAAGGACATCCGTTGTTAGAAGCAGGACCTGCTTCATTTGGACAATTATCTTCGTTATCGTTGATTCCATCTTCATCAGCGTCACCCCATGGGCATCCGTTGTTTGCAGCAGGACCAGCAGCATCAGGACAAGTATCTTTATTATCAGCTACGCCGTCACCATCAGTATCAGGGCAACCATCATTTGCAGCATCTCCAGCAGCATCAGGACAAGCGTCTTCTGAATCGATGATTCCGTCACCGTCAGTGTCAGGACATCCGTTGAACTCTTCTAATCCAAATACATCAGGACAAGCATCATTTTTGTCATATACTCCGTCACCGTCAGCATCTTTTCCTCCGAACTTAACTAAAACACCAAATGAATGTTGCCAGTGTTGTGCTACATTAGCATCATCAAACGCATGCTTGTAATTAGCTTGTGCATTTAAACCTAAATTGTCATTAAACCAGTAGTTTAAACCAGCTCCACCATTTAAAGTTCCTGCACCATTTGAATCCATCCAAGTGTAACCTCCACCAACTGTTCCGTAAGGCTCTAATTTTTCAAGACCTAATAATTCAGCAAAACTATACTTAATACCAGCATCAACACCATAATAAGATAAGTCATCTACCTCATATTTTCCAATTTTAGAAATTTTGTTTAAAGACCCAGCAAACTCCAATGAAAAGTTTCCGTTAAGGTGCTTAGCAACAGATAATCTAGATAATGAAGGGATAATGTTATAATTATCTTCTGCATTGAAGAATTGATCATACCAACTACCACCAGCAGGACCTTCACCTGGAATATCCATGTTTTTTAAATCTGCATTGTTCACAGAATAAAAGTCTACGGCATTAATACCGAAACCAATAACCCAAGGATTGTCCTCATCCTGGGCATTTACGTTGCTAAAACCAGCAACCACAAGTAAAGCTAATAAAGCTATTCTTAAATGTTTCATTTTAAAAATTTTAAATTTAATTGTTTCCTAATTTTAATACAAAGGTAAGCCTTAAAGCCTACAATCAAAAACAAATATAAAAAATTATATAACAAAATCTAATAAAACTAGGGCTATTCTAGAGATTTCATAATTTTTTAACTTATTTAAGAGTCTGTTTTTAAGAGTCTTGAAAAATTAAGCAACCACATT